>NZ_JADZGI010000001.1:0-317514 GCF_015865035.1 Novosphingobium aureum | reverse complement strand
GCCAAGACTTTCGCAAAAGCGCTTGGCGATGATCTGACGGTTCACAACCGCCCATCCCAGAGCAGCATCATGCTGGGCAAGATAAGCCGTGGCCTCTGTGCTTTTCGCAGGTATTCCACGGCTGATTTCCAGCTGTCGATGGGCTTGCAGGACGGCTTGCCCCAGTCCTCGCGAACCGCTGTGCACCATCATCCAGACCCTGTCGTGCCGCAAGCCAAGAGCCGCAAAGCGCGCCTCGTCCGCCACCACCTCGATCCGCTGAAGTTCGACGAAATGGTTGCCCCCGCCAATGGTGCCCAGCGCGGGACTGGCCAGTTCCGGAGGCAACCCCGCTTCTGTCAGAGCCGCTTGGCCATTGCCCGACCAAGGAGCGTCCAGCCCCTGCAGTTTGCGCTCTACGGTCCCGAGCCGGAACTTGCGCAATGGCGATGTGGTCTCCCACAAGGACATGCCGCAGCCGATGTCACTGCCGACCAGGTGGGGCCAGATGCGATTCCGTGACCAGAAGGCCGCCCCCACGGCAATACCATTGCCGGCGTGGAGATCGGGCAGGCCTACAACGCGGTCTATACCCTCGTAATCCGCCGTTGCCTGGAGTTGGTCGAGTGAGAGGGGATCGAACCGCGATGGATCGTTAGCGATCAGGGAGATTGAACTCATCGCGCGCCTCCCCGGTCATTGACCATTCCAGAGACCAGCACCGCATCAAGCTTGGCCATGTCCTTGAGAATTCCGTCACGCGGATCGACGAAAAACTCACGACGTCGGAACCATTGGCCTTGGCGCCCGAGAACCTGGCCTTCGAACATCCACTCGCCATAACGCCCGATCGAAATGCGGGTCAGTACGAAATCCTCGATATGTTCGCGTACGTGCATCTTGACCGTGCTGCCCGTGTCGAGCTTGGCGCAGATCTCGCTGAAAACGGCATCCCACTGACGCCCGCGCTGGCGCCGCAGGTAGCGAACCAAGGGGGCGAGGTTCTCATTCAATGACTTGGTGTAGGGCGCACTGATGCGGACATGGCGCTTGAGCCCGATATGACGTGCGTCGGCGTGAGGTATCCTTTTCAATTTGGGAGAAGCGGCGTGGCTCGCACCCCAGTGGGGGCGTTCGACGATCACCTTGAACATGTCATCACGCATGACAAGCCTCCCCGAAGAGAGTTGTGACAACGACGGAAAGTTTGGAAAAATCAGCGACGCGAAGGTCGCCAAAAGCAATCAGGCGAGCAGTGTCGCCCTTGTGGCAGTTGCCCATGCAATCTGTTCCTGAACACAGGGAAATGAGAATTTGTTTTCGTCGCGGTCAAATGCTGCGCGCATGATATTCTCCTTTCCTCGTTCAAAAACATGCCGATATTGGCTGGCGTTCACTTATTGCAGATTGCCGATAGACGCAAGGCCGGAGTCTCAACCATTCGGAATGAACCCCAGAACCCGGCTTTCGACCCTTCTCCGTCGCTCAGCGGCAGAATTACCCATACCAGTAGCGGACACCTCGCGGCTGCGCTGAGGCCAGGCATTATGTCTGCAACGTTGGACGTTTGCGACATTCGGGTCCGGTGGTGTTCACTATCCTTGGCAGACAGAACCACTTCGCGGGGGAAATTCGTTCGAAAGTGTCGCCGAGCAATTGGCGTGGCCGAGAGACAAGGCTTGGAATGGTGCCGCCTATCCTTACGAGGTACAGGTACGAACGATTTTGCAGCATGCGTACAGTGAGCTGACACACGACAGGATCTACAAACCCAGCGTTACTGCAACTCCGGCTTTGAAGCGCGCCGCGGCGAAAAGCATGGCTCTCATTGAAGCCACAGACGGGTTCTTCTCTCAGGTTTCTCGCACAATCAAGGGGATGACCGCGCCCGACCGAGCGCTCGCGAAATTTTTGGCAGAGCGATACACCCAGTTCGTTGGAGCCGTGGGTGTCGGAGGGCCCTTAAACACCTTGCTTATCGACCACTAAAAACAGTTCTCTGGTGAAAGATATTCAAGACGATTTAGAGCTTTGGGTCAGCAAAAAACCTTATATGGAAGAAAATTGTTCAATAAATGGTGAGAGAAAGCAACCTGCACAGGGTGTCATTTATTTTTCTCGTGCACTTCTCCGCAGGAAACAGACCAAAAATGGCGCTGCAGGACAGCCCACTAGTGGTCAGATTGCAACGGATAAGTCCCTTTTGAAGGCCGCGAAATGGCTGATTTCCAGCAATGCTGGCGGAACCATCCGATTGAATCTAACCACTAGATGACGAGGAATTGGAGCCGATTTATCCGGACCTCGGGCTAGCCATTTACGGCTGAGGCCGTATGAGATGGGGCCGGCTATGCGCAAGTTGCGGAACGCTCGTCGACTTTCTAGACACGAATATCGGCAGGCGACGTCAGTTCCGCCTCAATACGGGTTCCCGTAGCGCGTTCCTCATTCGAAAATCCATCATACCTGGACAGCGGACCGAAATCGATGTCAGTGAGCAATTCGATCTGCCGGACACTACGCTGGTAAGTCTTGAATTTGCCGAAGGCGGCTTCAAGACTTCCAAGTTCGCGCTTCTGGTCGATCATGTAGGCTGTAGCTGAGGGTTTCCCGTCATCGCCGAGGAAAGCCACGACCTTCCAGAACGCCGTTGGGATTAGCACGCCACGGTACAGGCGGTCGTCATCGCGAAATATCGGCCCCGAAAACACTGTAACCCGCTCGGCCCAGCGTCGCGTATTGTCGAGGATGTATTTCTCGAGGCTCAACCAGGTCTGCTGATTAAATCCTGCCATCTGAGGCGCGCAGTTGGTGAAGTGAAATGTATCCTCGTTGGCGGTCTCCGCG
Source organism: Novosphingobium aureum (assembly GCF_015865035.1). Lineage (GTDB taxonomy): Bacteria > Pseudomonadota > Alphaproteobacteria > Sphingomonadales > Sphingomonadaceae > Novosphingobium > Novosphingobium aureum. The sequence continues at coordinate 314,688 of NZ_JADZGI010000001.1, read as the reverse complement.
TCGTCCCCCCAATTGGGATCTTCGCGGCGTACGAGGTGGCCGCGATCGAGCAGATTTTCAGCATAAAGGTCCTCGCCGATCTGTTGGTCGATGCCGATGCGCCCATCGAGCGACCATTTGTCGGCGCCTCGCTCGATCGACACCGAACGTGAGCCATCAATATTAACCCCGACGAAGATCGCCATGCGGCGTTCCCTCGACATCGTCACAGAAAAATGTTGGTAGTCAAGACGATCGGGGTAACGGCCGGATGTCGGCAGGACGTCCCGTGCACGCTCGCCGACCAGACGCGGCCAGGAGACCGCAAAATCTCCCAGAAATTCCGTCGTATATCCTTTCCGCTCCGAAAGGGTTTCCGGAGCCGTGACACGAGGCCCCCGGCGCCGTGCCTCGAGTGCACCTTCGAGCCCCGTAGCCGCTTCTTCGGCCGGGCCCAGACGCTTTAGATCGACGAGACGCGGCGTATAGTTAGGGTCGAAGCTCATTTCGGTTCTCCGTACTTTGGCTAAGATCGAAGGCGGCGGCCATAGAACCGCACAAGACGGGCAACTTGATGCCCGCTTCCCCGGTTCGAATTTTCTTGTGCTAGGTAGTCGAGCAGCTTGCCAAGCAGGCCGAAGCGATCTGCCGTTTCGATCAGCGTGCCCGTCCAGCGACTGCTGTCGCGCTGCAGCGACGCCGCGAAGGGCTGTGTGGTAAGTTCACGCGGCCACAACCTAACGCTGAGTTCTGCTTCGTGGATGAATGCGCGAAGCGCGTCGTTGGGCGCGCTTTGCGCAGCGGCCTGCACCAACGGATAGAGTTCCGGGCTTATCCCGCGCAGCCGGCTGGCCGTGGCCGGATTAGCGAATGCGGCGGGTCCTGCCTCAACATATGCCTGTCGCGTCCGCCCCGCTTCGAGGTCGGACAGCGTGTGACGGTGCGATGGGCCGCGATGAATGGAATTCAGGACGTCGCGTGCATGGGAAGGGATTACGAGGTCGTTGCGCACCAGGGTGTCTTCGGGACGTGCAAATTCAGCGCTGAGGTATCGAAGCAGCGTGAGCGACACGCGCGCGCGCCGGCCCCCGCGCGCAGTCGCTCCATCGTGCCGGGCCAACTGGCGAACCCGCAACGCTTCGGTCGTGTCGGTGGGCGCATCGTCGAACCATCGCTCATGATAGTCGCGCAGCATGTTCGGCGGATTTGAGCCCAGCAGGAGGATAATCGCCTGGATAGCCTGAGCTAGGCTTATTGATTGTTTGCGGTTGGGATTGAGCGGACGGCTCCATTCAACCTGCCGCAGCAGATTCTCGACGCGGTCGATGATTTCCGTCGCAAAGCCCCGTTCGTTGGAGGTACCCATGACGGCGAGCGATACGCGCCAGATCGCAAAATCGGTCAGATCGGGCGGCATTCTTCGCGAGCGCCAGTGGCCGAGCAACACTGCATCCACGAATTCGTCGAGAACGTTCTGGCGTATCCAGGCTAGATGTTCGATGTCGGCCGCAGCGAAAGCACGCTCAGCTTCAACACTGGGATTGGCAATCGCGTTTGCCGACGGGCGGCGATCTTCGGCCGAATTGCCTCCACGGGATCGCGTGCCGCGCTCGCGTAGTATCTCTGCCTCCACTCTGTCCTCGACGGTCAACGTGTCGAGCTCGTCGGCTTCGAGCCCCTTACCCGATGCAATCTTCAGTCGGGCACGGTAGCGTGCCGGCAAATCGGCGCTATCCTGTCCGAGCTCAGAGGCTAGCAAGCGTAGGGTTTCATCATCGAGCTCCAGCGACGGCTCCGCAAAAACACGATGATAGAGAGCTTCGACATCCTGTTCGGCGGACGAGAGATAGTGGTCGCGATGGGCGGAATAGAATTCTGCCGCTGCCTTATGAATCTTGTGGGCCTTGTCTCCCTCGGCTTCGTTCATCGAGCCGAATATAAGGCGCCTCAAATCGCGTCTGTGACGGATCGTCATGGGAGTTCCGGCAGGCTCGACGAGCCATATCTGGGCCGCAAGATCACGAAAGAGTTTTTCCGCCCGATCAGATGTAATGTCCCGGAGTCCGCAAGGCTTGGCGAGCACTTGCTTGATCAGTTCCGGAGAAACCCTACGAAGGACGAGGCCGGGGTGAGCGATCTTTATCAGATCAGGATCGTCAGACCTGATCCGGCCAAGGATACGCTTGTAGAGGTAATGCTGCGCGAAATGCACGTTGAAGATCCGGTTACCGGCATCCTCCAAAAGTCGCTGAGCTGCTTTGGGACCTTCCTCGCCAAGATAGAGGCCCAGCACGTTGAGTGTGAGCGGATTGCCACCATAATGCTCGACTAGCTCTCGACCCGGTAGCTGCTCGATCGGGAATTGCGATCCTTTGAGATGGCGTTCCAGCAAGCGCACCGCTGATTTTGGCCCAAGGTCGCCCAGGCTAATGTGGGGTGCCTTCATTCCTTCAGCCCAACCGGTGAAACGATCTTCGGTGCGGCCACTGAGAATTGCGCGAAGCTCCGTTGCACCGCCTTCGGTCGCCAGGCCTCTGATCCAGCGGATTACTTCCTCACCGCGACCATCGTCATGAACCAGTATTTCCTCTAGCGTATCGAGGACGAGAACAATGGTGCGGTCCCGCAAGGCCTGCGCTAGACCGTGGCTGTTCCAATCGGACCAATCGACGCTTTGGCGTACAAATCGACCGGTAGCACTTTCGAAGTAACCGCGGATGTCGGCATCGTGCCGGCTTTCGGTTGCTGCTCGAAAATCGGCGGTGCGTGCCGCGAGCGCGGGAATAACCAGACCAAGCTGGCGCGCGAATTCGAGCGTCAGGGCTGTAGGATCGGTCTCTGCGAGTACTGCACGATCGAAGTCGAGCCAGATAATCGGGACGCCGTCGCCCAAGCGCCGGCGGCTGCGTCTAACAAATTCGGCGAGTAGGGCTGACTTGCCGACGCCCCCCGTTCCGCTAATCATCAGGATCGGCAATTCGCCGCCACGCGGCTCTTCGACGAAACGGCGCAGTCTCCGCAGATAATGATCGCGCCCGATCAGTCCCCGCGGGAGGAGAGAGCGGATCGCCTCGCGTCGCTCGCCGCTTGCGACGGCGCGCTCGATCGCGGCGAGTTGATCATCCTTCGAGCCGACCGTCGCTGCAAATTGGATAGCGCTATGGATTACATCGAGCTCGCCCAGGCTCGCTTGTTCTGGAATAGTGAGCCGTCCGAGCACGGAATCTACGAGGTAACGTCCGAAGGAGTCGTTCGGCTCGGCTGAAGTTGCGACCGATTCCAGCCGGCCATCATCCCATAGTTTGTGCAATACGCGGCGACGCGAATCCGGATTGAGCTGCCAGCGCGGCAAGCCTTCTGACAGGACCTCGACGCATTCCTTGCCAAGCGCGGTCAGGATTTCGATCGCAGTGCCATCCTCTGGCGAACCGACCAGGCTGATCGGATCGAAAGAACCAAGCATCGCTACCTGTTCAAGCGCCTGCGTCCACTGATCGCGCACTGGTTGCGAGGTGAACAAGGGAGCAACATCGCGTATCATGGCTGACCTGTCGGGAGACCAGCACCGGTCAAAAGAGCCCTGGCCACGGCCTCGACGAGCGGCGATCCCGCGTTGTTGGCCCAGTTCATGACAAATTCGGCAAGCGTTTCGATCTCATCCTGGTTCTTCATGATGCCTTCGGAAACGTATTTGCGACTGAGATAGTCCTCCACTTCCTGCCGGTTAAACGGTGTGATGTCGTCGTAGATCGTGGTTAGCGGCTTGGCTGCCGGCACTTGGCCGCGCTGTCCGATGAGCACCAGGCGCAGGAAAGGGTAGCTTGCTATGTCGCTGAAGAGCCGTTCGAGCATTGACGTCGTCGAGCCCGCGGCAACGGGATGGCTGTCGAGATCGTCGAGCACGAGCCAAACGAGCCGTGCGCCGGCAAAGTCACGCAAGGCCTGCAGCACTGCTGGGAGCAGGTGATCGCGCGCCCAGGCCTCTGGGGCCGTATCAGGTTCGTCATCGGGAAGCTGAGTGGGAGAGAGCCGCATAGCTTCTATGAGCTGCTGGGCGAAGCGCCGTGCCTCGAGCGGTAAGGCGGAGGCGCTGAAAGCAAGAATCGCATTGCTGCTCTCATCGAGCATCGTGCGCAAGATCGATGTGCTGAAGGTCTTGCCGCTGTCGGGCGCGCCGCGCACCACGATAATTCGCGCCATTCCTGAAAGGGCATTCATGACGCTGGCCTGAAACAGCTCCCGTCCGACAACCGGCTCACCTGATGCCGCTATACGCCAGATGGGGTCGAGGCCAATGACCTGCTCAATGATATCGGGCCTGGCGCGCCCTGCGATGCAGGCGGTGGGGACCGCCCCGTTCATCAGGGCGACACCTGTGTCGTCCTTGAACGTGCACTGATGCATCGCCACCGGATTAAAGGTCTTGTCGAGAATGAGCCCCCCCGACGAACCATCTAGCGCGTTGGCACTGTGCCGGAGCCTTGTCTCGACTGCCGCAGGCCACAGAGCAAGGCCGGCGCCGTTGCCGGCGTGCATCTGGTCGCCCTTGGGGTGCTGGAACAGCATGATCTGCCCACCCCCAGGTCCTACGGACGGCAGGCGTTGGTTATCGAGCCGGTAGAAGCCGCGCTCGCGACCAACCGGCTTGTCAAGACGCACGATGGCGTAGTCGAGTCGATCCCTGAACGATTCCGGGTCGGCTGCATCAAATTGGGCGGCTAACGCAGCGGATCGTTCGAGATCGTGGCAGTCGCTCGTGTCGATAAGCCAGGCTTCTGGCACGCCACATTGTCGCCGTTGACTATAGCGTCCGACCGCATCGAACACGACCGACAGATGCTGGGCACTGCCCGCAAGAGGCAGTCCCGCGTTATCGAGAAGAGGCTGAACGACATGGCGCGCAGTCAGCACTGCCTGTGGACCGACGAGAAAGCCAGTGCCCCCCGACGGCGGGTCGCCGTCGATGCCGATCCAACAAACACGCCTCAGGGCCGTGATCGTGCCGATGTGGAGCAGGCCGGCTGCAAGCAAGCCGAGCTGGGGCTGCACAATCCCTTGCAACTGGACCTGCACGGCAGCCGGCGCCGGGACGGGGACCGCCGCCGTTGGATCGCGAAATGCATCGGCGAGTACGAGACGCTCGGCCAGCTCGTCGAACCAGTTATCGCCGCGCGCGGTTTTCAACGCTTCGAGATAGGGTGTGGCCAGCGGCGATAGCAGCGTGGTGATCTTGAATATGCGGCTTCCGTGTTTGCCCGCGAGTTCATCGTAGAGAATCTCGAGCTCGGCGCGCGGCATCGTGATCGCTGCGGCCATATTGGCGAGGGCTGCATCATCTGGCGCCGTCATTCAATGTTGGTCCATTGCACGGAAGCGTCTGCTAGGATGGGTGCGCGACCTCGCAGAGACGCAAGTGCGTGTGCATAGTTCTCCGTTAGCCACTGCCCCCCGAAATGCAGCCCGACGATATCCTGGGGCGCGAGCGCACCGATGATTGCCGATCCCGAATTGCCGGCAAGCGTTGTTGCGTCGTGGGAAAATACGCGTCGCTCCGTGTCTGCCTGGTGGCTCCCGACAGCGGCGCAGACATCCCCGGGCGCAGCGTATTTGGTGCCATAGTCGGCTCCAAAAAGGACATTGAGCCGCGCTGTCACGTCGGCGTCTATGCTCCCATCCGTGCGGGTGGGCAGGGACGCTGGTTGGGCCGGATACCCCACAACCAGGACGGTCTTGCCGGCATCGACGCTCGTTGGATCGCCATCGATGGGCAAGGCCGGTGGGAGCGCCTTGGCTGCCGCATTGGTTGTCTCGACGCCGAGGACCGCGACATCGAGGTCGGCAAGATCAATTCGGTCGAAATCTATGTCGTCGCGTCCGGCGCCAATCACATCGACGATGCGAAACCGAGTGTCTGCGGTCTGGGAAGAGGGTCTTTCAGCGAAGTCGATCGTGACTGCGTCGCTCGTTAACACCCAGCGGTCAGGTCCAGTCCGCCGTGGAACCGGCGCGGCGAAGGTCTGCAGTACATGCCGGTTGGTGAGGACCAGGCCTGCACCGATCACATAGCCCGTACCGACGTGCATGCCATCGCAATCGATCCGGCCGATGCTGCCTAAGTGGGATTCGATGACGCCCGTTCCCAGCATAAGGGTAAACCGGTCGCGCCAGTCGGCGCCTCTCGGATCGTTCACGTCGATGTGACCGCCCCTTATCCTCAAGGCCGGCCGGTCGGTGAGCCGCACAAGCGCTTCGAGACCCATGCGCGCTTTACTGCTCCACTCACCGACCCCGCCCGCGAGGCGGTCGAATGCTTCTTCGACTCCCTCAAGGATATGCCTGTCGATCGATGATCCCGTGTCCCTGGGGCCGAGAATCTGCTCGAGGCGGTCGAGGCTGTGTTTGCGCGCTTTGGCATCCGCCGGGCCGACGACACGGCCCAACCCTTCGAGCCCGATCCCGGTGCGGCTAATAATTGCGGGGCGTCTAGGCACGACTATGCGCGACGGTGGTATGACTGGCCGGCTCGCGGCAGCTCCCGGTTCCTCGGAAAAACTGCGCAGTCGTGCATCCTTGGCGGCCCGGGCGGCCGTGCTCAGCGCCGGCGAGGGGCGGGTGGCCAGCCATTTGGCTTCGGCAATGAGCGTGGCGGGCGGGGCTCCGAGGCTGGCCTGGGCAAGCGCAATGGTCGCGACTTCGGCTTGATAGCGGGGCCAGTCGAACGAAGGGTCGTTGGCGGAGGGGCCGAACTCATCGTCGAGGAACTCGTCCATTTGCGGCCGAGCGTGAGCCGATTCCGGGGCACCTTGCGCGATCGAGGCAAGCGGCAGGACGGTGAGGGCGCCCGCGTCGGCAACGCCCGCCCCCAAACACTCGGCATCCCAGCCGCCCGGCCTGCGAGCCGTCTGCTTGAGTGCGGCGCGAAAGAGAGCCTGGACGCTTGTACCGCGGCGGCGCGCCTCGTCGATCACTGCTTCGCGGCCATGCGCGCCGAGCCACAGCGCGGCGATGCCGGCAACGAGTGCAGTCGCGAAGGATGTTCCTTGGCCTGGCGCAACGCCTGAGACAGGATCGGATGCGCGCGCGCTGGGCCCGCCAGACGAGTTCGCCAGGAGCAGAAATATCGACCGCGGCACCACGGCTGCTGCCCTTCCAGGGCTCATCATCGCTGTTCGTGCCGGCAACGGCAATGACTTCGTTGTAGCGGGCCGGCCAGACGACGATGCCGACACAATTCCCAGCCGCCGCGACGACGATTATGTCGTCTGCGATGGCTTGCTGGATAGCCCGATGGAGCGCACGGCTAGGAACGCCGCCCAAGCTCATCGAGATCACATGGCAGCCGACCCTTCCCGCATGGGCGACAGCTGCGGCAACGGGAGCCGCATTGAAGATCTTCACGTCATCGAGACAGCGGATGGGTACGAGCTCGGCCGCCGGTGCAGCGCCGGTAATTATGCCGCCCGCGCGGCTCGCCAATACACTGGCCGTCCCGGTTCCATGCCCGGGGTTTGCTGCGCCATCGCGCAATGGATCGGTTGGATCTCCAGTCCCGTTCAATGCGTTCCAGGCCAGATCGAGTCGGAGCATGTCCGGCTCGATCTCGTCGTGCGTGGCAACGCCGCTGTCGGGCTGTCCAACAAGAATGCCTTCGCCCCGACTCAGCGCCCAAGCGGTCGGCACGCCTGTCCTGGTAAGCGCCCATGTGCGATCTGTCGGAGGTTCGGTTGGAACCCAGCAAAGCGGGCCCAGTACTTGCGCCGATTCCGTCTCGCGCAGGGGCGGCCCCGGCAATGGATCGGCAAAAAAAGGCGTATCAAGATCGGGTTCCGCGCTCACAAGGCCAAGCGCGTCGCAAAGCTCATAACCAATCGAGAACATATCCCGACGGGGAAGAGTTGGCTCAACTCCCTGAAATCGCAAGATGAGGAACTTCTCCAGTCCCGGCCCTTCAAAAGGCGCCAGAACGAAAGCCTCGCTCTTGAGAAGTGCTGAAAGCCGCAAACGCTCTAGATCCGCGTCAGCTATTTGCCCAAACTCGAGTACGTATCGCAACTCATCGGCCGGAAATGCTGCGCTACCTTCTTGCGTGACCGCGGCCCCGTGCAACAGGGCTCGCAACAGATCCATTGCGGTCATCGGTCGGAAAGCCCGGCCGTTTGGCATGCACCGCGTCTCGGGTGCCAAGCCACATTTCCTACGTTGTTGATGAATTCCATCACCGCCCCCTGCGGCACCAGATTAACAAGTCCTCAGCTGATCCACAAACCCGAATTAGAAGTATCTATATAGTGCTTCGCTAAGGAATGGCCGCGCCCAAGGCACCTGACCAAACCGCGCGTGACGCCGAAACTTTGCTCGAAGCCCTCGACGGCAGTTTCGCACAATTCTGTTCATTCCCTCTCGAGCGAAAAATAGCAGCCTTAGGAGAGAACGGACATTTGAGCTAATGCCGGCTCCCTGACGACGCTCAGGGAGTCGGTCTGCCGCCTGAACCACCGGCAGCTATAAATTCCCCGGTTGGCTCCCTCAAACGACGGCTATGTTGGCGATTTATGTCATTGAACAGCAGGCGTTTGAATACCTGGTCGCGCCATTTCAATGCAATCACTCCGTCTGACGCAGAACTCCAATCAGTCGCAGCGCCAATTGGTTATCGTCCGCTGCCTTCCAGCGATTGATGAACCAGCAGACGAGTTGGATGTTATCCGCCGTGTAGTGGCCCTTGCTATCAATCCGGTCGGGCGAGGCGCGCATTTGCGGGTCGTCACAGTCGCCAGCATAGCCGAGCGGCAAACCGGTAAGCGCGCAGCGATCTTCCTGTTCACCCATCAAGTGCAACAGCAGGGCTTCCAGTTCCACACGCGACAGATTGGTATTCTTTTCCTTCACCCGGCGTTCGGCCATCTGGCCGTTGGCTTGGGAAACCGTGCTGAGAATTCCATTTGCCATGTCCACCGCCGCGATTTCTCGTGGTGAGAAGGTTCTGACTGGCGACTTTCTGGAGACTGCTGCCTTGTCGCGGAAGGGCTTGGTGGAGTGCCACCGATCGAGCGGTTCGCCATTCACCAGCGCGCGGGCATAGTCGGCATAGCCGCGTCCATTAGCGATGGTTTGGAATGTTGCCTCCGTGGAGAGGAAATCCCGCGCCTTGGCGTGCAACCCCTCCCAGCGGAGTGGACGCCCTTGCCGATCTCGATCCGACCAGGGCTGGCAAGGCTTCTCGATATGCCAGATTTCCGGACCATCGCGGTTGGGATTGGTGGATGGCCGAATTTGCTGACTCAGTTCGCCCACTTCCGATATCGTCCACCAGATCGCATCGCCCTGTCGGCTGATCCAAATATCGCCTTCCGTTTCCTGCATCTCGGTGACGAGATTGTACCAGCGCCCCGCAGTCTGTCTGCTTGGGCGGTTCCCAAGCGCTGTCAAAGTGTGTTCCAGCGCAGCCTCAATGAAGCCATCGCGGTCCCCCGCCTGCCAGAAACCATGCACGGCCACGTTGTCGATGGTGATGACCGTTTGATTGGCCTTCGCTACCGGCCACAGCGCGTTGCCTTCGCCGAAATTGGCGATGTAGACTTTGCCAGTCATGCGGCCTTATTCCCTTCAACGCGCATCTATCAGCCGCCATTTGCCGCAACGGTCTCGGCGATCTGCCGCAATCGAGCATCCAAATCTTCCTCGAAGTGGATATACTCGAGCCGCACGCCAGCCAGAGCGCACAGTCGCCGCTTGGTTTCATCTCTCCGGACGGTCGCTTCGAAGGCCTCAGGGCCTCCGAAAATTTCGATCGGGCGGTAATGCTGTTCCCCTTGATACTCAATTGCCAACTTTTGATTCGGCAGGTAGATGTCGAGGTGCTGTGGCGCGAGCCAAATGGGGCTGGCGTGCTGAACAATCCTGACATCAGGCAACAACGCTTTGAGCGCGAGGAATGCGCCGTGCTCAGTCTTCCACCGAATTTTCTCAAATTCCTGTTTCCAAGCGGTCTGTAGCGCAGCCGACATCGACTCTGCCATCGTCTTGAATGGAGCGGTTTGCCGCAAGTCGCCGTATCCGGTTGAGCAACCCGCGTCCCTGAAGTCTGACCACTGCTGCCAGAAGTCCGTCCCAAGCTGCCATTTACCGATCACCGCTTCCGCCCAAGCAGGCTGAGCGCGGATTTGGGTAAGTGGATCGGTATAATCCACATCGATATTACTAAAATCAAACGGAGAATATGAATGCTGAAAAGCACAACACAATAGGACTTGCGGGCTGGGCGGCGAATCGGAGGCCACTAGCGCCTTCAGCAACTCGCGCATGCCACCCCGCGTCAGCCACGGATGCGCGGTGTAAAACTCAACCTCCCATTCCTCGGCTTTGCCGTAGGTCGGATGTTCGCATTGCAACGCGAACAGGCAGCTCTTGAAAATCTCGTATGACCCTGATCGCGTCAGCCAGTACACGATGCGATCAAGGGCTTCTGGCGAGCGCGTTGACTTCCAACGGCTCATGTCGACAATTGCTGACGCTAATGTGGCATCCAAATCTGAGAGAAGCAGGACGGCTTCGCGCGACCGCTCGGTATTTCCGTCCTCAAGCATCGTTTTCAAAGATCGAACTGGAATGCGCGTCAGCGGGGGCTTGGCCAGCTTTGTAGCGTCTTTGGCGTAGGCATCCGAACGAGCGTGATCGAGAAACAAGTCCGCCTCGTCCGGAGCAAGGCCAAAGAATTTCTGCATTTCTTCACGTGCGGATTGAGCGCCGGCTTTAGCCGCAGCATGTGCAAAGAGCTTCATCAGGGGGGTTTTGGCCCTGCTCGATCCATCGAAGACGACGTCCTTGCCAAAGACGGGTTCTGGCGAACCTGCCCTGACTTGGTTCAGCGCTTCAGTCCAATCGCCTCGTGCAGCGGCGAGCGCGATCAGACGATCTCGATCGGGACCATTGCGGAATGCCTTGTAGTCTCCGCCGGTCTCGTTGGGACCTTTCTCATATTCGCATTTGGCCTCATCAAGGCGTCCCAAAGCAAAGAGCGCATCGCCAACCTTCCGCCAATGGGAAAAGGCTGCATAGAGCGGAATTGCCTCTTCATAACAGCCCGCCGCCATCATCAGGTCAACCTGGTCCCGACTTCGTGCCGCTTCCCACAATCCCGCACTCTGCAGCGCGTAAATCTTTTCGGCTGGTTTGAGCCACGTCTTTTCAAGCGCAATCGAATAGACCACACTCTTGAGTAATTCTTTAGCCTTGCGGTCCAAAATGTCTTCGCCTCTCGTCCACAGAAAATCATTTGATGATTATTTTAGGGCCGCACAAGCCTCTCTGGACGGCCGACCTCCCTGAAAGCGACCGTTCGTTCTGGCAATTAGGAATGACGGTTTTGTCCCAGATCTGGTCGCTCGGTCTGCCGTGAGAGCTTGCTGAACAAACGGAAGGTTTCGAGAAGCCGATTTGAACGACCGAACGGCGGCTCTGTCGGCGGCAACCGACGCCGACTCCCTAAACCTGCGATGTCCGTTATCTTCGTGTCATCGCTCCGAACCCGACTGTCGCGAATTCGGCGGATGCGGCCAGCACAAAAATGCGATCCGAATGTCTGATTTCCTGTTTTTGCGCTCTGAAGCGGACCGAGCGCAAAGTCCCAGTCGCGGTCGCCCACGATACGGTGAATGGAAGGCAGCTTACACGACGCCCAGACGAGGCGTTGAACGTCAGCTAAGTCGGCGGTTCGTTCACTTGCGGGCGAAAGCTAGGACACGCTGACAGAAGCCGGTCAGCTCCTGACTGTTGATCGCCTGCGTCTGCCAGGCCGGATTGGTGTCGTGATGGAAATTGTTGCCATAGTCCTTGAGTGCGCGAAGCTCGTCGATGTCTGCCTGCGAGAGAAGCTGGTTGGCAGCACCAACTCGCGGGATACAGCGGCCGATGAATGGTCCGATCAGCGACCCTGGAGGAAAGTCCGCTGGAAAGGCAACGCGGAGATAGGCCTCAAGCATCGGGCGCAGTGCCATTGCGGCGTGGCGCTCCTGCGCCGGATCGCCGGTGGCAACGAACCCGGCAACGAGGGCATGATTGCGATCATGTTCAGTGATGCAGTCCTGGTGCACGTCCCATTCGGCGACCGAAGATCCCTGACCATCGCGCCGGACCTTGATAAGCTGCAGGCGCGCGAGATCGGCTTCGGTGGTCGGGACATTAGCGCCCGCTGCCTGCTCTTTCACCAGCGCGATATCGCCGTTGCGCTTGACAAGCTGGCCTGCAGCATCAGCAACCTGCTGTCGGCGCCCATCGTAGAAATTGATCGCGGCGCGCGCGGCGTCGTCCAGCGCCGAGGCCTCCAGCGGCGCGCTGAACTTAGCGCGAAGCGCCCGGAGCGCCGCGTTCCAGTCGCGCATAATCGCAGCTGTGTCGAGGTCAAATGCCGGGAGGTCAATGTAGGCACCCCAGAACGTGCACGCCTCGCCGATTTCACGAACCGAACGCTCGAAGGCGCCGAGAACCTCACCGCGATGCTCCTCGGCAAAGGCCTTGCCCGCCTCAGTGATCGTGGTTTTCAGGGCCTCATAGGCCTCGCTGAAATAGGCCTGATAGTGGCGCAGCAACGGTGATCCGGCAAGATCCTGCTCGCAAAACGGACAGGCTTCCATGCCATCATCCACTCGCATGGAGGGCAGGAATCCCATCCCCTTGCCGACCCATTCCTCGCCCTCCTTGCCGAGCCACGTCAAATGCGCGCGTACTCGCGCGATCGCGTCGGCTTCGACATCGACAAGCGTGCGCCCGAGAAGCGTGTTGATCTGATCAGCATCGATAGCGGGTAGCGCCGGTGCAACAAACTCCCGGCGGGCTTGAATCGCTTGGGCGTTCTTCGCCGCAGCGAGCGTGCGCTCGGCATTGGCGATCTTCTGGTCAATATCATCCTCGTCGGGAAGCGCGCAGAACTAGTCGACGGACAGTGCACCCCGCGTGCCAGCGGGAATGGCTGCCTCGTGCTGGCGCAGCGCCTTGCTGTGCTCTTCGATCCGTTTGACATGGCCAACCAGTGCGGTGTTGAGAGCGACGCCCGGCGCGCCAAGGATTAATTCGTGAAGATTCTGGCGGTGCCCGGCTTCGACTTCGATCCCTGAGCACACATTGGCAGATACGAAGGCATCGTCGAATACGACGATGTCAGGCGACGGCGCGTTCCACGCGCCGTTTTGGAAAGTGAGATTGGCCCCGGCGAGCGTAAGCACGATGTGCGGCGGATTAGCAGCGCCGAGCCGCCGACGTTCCAACACGCCAGCCGGATCGCCTGTGCTCGCCGATTTGAGGATCGCCGCGAGCGTCGTCTTACCGCGACCATTTTCACCATAGATAAGGCTCAGCTTGGTGAGCGGCGGTAACTGCGCAGCAGCCACCGCATTGTCGAATTGCCCGATATTGCTCAGTAACTGGAAGCGTTCCAACAACGCAGTATCCCCCCATGATTCAACGACAATTGAATCATTTTTGCGGATCGATGCCAAGTCGTGCCAGCACTCACTTTGCGATACTTGGCGGAACGCAGGCACAAACCTCAATCACGCCGTTCACCACTTGCAGACCTACGCTTAACTAGACGGCAAGATCGATGCGTTTGGCGACCATGCCGACAAAGAGGCGTACCCGAGATCTCTCCACGCGAAACATCGAAGGAAAAGCCCCTTTTGGAACCGTTGAGCGAGGAAGGATTGCGCAAGTCCTGCTAAGTTCCTGGTTTCGTTGGATCGGGCAGGCAGGTTGTCAAAAAACGGGTACATCGGGCGAGAACCCTGTCAAAGCCTTGTGACAAAACCCCGGATGTTCCCGATTTGTCAGGCCAACTTGGCTGTCAACGGACATTTCCCTTACATCGCCGGAAACCTGTCGCTTTCGAGCAGCGCGTCGCGTTGCTTCAAGACTGGCCGGCCTGCGTCTGACTGCAGCCAGCCAGAAAAGTTCGCGCCTGTTCGAGCAAGGCATCCCGGCTGTCCCGATCCTGACGATCCCAGTTGCGGTAGGCCATCGCCAAGCGGTGATTTTGGCCAAGCTTGTCGCGATGACGTTCGAGGAAGTGCCAGTACAGGGCGTTGAAGGGACATGCCTCGCTTCCGACCCGTTCCTTCACGTTGTAGCTGCAGGCGCCGCAATAGTCCGACATCCGGTTGATGTAGGCGCCTGATGCCACGTAAGGCTTGGACCCGAGCAGGCCGCCGTCGCCGAACTGGCTCATGCCCAGTGTGTTGGGCAATTCGACCCATTCATAGGCATCCACGTAGACCTGCAGGTACCACTCGTGGACCTGCTTTGGATCGCAGCCTGCAAGAAGCGCGAAGTTGCCGACGACCATGAGCCGCTGGATGTGGTGGGCATGTCCCGTCGCGAGGGTCTGGCCGATCGCCTCGCGCAGGCACTGCATCCGGGTTTCGCCCGTCCAGAACCACTCGGGCAGATTCGAGCGGTGGTCGAGAAAGTTCCTGTCTACGTAGTCCGGACCTTCGCGCCAGTAGATGCCGCGCACGTATTCGCGCCAGCCCAGGATCTGCCGGATATACCCTTCCACCGAATTGATCGGCGCCCTTCCCGCGCGGAATTCGGCTTCCGCCCGGCGACACAGGTCGAGCGGATCCAGAAGTCCCGAGTTGAGGTAGGGAGACAGGATGGAGTGCCACAAGAACCGCTCGCCCAGCAGCATGGCGTCCTCATATCGGCCGAAATCGGGCAAGGCGTTGGCGAAGAAGCTGTCCGCCTGCCTTTGGGCATCTGCGGCGGTGACGGCGTAATCGAAACCTTCGAGCGAGCCGGGATGGTCTGCAAAACGCTGCGCAACCAGGACGAGGACCTCGCGGGTGATGGCATCCGGCTCGAAACGAAGAGGCCGCGGCATGAAGAGGTCGGCGTCCGCGGCTTCGCGATTGTCCTTGTCGAAGTTCCAGCGCCCGCCGGCAGGCTTATCCCCGTCGAGCAGGAGACCCGTCTTGCGACGCATCTGCCGGTAGAAGAATTCCATCGTCAGTTCGCGGCGACCGGCTGCCCAGTCCTCGAATTCGCGGTGCGAGCACAAGAACCGGCTATCCGCACGAATCTCTACAGGCAGGCCGAACAGCGTCTGCCAGCTCTCGATCATTGCCGCCACGCGCCACTCGCCCGGTTCGGTGACGACGATCCGGGCAGGGTCGTGGCGCGCGAGGGCCCGCGCGATCTCGCCAGTGAAACTGCCCGTGTTATCGGGATCGTCGAGACGAACGTAATCAACGCTCCACCCCGCCTCGACGAGCGCCTTTGCGTGATGGCGCATCGCCGAAAGGATGTAGGCGATCTTCTTCTTGTGATGGCGCACATAGGTGGTCTCGTCGCGAACCTCCATCATCAGCACCACGGTGTCCTTTGTGCTCATCCCCGCAAGCGATGACAGGTCGAACGACAGTTGATCGCCCAGCACGGGCACCAGCGTCCTGGCCGGTTCTTTCATGCAGCAGTCCCTCTCGTCATGCTTGCGCGCCCGGCCCGTCGGCACCAGAAAGGCGAGGCGCTGCAATCACGCGGAATTCGCCCGAGCAACCTGATCGGCCTTGCGGCTTTTCCGGCAGCGATCCGAGCAGTACCTGACCCGATCCCAGTCACGCGCCCACTTGCGCCGCCACGAGAACGGGCGTCCGCAAACCGCACAGAGTTTGGTCGGCAGGTCGGACTTCTTGCGCATCGTGGCCATGGCTAGGCACGATCTGCGCCATGGACCGCAGTCGCGGCGTCGAGCAGAGCCCCCCGCATGGACTCCGCCAGCCTGACTCCCGAAAGCCATGCCCCTTCGATCGTGGGCGCACGACACCAGTCGCCGCATGCTCCAAGCTTCAGGCCCGGGTTCCAGATGGTCTTGTCCAACGGTTCGACAGGCCGGGAAAACCGCCAGCGGTGCGCTTTCAGAAAGGTCGGCGTGGGAAGCTCCATGCCGAGATCCTGCGCGAATGCCGTGAGCATGCGCGCCGCGACATCTGCAGGCGCGCACTCGAGATTTTCCTGCGACCACAGTGTGTTGGCATGAAGCACCCAGCACTGCCCTTTGCCGCGTTCCGGCTTGGAGCGATTGCACGCGAGCATGGAAAAAATGCCCACCTCGGTCTGAAAATGGCGGGCCGCGCCGATGTCATGCGGAAACTCGACCATGACCGCCCAGCAGGGGGAAGAGCGCAGCGATGCGGCGTCGCGCGCTGCGTCGAGGTCATGCAGAGAAAGCAGCGGCGCGGCCTGCTCGGCCGGGACGGCGACGACCAGACTGTCGAAAGGCCCCTCACGCATGCCCTCGCCTTCAATTGCCCAGCGACCGTCCTCGCGGTGCAGAGCCTGGACCCGCACGCCGAAGCGCACGTCGAACCGCTGGCTCTGCTTCGCGACGAGGGTTGCCATCGAGGGCACGCCGACCATCGCATCGCGCGGGCCATCGAGCCAGCGCGATGCCCAGCCCGCTTCCTGCCAGCGCAGCGCTTCGGCGCGAAACGCGCGATCGCGCGCGGTGAAGAACGGCGCGCCAAGATCCCACGAGGATGTCGGCGTGACGACGGACGTCAGCCGCCCTCCGGGCCGCCGCCCCTTGTCGAACAGGACGATGTCACCGAGGCCGAACAGCCGCTCGGCACAAGCGAGCCCGGCAATACCCGCACCGACGATGCCGATCCGCATGGTCAGCCCCTGTGCCCGCCGATCAGGTCGAGAACCTCCCGGCGCCGACCGGCATCCTCGCGAAAGCACCCGAGCATCTTGCTCGTGACCATGTCGACGCCGTGCGTGCGCACGCCGCGCCCTGTCATGCAGCCGTGGCTCGCCTTGACGACGACGGCCACGCCGAGCGGGTCCAGATTGTCCCAGATGCAGTCTGCAATCTGCGCGGTCAGGCGTTCCTGAATCTGGAGGCGCTGGGCAAAGCCGTTCAGCACGCGCGCCAGCTTGGAGATGCCGACCACGCGATTGCGCGGAAGATAGGCAATAGATGCAGTGCCCGTGATCGGTGCAAGGTGATGCTCGCAGTGCGAATGGAAGGGAATATCGCGCAGCAGCACGATCTCGTCGTAACCGCCGACCTCGTCGAACGTACGGCCAAGATGCAGGGCCGGATCTTCGCCGTACCCCCTGCCGTATTCCTTCCATGCCCGACCGACCCGCGCGGGGGTGTCGAGCAGACCTTCGCGGTCCGGATCGTCACCTGCCCAGCGCAGGAGTGTGCGCACGGCCTCCTGCACGGCCTCGGGCACGCTTTCACGAACAGCTTCGTCGTGGCCGTCATTGGCCTCGCTGGCGTTCGCATCGTCCGGGAAGAACGCGCTGTGCATGATGTTCATGGTAATTCTCGCCTGTTCATCGCCACCCGGCACAGGCGGCCCTCGGGAAAGAGCCTAGGCTTCCCGATCAAGCTCTGCGATATGGCCAAACGTGAAGGAAACAGCCCCGCCGATACCCCTGGATCCCTACTCGCTGATCGCGAACAGCCGCGTTGCGGCGGTCGTCAGCGATCCGCGGCGCGACGACAATCCGATCGTTGCCTGCAACGAGGCCTTTCTCGCACTGACCGGCCATTCGCGTGAGGAAATCATCGGTCGAAACTGCCGGTTCCTGCGCGGCAGCGGTACCGAACCCGAACAGACTGCGATGCTGCGCGAAGCGGTCGCGCAGACCCGGCCGGTAATGGTCGAGCTGGTCAATTACCGCAAGGATGGCACCGCCTTCCGAAACGCCGTGATGGTGGCCCCGCTGTTCGACGACGACGGCGTACTGCAGTACTTCCTCGGCTCGCAGATGGCCATCGACGATACGCAGCCCAGCCGGCACCAGCTGGCCCGCTCCCGGATCGAGGGGTTGACCCGGCGCCAGCGCCAGATCCTGAGCGCGCTGGCCAAGGGGCAGCTCAACAAGCAGATCGCATGGGAACTTGGCGTGACCGA
This sequence comes from Novosphingobium aureum, assembly GCF_015865035.1. Lineage (GTDB taxonomy): Bacteria > Pseudomonadota > Alphaproteobacteria > Sphingomonadales > Sphingomonadaceae > Novosphingobium > Novosphingobium aureum. The sequence goes on along the minus strand of NZ_JADZGI010000001.1, from coordinate 296,791 downwards.
ACGGACGGTCAAGATGCATCGCGCCGCAGTGCTGCGCGCACTGGATGTCCGCTCGGTTGCCGAAGCGATACGGATCGCCATCGAGGCAGGTTTCTGATCGACACGCCTTGGGGCAGGTATCAGGGCTTCAGGCCGGCCTCGAACTGCGCGAACGAAGCTTCGAGCGCTGCCTGCAGGCGCGCCTTTTCGCTCGTGTCCAGCAGAGCACGGCATGCTGCATCCGCCTTCCCGGCCGCGCAGGCGGCGACCGGCGTGCCCAGTGCATGGCCCGCCCAATAGCTTTCGCCCGGGATGAAGGCATATTCGAGGCTTGCGCGCGCAAGGTTCTTCAGGTCGCCATAGCCCAGCCCCTGCTCACGTACGGCGCGCATGTACTCGCCGGTCATGTCGGTGCGCAGCAATCCCTGATCGTCGGTCGAGAGCACAAGGGGCACGCCGAAGCGGCGATAGAGCTGCAAGGGATGCTCCTCGCCGCTGACGCCCAGAATCACCGCGTTGCTGGTAAGGTTGATCTCGACCGCGACACCCTCGCGGGCCATGCGCGCGAGGGTTTGTGCAGCATCCGCTTCGTAGGCAATCGCCGTGCCGTGACCGATGCGCTCGGCCCCGGCATCGAGCGCCTTGGCCATGTGGTTCTTCATCGCAGCGGGCGGGACCAGTCCGAAGGCGAGTTCGCCCGCGTGGAGCGTACGGCGCACGCCGGGATACCGCGCCTCGAGAAACCGGAACATGGCCATGTGCAGGTCGTAGTCACGCAAGGCGACCGGCCAGTCTTCGGGCTGGACGATGTTGACGCCGAGATAGCGCGGGTCGGCATCGGCGAGGGCAAATCCGAACAACAGCGAGCGGAACACCTGCCGCGGCGGCAGGGCGCGAAAGCCGCTGGCGAGGTAGCGCAAGGTCACCGCACAGGCCCGCTCGGCATGGCGCGTGCTGCACTCGAGCGCGCGGCGCGCTGCCGCCTCGTCCGCGTCGAGCTCGCGCCGCGCGTCGGACAGGACGGGTGCGAGCCCGGCAATCTCCTCGGCATAGAGCGCCGCCAGCCCATCTTCGTCCAGTGGCGCGTCGCTCCCGGCAAGGACGTAGCGCGTCATCGCGCCGGGGTTGTGCATCAGTTCGAGATAGCTGACGTGGTCGCCAGCGGCGGTCTGCAGGGCCAGCGCCATCGATGGCACCGTATTGTTCATCGCCACGGCGCCGAAGCGCTCGAAGGCGACGAAGAACTGGGTATGGCCCGAAACCGCGTCCGCGCCGATCCCGTGCTGCCAGCCGCGCGTCGAGAGCTGGTCGACCAGCCGCGCGTAAAGGAAAGGCGCATCGCTGGCGATGACGTCGAGCCGGTCGGCCTGCGCGCAAGGCGGCGCCAGCAGGGCCAGCGTCGCGCGATCGGCGCAGTAGCCATCGCGCGCGGCCCAGCCGAGGTAGTCCTCGGCCGAAGGGGTGCCCGCAAGATGGTTGTGCAGGTCCCCGCCCTTGGGCATCGCCTGAAGAAAGACGCGCAGCATCGCGGCGTTGTCGGCGACTTCCTCGAAGATCGCGGCTGCACGCGCCTCGTCGTCCTGCTGCGGCGGACGGGCCTGCGCAGATGACAGGGCAAGGACCGTCCCCAGCGCCAGACAGGCGCACGCCAGCGCCTTGCGAACCGTGCTCGTGATCATCGCTGCCCCCTGTTGCAGGCGGGGTTCTAGGAACCGTGCCGCATGCGCACAATCGCAATGAAGGCGACGCCCCATTGCACAAAAGCGTGCGCCTTGCCGGGCCAGTCTGGCCCGATGTCGTCAGGGAGCCCGTGAGCCCGCGCTGCCCAGACGCGCGATAGCCTTCTCGAGCAGTACGGTGCCCTTCAGCCGCTCGCGGATGACTTCCAGTCCGGCGCGGGCATCGGCGCTCGCCCCGCACACGAACAGGTCGACCGCGGCAAGCGCGTGCTCGGGCCAGGTGTGGATCGAGATATGCGATTCGGCGAGGAGCGCGACGCCCGTCACCCCCATGCCCGGACCGAAATGGTGCAGGCGCACGTCGATGACCGTCGCCCCGGCAGCGCGCGCGGCATCGCGCAGCGCGGCCTCGATCAGCTCGAGATCGCCGAGGCCATGCGTGGCCGCGATGTCGGCGATCAGGTGGATGCTGGTCTCGGGGCTGTGGCTCATGGCAGGGTTCACGCGAGAGAAGTGAAGGCATGGCCGAGGTGGCCAAGCGCGGCTTCGGCGGCAAGCACGCCGCGATAGTGCGCTTCCTCGAAGAGCGAGAGCCCGCTCATGTCGGAATGGGCAAAGACGACAGGCGGCCGGGCGCCGAGTGCCCCGAGGCGAGCCGGGGCAGCGAGGAAGCCGGGCGAAGGGCGCGCCATGGCATGGCCCCAGCGCCACACGTCGATGCGCCGCAGCGCGCCCTCGAGATCGGGGTTCATCGCCAGCAGGTCCTCGCGCACCACCGCCTGCCAGCGCTCGAGGCTGCGCGTCATCAGGATTTTGCGTGCTTGCTCGGGCGTCTCGCGCGAGAGCGGCATGTACCAGGTCAGCACGCTCGGCCCCGCGCCGGCGCTGGCGCTCTGGTGTGTGGCGACGACGTAGCCGAGCGATTCGCTCGCGCTCGACACGTTGTCCCAGGCGAGCGGGGTGCCGCGTCCTTGTGGCAGCCGCTCGACCGTCACGTTGGCAACGACCCAGGGCGCATAGTCGAGCGAGCCGCGCGCGGCGTAATGCGGCGCGACACGGGCCGCGACGAAGTGCGGCATGGCGACGACGACGGCGCGCGCGCGAAGACGGCGGCTGCGGCCCGCGGCGTGGTCGAACACGTCGACAAGCACACCGCGCCGGCCTTCTTCGGGCCGGACCGCGAAGACGGAATGGCCAGAGCGCAAGTGCGGCGCGATGCGCTGGGCCATGCGCGCAACGAGGCGGCCATTGCCCTCGGGCCAGGTCAGCTCGCGATCCCCGTCACCGTTCGCCGCCCAGCCACGCCGCGCGGCGAAATAATGGATGCCCGCCCATGCCGAGACCTGCTCGGGCTCGGAGCCGTAGTCGTCGCGGCAGCAGTAGCGCAGGTAGGCGCGCAGCGCGGGCGCGGTGAAGCCTTGCGCATCGAGCCACTGCGCGAAGCTGAGCGCATCGAGCGCGCGCAGATCGCGATCGGTGCTGGAAAGCGCCATGGGGATCGCGAAGGCGGGCCTGCCGTCGCTCCCCTCCATCTTACGGTAGAGCGCCATGCGCGACTGGAAGGCCTCGTGCTGCGCGCGGTCCGCCGGGCCCAGACCGTCGCTCGGGAACAGGCCCTCCTGCCAGTGCCCGCGCCACAAGAGGCGTTCCTCGAGATCGGCGCAGAGCTGGTAAGGATCGTAGACGGGCGCGCCGCTCGCATCCTCGCCCACGATCATGCCGAATTCGCGCAGCATGTGGTGCAGCGCGCGCGCCTCGCGATTGGGCACGGGCAGGTAATGCGCGCCGAGCGGATAGGCGCTCACGGCATTGGCGCCCGAGCGGGCATTGCCGCCGACGCGGTCCTCGAGTTCGAACAGGGCGAAATCGGAAAAGCCCGCCTCGGCCAGTCGCCAGCCGGTCGCAAGTCCCGCCACGCCCCCACCGGCAATGACGAGGCCGACCTCCTCAACGTTGCCTTGCGGCGCGGGAAACGCGCCATCGCGCAAGGCATGGCCGCGCTGCCAGTCGGCACCGCCGAGCGTCCCCGCCATCGCCCTGTCGCCGCACCCGCCCAGCGCCAGCGACCCGGCGGCGAGCGCGCCACCGGCAAGGACTGCGCGGCGCGAGGTCTCAGCCTTCATACTTGCCCCATTCCTGCGCGAAGCTGCGCACCAGCGCCTGGTTGTCGAGGCGATTGGCGGGTACCGGGCGGCGCGCCATGTCGGGGGGAAAGTCGAACATCGCGCGCTCGGTCGCAGGCGTCAGGAAGCGCAGGCCCGCAGGCAGGCGCACCGTGTCGCCGGGCGCGGCATGCGCGGCGAGCGTATAGCCCCATTCGCCGAAGCTGGGCACGTAGGCGTGGTAGCCGCGCGTCGCCAGTCCCGCCGCCTCGAGCGTGCTCGCCACCGTCCAGTACGAGCGCGGCGCCACCAGCGGCGAGGTGCTCTGGACCGTCATCACCCCGTGCGGCGCGAGCAGGCGCGCGACCTCGCGGTAGAAGCTGACGGTATAGAGCTTGCCCAGCGAGAATTCGGTGGGGTCGGGAAAGTCGACGATGATTGCATCGTAGGGACCGCGCGCCTCGCGCACCCAGCGGAAGGCATCGGCATTGTGCAGCGTGAGCCGGGGCGAGGAGAGCGCGTCGCGGTTGAGCTGCGCGAACTGGGGCGTGTCGCGGAACAGGCGGGTCATCTCGGGATCGAGATCGACCAGCGTGACGTGGCCGACGCGCGGATCGCGCAGCACCTCGCGCGCAGCTAGGCCGTCGCCCCCGCCCAGGATCAGTACTTCGCGCGGGGCGGCGACGCGGCCCAGCACCGGCCAGACGAGCGCCTCGTGATAGCGGTACTCGTCGCGGGTGGAGAACTGCAGGTTGCCGTTGAGCCACAGCCGCATGTCGTCGCCCTGCCGGGTCACGACGATGCGCTGGTATGGCGTGGAGCGGGCATAGACCACCGGCTCCTGGTAATAGGCGACTTCGGACCAGCGCTGCATGCGCTCGGCACCCGCTAGCCCTGCGACGAGGCTCGCGGTGACGGCAAGCGCCGCGACGAGGTCGGCGGCAATGCGGCGCTGGCGGCGCAGAAAGACCAGCAGCGCGAGCGCCACCGCGACATTGGCGAGGCCGAAGACGAAGCCGGTGCGGATCATGCCCAGCTGCGGCACGAGCACCAGCGGGAACAGCAGCGAGGCAATCAGCGCGCCGACGTAGTCGTAGGTGAGGACGTTGGAGACCAGCTCGCGAAAGGCGAAGCGGTGGCGCAGGATGCGGATCAGCAGCGGAATCTCGAGCCCGACGAGCAGGCCGATCGCGAGCACCAGCGCATAGAGCACCACGCGAAAGTCGCCGACCAGCGGGAAGAGCATGAACAGACCCGCCGCCGACCATCCGCCGAGCGCGGCGATGAGAATCTCGACCCGCACGAAGACGCCGATCTCGTCGCCGCGCACATGGCGCGAGAGCCAGCTGCCGATGCCCATGGCGAACAGGTAGGAGCCGATCACGGTCGAGAACTGGGTGACCGAATCGCCCAGCAGGTAGCTCGCCAGCGTGCCCGCGAGCAGCTCGTAGATCAGCCCGCAGGTGGCGACGACCAGCACCGAGACGAGCAGGATCAGGGCGAGCGTCGCGGGCGCGCGCTCGCCGTCCGGCGCCGTCGCGGGGTCCGTGCCGCCTGTCCGGGGCGCGGTGTCAGCCATGCACGGCGGCGGCGATGATGTTCGAGATGCCGATCGCGACCGCGCCCGCGAGCAGCGCCACGGCCATGTTCTTGCGCTCGATGATCTCGCGCCACAGCTCTCCCGGGGTGAGCTTGTCGACCAGCACGAAGCTGCCGATGAAGATGACGATGCCGAGCAGCGCGTAAAGCAGCGTGGCGAGGAAGACGGACAGGGTCAGCATGGCAGGCTCCTGGTTGCGGGATAGCAGTCCCGGTGTGTTCGAAAGCGGCGGATCACTTGTGCGTCACTTATGCGTGGGGCCGACGTAGACCGAGCCGCGGCCATAGTGCGCCTCGTCCGAAAAGGGCGAATAGGCGTACCACGAAAGCAGCAGCGTGCAGGCCGCGAGGCTGGTCGCGAGGATGAGGTAGATGACGAGGCGGGTGCTCATTCGGTCTTGTGGTCCCGGGTCACGATTTGCGGATGCGGTGCCAGATGATCAGCCCCGGCCATATGAAGAGCAGGACGACAAGCGCGAACCAGTTGCTCCAGGGAAGGCCTCCTGTCTCGGCGACGATGGTCACCGGCAGCGTCTCGGCCGCGACCCAGCCATTGGCGTAAATGGGCACGCCGTCGCGCGGCCAGACGTGTGCGGCGGCATCGACGTAGACGTCGTAAGTGCCGCGCGGCAGACGGCCGAGCAGGATGTTCGAGCGGCGGTCCCCCTCGGTCCAGCGGCCATCGCTGTCGCGCCCGGAATAATGCTCGACCAGCCCGTAGCCGCCGGTCGCCTGTCCGGTCTCGCGGCTGACGAGGGCATAGTCGAGATCGACCCAGCGGTTGTCGAACTCGCGCCCGCGCGCCTTGACCCGCACGAACTGCCAGTCGCGCCGGACCTCGAGCGTACCGATCTGCACGCCTTCCAGCGTCTCGCCGTAAGGCGCGGCAACGCTGCCCTCGATCCGGTCCACCGGCCCTGCGATGAAGACCATGAACAGGAGCGTCACGATCGCCACCCCAAGCCCTGCGAGCATCATGTAGGGCAGGTCGTCGTTCTCGACGCCGAGCGGCTTGCCCGCCAGCGAGGAGCGCCCGGGCGCACGCGACATGCGCCGCCCGTCGAGACCGAAGGCCTGCTTGATCTCGTCCGCATCGACCGGAACGAGCTGGGTCCAGGTCACCTCGCCATCGACCTCTTCGCGCGAGAGCGTGGCCCCTGCGCGCTCGAAGCTGACGCAGCGCGCGCGGTCGCCATTGGCGACGCGCCAGTAGAATTCACCGGTCACGGCGCCCGTTACCGCGACCTGCGGGTCCCATTGCCGCTCGTAGCGCTGGCCGCGCCAGGTTACCGCATCCTCGTCCCCCTCGGGCAGGTCGAGCAGCATCGTGCCGAACTGCCATTCGCCCTCCCACTCGACCAGCCAGCGATAGCCGAAATAGGGGTTGTAGAGCAGGTACTCGCGCCAGGAGCCGGAGTTGTCCTTGCGCCGCATCGCCCCGATCACGGCCCATTCGCGCTCGAACAGCGTGCCGCGCATGCCCAGGTCCATGGCGAACCGGGCCTGCGCGCGGTCGTGCTTGCGGATCAGCGCCACGTCGGGCCGCGAAACGTCGAGGAGCGAGCCGCAATAGACGCAGCCCAGATTGACCGAGTAGCCCGCCGCGCGCAGATCGATCGTGCCCCCGCAGTGCGGGCACACAACGGTTGCGGGTCCCTGCGCCGGCGTGCTCATCGCAGCGCCTCGGGCAGTGGCCAGCCCTCGATCTCGCGCAGCCCCTCAGGTTCGAGATCGACGAGTTCGCAAAAGTGCCCGAACCATGCCGAGACGCTTTCGCCCTGCCGCTGGAGCGAGAGTGCGGCACCGGTGCGGCTGCGGAAATCGGCGTTGACCAGTTCGGTCCCCGGCAGGGTCGCGAAAGGCAGGTCGCCCTCGCTGCCAAGGCACTGCGCCGCCTTGATGTCGGTCGCGCGCAGCAGCGTGCCGTCGAGCAGGATCGCCTGGCCCAGTTGCGGCTCGCGGCCGCTCGCGAACGCGACGACCACCGGATCATCGCCCAGCGCGTGACATTCGCGGGTGAAGAGGTACATGCCCATCGCCTCGGCCAGCCAGGCCGGGCTGCCATCGCCCGCCTCGAGCAGCCACTCGTTCCACGCGCCGCCGCTCCAGCCCCAGCGCACCCGGCCTACGACGTGGAACCGGTCCTGCTCCACACGCAGCCGCGTGCCGAGCCGGATCGGCGACATGTCGAAGGGCAGCACTGCGACCTTGCCCAGATCCTCGATGCCCAGCGCGCTGTGCAGGACGAGCGATTGGCAATAGCTGCAGGTGGAATAGACTTGCGCGGCGCTGCGCAAGGTCAGGGCCGCGCCGCAGGACGGACAGTTGATCACCCCTTGAAGATCCCCCCGGATTCGAGCCTTGATGCCTCGCCTCGCGCGCGCTGGCGCAAGGCGCCCGGCTCAGCGGATACGCGCGAGCAGCTCGGCCTTCTTGGCGTCGAATTCCTCCTGGCTGAGCGCACCGATCGAGACCAGCTTGTGCAGCTTCTCGATCGTCGCGATCGGGTCTTCGCCAACGGTGTCGCCCCCGCCCTGCGCCGCCGTGCCGGTCGCGCTGAAGCTGCCGGCCATCGCGCTGCCCAGTGCACCGGCCGCGGCAACGCCTGCCCCCAGCCCGGCAAGGCCGGTATCCTGGCCCGCTGCCGCCTCGATCGCCTCGGCCGCCTGGAAGCGGGTGTACTGGCCTAGATCGCCGAGCACACGCATCGAGGAGCCCTTGTCGAGGTGGGCCTGGACTTCCTCGGGCAGCGAGATGCTCTCGACGTAGAAGCTGAGGCATTCGATGCCCCACTGCGCGAAGGCGGCATCGACCTCGGTCTTGATCCTGTCCGACAACGCGCTCTGGTTCGCGGCGAGATCGAGGAAGGCGATCCCGCCCCCACCCAGCGCAGTGGCGATGGCGGTCTGGATCGCGGCGCGCAGCTGCGGCTCGAGCGCCGATACGATGACGCCCTCGAGCGTGCCGACGACGCGTTCGATGAAAGTCTCGGTATCGCGGATGCGGAACGAATAGCTGCCAAAGGCGCGCAGGCGCAGTGCGCCCAGTTCCGCATCGCGCACGGTGATCGGCTGCGCGGTGCCCCATTTGAGGCCCTGCTGCTCCTTGCGCGAGAGGAACACGACGTCGGACTTGAAGGGCGACTTGAAGCCCTTGTCCCAGTTCATCAGATTGGTGAGCACCGGCAGGTTGGCGGTGTCGAGGCGGTGCAGCCCCGCCTCGAAGATATCGGCGACACAGCCCTCGTTGACGAAGACCGCCACCTGACCCTCGCGCACCGTGAGCTGCGCCCCGTTCTGGATCTCGCGATCTTGGAACGGCACGCGCCAGGCCAGTTCGCCGGGCTTCTCCAGCCACTCGATGACGTCGACGAACTGCTTCTTCAGGAATTCGAACATGCTGCTCTCACCACTGCCTCTGGCAGCGATGATAGTGCCCGCTGGCCGCAAGGCAATCGATCGCTGCACAATCCGGCATCGTCCAGGAGCAGAACCCTAGGACAAGCGCCAGCTGCGCGCCGTGAGGCTTGTCACGCGCCGCTCGCGACGACTACTCTTGGCAATACCGCAGGGATGGGCTGGTCAAGGGGGCCTGCCATGCCCCGCAAGCAGGATTCACGCGCGCCAGATGCCCAAGATCGTCGACCACGACGCCCGCCGCGAAGAGGTCGCCGAGATCGCCGCCCGGATGATCGCCCAGCGCGGCATCGAGGGCACGCGCATCCGCGACGTGGCCGAGCTTGCCGGCTATTCGACCTCGATCGTGTCGCACTACTTCAAGAGCAAGCACGAACTGCTGATGTGTGTCTATCGCCTGCGCATGAAGCAGACGGTGGCGCGGGTCGAAGCGATCACCCGCGAGGGCGGCGACCTGCTCGACAGCCTCGCCGCCGTGCTTCCGCTCGATGTCGAACGGAACGAGAGCTGGCGCATCTGGCTGGCGTTCTGGGGGCTGGCGACGAGCGATGCGAACTTCCTCGCCGAGCAGCGCCAGCGCAGCCGCGAGTCGGTCGAGCTGTTCCACCGCGCCATCATCGGCTCGGGCGCCATGCGCGAAGGCGCGCAGAGCCGACTTGTGGCGCAGGCGCTGCTCAGCAGCGCCGCCGGGATCGCGACCCAGGCGGTCTACGATCCCGAGAACTGGCCCGCGCAGCGCCAGCGCGAGATCCTCCGCCTGCTGCTCGAAAGCACCGTTCCAGCGCTGGCAGCGACCCCGGACTGAAGCGCACGGGGCCGCAGTCAATCTCTCAGGGCCGGTTGGGCAATTGCTCGGCGAGATGACGCCCGGCGATGTAGCCGAAGGTCATGCCCGGCCCGAGCGTTCCGCCCGCACCGCCGTAGGACTCGCCCAGTACCGCAGCCATGGCATTGCCTGCGGCATAAAGGCCGGGGATGGGATTGCCGTTCCAGTCGACCACCTGCGCATCCGCATTGGTGCGCGGACCGCCCGCGGTGCCAAGGGCCCCGGCTTCCATCTTCACCGCAAAGAACGGGCCGGTCTCGATCGCGCCGAGCGTGCGGTGCGGCGGATCGTAGTCCATGTCGCCCCACATATAGAAGTTGTCGTAAGTGTTGTCGCCGCGATTGAAGTCATCGTCATGGCCGTTTCGCACCATCTCGTTGAAACGCGCGACGGTCGCGGTCAGCCCCTTGGGGTCGATCCCGGCCTTGTCCGCCAGTTCCTCGAGCGTGTCGGCCTGCATCATGAACGAGGGCACCGGGCCGCCGGCCGGCGTGTTGAATGTATGGTACTTGTCGCGGTAGCGCTGGTCGATGATCAGCCAGTAGGGTAGGTTCGCATAGCTATGCGTGCCCGCATCGAAGGCATGCAGCGCCTTGCCCAGCGCATTGTAGTTGGCCGCCTCGTTGACGAAGCGCTTGCCCGTCTTGTTGACGAGGATCGCTCCGGGCTTGGCGCGCTCGTCCGAGGCGAGCAGGTAGTTGGCCTTGGCAGCGCGGTGTTGCGGTTCGAACTCGAGCACGCTCTGCATCCAGTAGGCATGGCTCATGTTGCCCAGCTTCGCGCCCGCCTCGATCGCCATGAGCAGTCCGTCGCCCTCGTTCTCGGGGACACTGACGGGCCCGGTGAGCGGACCGCGCAGGAAAGTCTGGACGAGCTCCTCGTTCCATTCGAAGCCCCCCGTCGCGATGACCACCCCGCGCCGCGCGCGCACCTTGTATTCCTTGCCGCCGGCATCCTCGGCGACCACGCCGATCACCCGCTCGCCGTCCTTGACGAGATGGCGCGCGCGCTTCTCGAACTCGACCGGGATGCCGCGCTCGATCACCGCGAGGAACAGCGAACCGGCAAGCGCCTGGCCCAGCCCGCGATAGTCGTGCGCCTCGCGCTCGGCGAGCGTCGCCTCGTCGAGCCCGCCGGTGATCGCCTCCTGCAGGCTGCCACGCAAGGGATAGGCCATCTTGCTGGGATTGACCCGGCCCGCCCACTTGCCCAGCCGGTCGAAGGCGAAGGCCGCATTGTCGAGCGAACGTCCGCCATCGGGCTTCGCGCCGGGCATGTAGGGCTGATAGTCGGGAAAGTCGGTGAAGGTGTGGAAACGTACCGGGGTCTTCTCGGCAAAGTAGCGCAGCATCTCGGGCCCGCGCTCCATGAAGGCCATGAGCGTGTCGGGATCGAGCTGGCCGGGCGCGAGCGCGTCGAGATAAGCGACGATGTCCTCGTCGTCGTCCTCGATACCGGCCTCGAGCTGGTGGTGGTTGCCCGGAATCCACAGCATGCCGCCCGACATCGCGGTGGTGCCGCCGACCATGCCGGTCTTCTCGAGGATCACCACGTTCTCGGCACCGAAATCCTTGGCGGTGATCGCCGCGGTCATGGCCGCGCCGCCCGAGCCGAGCACGACGACGTCGGCCTCGAGGTCCCAGGTTTCGCTCTCGCTCATCATCACTCTCCCATTGTCCGTGCGCTCGGGCGCACAGGGGACGATCGCTTTCGCCCCGCTTTTTGCAACAACGGTTGTAATTACGCGATGGCCGCATCGACACCTGTGACAAAGCACAGGACCCGGCATCGCCTCCGGCAAAATGCGTAGCAATTTCGAGGTACTTGGCAGCAAGGCAGCCAGCCGCAATCATCCCCGCACAGAACGAGGGGGCTGACGATGCGATTCGCACTACTCACGCTTGCGACCTTGCTGGGCACGAGCGCGCTGGCAGCGCCGCCGGTCGCAGCGCAGGAAGCACAGATCCTGCAGATGCCGACGATGCAGGGCGGGCGCATCGTCTTCGTCCATGCCGGTGACTTGTGGACCGTGCCGCAGACCGGCGGCAGCGCGATCCGGCTGACCAGCGGAGTCGGGATCGAATCCAACCCGGTACTTTCTCCCGACGGCACGCGCGTCGCCTTCGCCGGCGAATACGACGGCAACGTCGACGTCTTCACTGTACCGATCGCGGGCGGCGTTCCGGTGCGCCTGACTTGGCACCCCTCCTCCGACGTCCCGGTCGGCTGGAGCGAGGACGGCGCCTCGGTGCTGTTCCGCTCGAGCCGCGACCGCAAGGTGCGTACGGCGCGGCTCTACACCGTGGCCGCGAGCGGCGGCGTCGCCAGCGACCTGCCGCTGCCCAGCGCCTACGAAGGCGCCTATGCGCCGGGTGGTCGCGCCATCGTCTACAACCGGATCGCCCCGGCCTTCGGCTACGGCTTCCGCTCCTTCGTATCCTGGGGCAACTATCGTGGCGGCACGGCAGGCAGGCTGTGGCTGACCGACCTCGACACGCTCGAGAGCCGCGAGGTGCCTCACGGCGTCGAGGCCGACTTCGCGCCGGTCTACCTTGGCGGCAAGGTCTACTTCCTGTCCGGGCGCGACGGCCCGATCTCGATCCATGCCTGGGACCCGGCGAGCGGCGCGGTGAGCCTGGTATGGCGCAACGATGGCCCTGCGATCCGCTCGCTCGCGACCGACGGGCAGTCGCTGATCTTCGACCGGCTCGGGCAGATCTACACGCTGGTGCCCGGCGGCGAGCCGGTGCGCGTGCCGATCACGGTGAGCGGCGACATGCCCGACGTGCGCCCGCGCCTGCTCGGCGTCGGCGACGAGGTCGAGAGCGTGCGCCCCTCACCGAGCGGCAAGCGCGTCGTCGTCGAGGCCCATGGCGAGATCGTCACCGTGCCTGCCAAGTACGGCGCGCCGCGCAACCTCACGCATAGCCCCGGCTCGATGGAGCGCGCCCCGGCCTGGAGCCCGGACGGCAAGGCGATCGCCTACTTCTCCGATGCTGGCGGCCAGTATGCGCTGATGGTGCAGGACGTGGGCGAGGACGAGGATGCCACGCCCGGAAAGACCCGCAGCATCGCGCTTGATGCCGGTGCGACCTACTACTTCGAGCCCGCATGGTCGCCCGATGCGAAGAAGCTGGTATTCCACGACAACCGGGACCGCCTCTGGCTCGCCGACCTAGCGACGGGCAAGGCAAGCGTCATCCTGGACACCAATACCTACGGCGGCTTTTCGGCCTCGAGCTACACCGCGGCCTTCTCGCCCGATTCGCGCTGGCTCGTTTTTCCCCGCTCCGAGCCCAACCACCAGCACGTGCTGGTGCTGCGCTCGCTCGCGACCGGAAGCGAGACGGTGCTGACCGACCCGATGGTCGATGCGATGAACCCGGCCTTCGATGCCGAAGGCAAGGTGCTCTACTACCTCGCCAGCAACAATGCCGGTCCGGTCCAGGCCGGCATCGACATGACCAGCGATCTCTATTCGGTCACGGGTTCGATCTACGCCCTGCCGCTCCTCGCCAAGACGCCCTCGCCCGTCGCCCCGCGCTCCGACGAGGAAGCGGGCGAGACAGACGAGAAGGATGAAGGCGGCGACGCCAGCAAGGACAAGAAGGCCAAGAAGGACGACGCCCCCGCGACGACCGCAATCGACCTTGCCGGACTGAAGAGCGCCGCGATCCTTGCGCGCACCGTCACGCTGCCGCTGCCACCACGCGGCTATCGCGGCTTGCAGGCCGGGCTCGAAGGCTCGCTCTACTGGATCGAGAACGAGGCGCTGAGCATGTTCGGCGGCCCCACCGGCACGCTCAAGCGCTGGGACCCCGAGGAGCGCAAGGCCGAGGTCCTCGCCGAAGGGGTGCTCGACTACGAACTCGCCGCCGGTGGCAAGAAGATCCTGCTCGCCTCTTTGCCCGAAGGGGCAGGCGAAGGCGGCGGCGCACCGCAATGGACGCTCGTCCCCGCCGACGAGAAGGCCGACGGCGACGACGTCGAGAGCCCCGCACTCGCCGCGATACAGGTCATGACCGATCCCAAGGCCGAATGGGAGCAGATGTACCGGGAGGTCTGGCGGCTCGAACGCGCCTACTTCTACGATGCGAACTTCCATGGCTACGACACCCGCGCAGCGCAGGCCGCGCTGCAGCCGCTGGTCGACGGCCTGCATTCGCGCAGCGACCTCAACTACGTCTTCCAGGAAATGCTGACCGGTTTTTCGGTCGGTCACTTGCGCGGTTTCGGCGGTGCGATTCCCAATGCCGACAAGGTCCCGGGCGGCCTGCTCGGTGCCGACTACACCCAGCGATCGGGCCGCTTCTGCTTCAGCCGGATCTACGGTGGCAGCACGCTCATGCCCGAAGTCCGCTCGCCGCTGGTCCAGCCCGGGCTCGCCATCGCCACCGGCGACTGCCTCCTCGCAATCAACGGCGTTGCCGTCGACACCTCGAGCGGCGTGCAGAAATGGCTCGAGGGCACCGCCGGCAAGCCGACCCGGCTGCGGATCGGCAATGCGCAGGGTCAGGGCGCGCGCACGGTCACCGTGGTCCCGGTCGACGACGAATTCGCACTGCGCCAGCTCGCCTGGATGGAGGACAGCCGCGCCAAGGTGGATGAACTTTCCGGCGGCAAGCTCGCCTACGTCCACGTGCCCGACACCGCCGAGGGCGGCTTCACCTACTTCAACCGCTCCTATTTCGCGCAGCGCGACAAGCTCGGCGCGATCATCGACGAGCGCTTCAACAACGGCGGCCAGCTGGCGGACTACATCGTCGAGGTCATGGCGCGAAAGCCGCTGTCCTACCTCGCCCCGCGCTATGGTTCGGTCGAGGTCTCGCCCAACGCAGCGATCTACGGACCCAAGGTCATGCTCGCCAACGAACAATCGGGCTCGGGCGGCGATGCCCTGCCCTGGATGTTCAAACGCATGGGCCTTGGCACGCTGGTGGGCAAGCGCACCTGGGGCGGCCTGGTCGGCATCGGGGACGTTCCCGTGCTGATGGACGGCGGCCGCGTCACTGCGCCCAGCGTCGGGCTCTACAATCCCAACGGCAGCTGGGACGTGGAGAACCATGGCGTAGCCCCCGACGTCGAGGTGGAGCAGGACCCCAAGCTGGTCGCGCAGGGGCACGATCCCCAGCTCGAGGCAGCCGTGGCGATCGCGCTGCAACAGCTCGCGGAAAACCCGCCCGCGCCGGTCCCGGCACGCCCGGCCTATCCGGTCTATCCCTCACGAGACTGATCCGGGGCGGGTGATCATTGCCTGGCATCCAAGCGCCCGATGCTGTGCTACACTCACCCGGCAACCCGCGAGCCGCGCGAGGAGCCCGATTCCCGGCACGACGGCAATGTGCTGCGATGACATGTATCGCGGCGCGTGCGGCACGAGGCGAAATGAACCCGATGGCGATGGAACAGGCGATGATGGCGACGACGACGGAAAACGAAGGCACACCCTCCACGCAACTCCACGATTTCGAGGTCGAGATCGCACCCGCGGACATCGACTTCATGGGCCACGTCAACAATGCCAGCTACCTGACCTGGGTGCAGTCGGCGGTGATCGCGCACTGGCGCCGCGTCGCCCCGGCCGAAGCGATTGCCGCCTTCCAATGGATCGCGCTCAAGCACGAGATCACTTACCGCCGCCCGGCCTTCCTCACGGACAAGCTCGTCGCCAGCGTGGTGCTCGAGAACGTGCGCCGCGAGAGCGCCTTCTACGAGACCACGATCAGGCGCGGACGCGAGGTGATCGCACAGGTAAAGTCGCGCTGGTGCTGCATCGATGCGCTGTCCAAGCGGCCCGCCCGTGTCAGCGCCGAGATCAAGGCCTGCTTCTTCCCCGCCTGAGCACCGCCACACCGACGCGGCAAGGGACGGCCCCCGGTGCTTCAGCCGGGCTTGCGCGCGAACCAGATCACGTGAAGCGGCTTGGCATCGCCCGGCCGTGCATCGACGTCGGCGACCTCGACCGCGAAACCGACCTCTTCCAGCCGCGTGGTGAAGGCCGCATCGGCAAAGGCCGACCAGACTGCGAGAATCCCGCCCGGACGCAGCGCCCGCATCGCCGCTTCGAGACCGAGCTTGCAGTACAGCCGATCGTTGATCAGCGTCGTCAGGCCCTCGGGACCGTTGTCGACGTCGAGCAGGATAGCGTCGTAGCCGCTCCTCGCCGCACCGATCAGCGTCGCCACGTCGGCATCGATCACCGTTACCCGCGGATCGTCGAGGCAGCCCGCCGTCACCTTGCGCATCGGGCCGCGCGCCCAGGCGATGATCTCGGGCACCAGTTCGGCGACGTAGATCGTCGCCTTCTCGTCGAGCTGCGCGAGCGCGGCGCGCAGGGTATAGCCCATGCCGTAACCGCCGATCAGCAACTGCGGCGCAGGATTGTCGCCGAGCCGCGCGCAGGTCATCGTCGCCAGCGCTTCTTCGGAGGCATTGGCCTCGGTGCTCATCAGCTCGGTGTTCTCGAGCAGGATGGTGAAGCCCTCGCCATGGCGCACCAGCTGCAATTCGACCCCGTCGGGCACGCGCGCGGTGCCGATCAGTTCCTCGCCATCCTGAAGCTTCGGGGCAAACCCGCCGGGTCCGGCATCGGGCGTAGCAAGGACAGTGCTGGCCGGGGAAGAAGTCATATGCGTGCACCCTTGGGTAAGCGGGAGCACCTGGTGTCTCTCGGCCGGGGCATGCCTACGTAACGTGAGCCCCGATTGCGGTCCTGATGGAGAAATTCGACGACAGGATCAAGCCGGGCAAGCCGCCGTCGCGCACATAAACCGTGATCAAATAATTTGCTGCTGTCGCTTCTCTATTTTTTATGCTAGGCCAAAAATTGCTGACGTCGAACTTGCGACGGGTCTCGACAATCTTGGTATAGGCGGATGAAAAATTCTGCCCCACCCGCTTGCGACGATTTCCTTTCAATTGACGATTTGACGCACGACCCGTGCTCGTAATTTTTCGAGCATTACATTCGTTTTCTGAAAGGAAACTACTATGCCGATCGGCACCGTTAAATTCTTCAATACCGACAAGGGCTACGGCTTCATCTCGCCGGAAGACGGCGGCCAGGACAGCTTCGTCCACATCACTGCCGTACAGAACGCCGGCATGGCGACGCTCGAAAAGGACCAGCGCCTTTCCTACGAAGTCGAAGTCGGCCGCAACGGCAAGGCTTCGGCCGTCAACCTGCAGTCGGCCTGACCGCGGTTCGATCGGGGCGCGTCATGCGCCCCGATCATCTTTCCAACTCAAGGAATTGTGCCTAGTGGCATTTACCCTCGACTTCTGTGAATCACGCGCCCGCGAGGCGGCCGAGGCCGCGTCCAGCGCCAAGTTGAGCAACGTGCGCGAGCGCGAACTGCGCTCCGAAGCCGCATGGCGCGCCATGGCAAACCAGATGCTGCAGGTCGAGAAGAAGCGCGTGGAGCGCCTCGCCAAGCAGGCCAAGGCCGCCGAAGAAGTCGCTACCGACCTAGACTGACGCGCGCCGCGTCCAATCCCTTTTTCAGCCTTGCCTGCCTATTCGAGCGGCAACGCGGTCTTGTAGACGACCGGGCGCAGCGCGAAGCTGGTCGTGACCTGCGCCACCCCCGCGATCGGGGTCAGGCGATAGCGCAGGAAATCCTCGAATTCGGCGAGCGAGCCGACCAGCACGCGCAGCTGGTAATCGGCCTCGCCGGTCATCAGATAACATTCCATGACCTCGGGAAAGGCCGCAATCGCCTGTTCGAAGGTGGCAAGGTGGCGATCGTCCTGGCGGTCGAGCCGCACCCGCACAAAGGCCGAGACGTGCAAGCCCACCGCATCGGGATCGACCAGCGCGACATAGCCGCTCACCACCCCGTCGGCCTCGAGCTGGCGCAGCCGCCTGAGACAGGGGCTGGGCGAGAGACCGACCCGTTCGGACAAGTCCTGATTGGAGATGCGGCCATCGGCCTGCAGTTCATGCAGGATACGGCGATTTAGCGGGTCCATCTCGATCTTCGGCATATCCCACTCATAAATGACAATTCACTGGCAGATTCTGCCCAAGCTATCGCGCTGCGCAACCAAGTTCGCAAGGACTCGCTGCAAGCCATCGCGCTAAGGTCCGCCATGGCCTCGAAGATCGCACCCACCGCCCTCTCGCCCGAACGCCGCGAGCTCGTCGAAACCCTCGAGACGCTGGAAGCGCAGCTGCGCTGGCTGTCCTCGTGGACGATCCACAACGCCAATACGCTGCGCCCCAAGCGCGACGGGCTCAAGGTCGGCGGCCATCAGGCGAGCTGCGCCTCGATGACCGCGATCATGTCGGCGCTCTACTTCCACGCGCTGCGCCCGCAGGACAAGGTCGCAGTCAAGCCGCACGCGGGGCCGGTGCTCCACGCGATCCACTATCTCCTGAACGAGCAGACCCGCGACAAGCTCGAACGCTTCCGCGGCCTCGGCGGCGTGCAGAGCTACCCCAGCCGCACCAAGGACACGATCCCCGTCGACTTCTCGACCGGGTCGGTGGGCCTGGGCGTCGCGGTCACCGCCTTTTCCAGCCTGGTGCAGGACTATCTCGTCGCGCACGGCCGGCTCGGCGAGGGGGAGACCGGGCGCATGATCGCGCTGATGGGCGATGCCGAGCTCGACGAGGGCAACATCTACGAGTGCCTCATCGAAGGCTACAAGCACGACCTCAGGAACTGCTGGTGGATCGTCGACTACAACCGCCAGTCGCTCGATGCGACCACCGCGGACCGCATGTTCCGCCGTTTCGACGACATCTTCGAGACCTGCGGCTGGCGCGTGGTCACGCTCAAGCACGGGCGCCTGCAGCGCGAGACCTTCGCGCGCCCGGGCGGCGAGGCCATCGCCGAGTGGATCGAGACCTGCCCCAATGCCGACTTCGCGGTGCTCACCTACCAGGGCGGAGCGGCCTGGCGCAGGCGGCTCGAGGCCGATCTCGCGGACAAGGCCGAGGCGCTTGGCATCGTCGCCTCATTCGACGACGAGGGCCTCGCCGCGCTGATGACCAACCTTGGCGGCCACTGTCTCGAGACGCTGACCGAGGCCTTCGACGCCTGTCAGGACGATCGTCCCACGCTGTTCATCGCCTATACCGTCAAGGGCTACGGCCTGCCGCTCGCCGGGCACAAGGACAATCACTCAGGGATGATGAATGCCCCCCAGATCGCGCAGCTGCGCGAGACCATGGGCATCGCCGAAGGGGATGAGTGGGAGCCCTATGGAGGGCTCGGCGACAACGCGACCGAGCGGCTCAAGGCCTTCGTCGCGGACAGCCCGATCGCACGCAAGCTGCGCGAGACCGGCGCGCCCGCCGTCACCGTCCCCGAGCGCTTCGAGGTTCCCGCAGGCGCCGAGATCTCGACCCAGGCCGCCTTCGGCAAGGTGCTGCACGATCTCGCCAAGTCCGACACCGAGCTTGCCGACCGCATCGTCACCACCGCGCCCGACGTGACCCAGACCACGAACCTGGGCGCCTTCGTCAACCAGCGCGGGCTGTTCCGCCGTCAGGAACTGGCCGACGTTTTCCAGCAGGCGAAGATCCCTTCGGCGCAGAAGTGGACGGCGCATGGCGCGGGCCAGCACATCGAGCTGGGCATCGCCGAGAGCAACTTCTTCCTGCTGCTGGCATCGCTCGGACTTTCCGCGGGCCATTTCGGCACGCGCCTGCTGCCAGTCGGCACCGTCTACGACCCGTTTATCGCGCGCGGCCTCGATGCGCTCAATTACGGCTGCTATCAGGACGCGCGCTTCCTGCTCGTGGGCACGCCCTCGGGGCTGACGCTTGCCGCCGAGGGCGGCGCGCACCAGTCGATCAACACCCCGCTGATCGGGATGGGCCAGCCCGGCCTGACCAGCTACGAGCCCGCCTTCGCCGACGAGGTCGCGCTGCTCATGCGCCACGCCTTCGACTACATGCAGCGCCCCGATGGCAGCGCGGTCTACTTGCGCCTCAGCACCCGTCCGGTCGCGCAGGTCGCGCGCGAGACCGATGCCTGGGAGGCCGACGCGATCAAGGGCGCCTACTGGCTGCGCGCACCGGCACCGGGCGCGGAGGCCGCGATCGTGTGCTCTGGCACCGTCGTCACCGAGGCGCTTGCGGCATGGGAAGCGCTGCGCGAGGACATTCCGGGTCTTGGCCTGCTCAACGTGACTTCGAGCGACCTGCTCCACCGCGAATGGTCGCAGCGCCATGCCGGACGCTGGACCGACGGCAAGGCCCCCGCCTGTCATGCCGAGACGCTGCTCGGCCAGCTTGCACCCGATGCTGGCCTCGTCACCGTGCTCGACGGGTCGCCCGCCGCGCTTTCGTGGCTGGGCGCAGTGCGCGGCATGCGCGTCAGTCCACTGGGCACAGACCGCTTCGGCCAGACCGGCGACCTGCCCGATCTCTACCGCAGCTACCGCCTCGATGCCGAGGCGATCATCGATGCGGCAGCGGAGCTGTTTCTCGGCGACTGAGGGCCAATACTCACCCGGACGTATCCAGATGCGGCCATCATCGGTCCGCTAACCTTCCCGCGCGATCATTCGCGGCGAGAGAGCCAGGCGCTGCCTGTCGGGAAAGGTGTGGTGGATGAAGCAGGAGCAAGTGCATCGCGCGCGGGATAGCGAGTCCCGGGCGGTCTCGCAGGATGAGGGCAAAAAGGAGCCCGGATGCGCCGGGGGCTCCCCGATCAAGGGCGAGCATTTCGGTCGGCGCGAAGTGCGCGAGGAGGTCGAACTCCTCGTCCGGCTGCGGCGCAACATCGCCAGCACGACGGTCATGCTGCGCGATCTCACCCCCCACGGGGCGCGGGTCGAGGGCGTGGGGCGGCTCGAGTCCGACGAAGTCATCAGCCTCTCGCTCCCCGGGCGGAGACCGGCGATGGCCTTCGTCGCCTGGGCCAACGGACACGGTGCAGGCCTCGAATTCGCCGAACCGCTCGATGGCCACGTCTATGCCGACATCGTCGCGCGCCACGGACGACAGCCGCATCGCCCCTGCCTCACCCCCGCCGCGCTCCTCCACGAGGAGGTGAAGCCCTGCGCCGCGCCTTGCGACGACCTTTGGCCGAGCATGGGCAACCGCTGTCCGTTCACCGACGATTGATTTCAAGCCTACGGTCCGGTCAGGCGACGACCGCTTCGAGCACGTCGAGTGTCCCGGCATCGGCATCGATCCGCGCCTCGACGCCGACCGGGATCGCCAGCTGGTTCGCGATATGACCGAAGGACAGCCCCTGAAACGCAGGCACGCCGAGCTTACCGAGGCGGTCATCGAGCACTTCGTAGAGCGTGTAGTTCGAAAAGCCGCCATCGGGGTTGTGGCATCCGGTGCACTGGCCGAAGACGATACCCGCCACCTTGTCGAGCACGCCCGCGAGGGCAAGCTGGGTGAGCATTCTGTCGATACGGTATTCGGACTCGTTGGTGTCCTCGAGGAACAGGATCGCGCCGGTGAAATCGGGTAGATACGGCGTGCCGCATAGCGCGGAGAGCACGGTCAGATTGCCGCCGAGCAGGCGCCCTTGCGCCTTGCCGCCGTGCAAGGTGCGTGGGCCGGTGCCGCGAGCGCGCAGGCTCGTTCCCGCAACCCGCTCGACCGCATAGCGCGGCGTCGCCCCCTCGAAGGCGAGCGCGCGAAAGGAATCCCAGGCGAAGGGATTCCACGAGGCCGAGGCATTGGGGCCGTGTATGCTGGGTGCGCAATGATGCGCAGCGAGCGCGAGGTGGAGCGCGGTATTGTCGGAAAAGCCGCAGAACAGCTTGGGCTTGGCCGCAATCGCCGCGAAATCGAGCAGCGGCAGGATCCGCGCCGTGCCCCAACCGCCGCGCACCGCCATGACCGCGCGCACCTCGTCGTCGGCGAACATCGCCATGAGATCGTCCGCACGCGCCGCATCGCTTCCGGCCAGATAGCCCGCACGGGCGGTGAGGTTGGGCGCGAGGCGGGGCACGAGGCCCATCGCGCGCACGGTCGCGGCGATCTCCTCCACCCCGAAGCGGTCGCCGACGAAGCCCGCTGGCGCGACGAGACCGAGCACGTCGCCTTCTCGCAGGCGCGGCGCGCGCGCGGCCTCGCGTTGCAGCCTTTCGCGCTGTCGCTCGTTTGCAGTGGCGTTAGCAGTAACGGTGGCGGGGGACGCCGACCAGACAGGCCCGGCCAGCGCGGCCGCAGTGCCAAGACCAACCATTTCCAGGACATGACGACGTGACAGCATGGCCACACCCTAACCGCGGCCTCTCGCGGCGTCTCGTCAATTCTCTCGACGTGCCGCGCCCGGGCGGCCATGGATAAGCCTATGACCGATGACGAAAAGAAACTGACCGACCGCCGCTTCTACAAGGCGGAACAGGAAGCCGACTTCGCGGACAGCCAGGAAGGCACGCTGCAGACGCAGAACCCCTCCTACCGCCTCGCCTTCCAGGACACCGAATTCCTGCTGCGCGACGAACTGCGCCCGGTGCGCTTCCAGCTCGAACTGCTCAAGCCCGAGATGCTGCTCGAGGAGGCCAACATCGGCTCGACGCTGGTGATGTATGGCTCGGCGCGCATCCCCTCGCCCGAGAAGTGCGACGAGGTTCTCGCCCGCGCCAAGACCGAGGACGAGAAGAAGGTCGCGGAGCGGCTCGTCGCCAAGGCCAAGTACTACGAAGAAGCGCGCAGGCTCGCGCAGACCGCCAGCCAGTGCGCGCTGGTCGAGAAGGGCATGCGCCAGTTCGTGGTCTGCTCGGGCGGTGGCCCCTCGATCATGGAAGCGGCCAATCGCGGCGCGGCGGACGTCGGCGCGGAATCGCTTGGCCTCAACATCGTCCTGCCGCACGAACAGGCGCCCAATCCTTACGTCACCCCGCGCCTCTCGTTCCAGTTCCACTACTTCGCGCTGAGGAAGATGCACTTCCTGCTGCGCGCGCGAGCCGTGGCGGTGTTCCCGGGTGGCTTCGGCACGCTCGACGAGATGCTCGAGATGATCACGCTGATCCAGACCGGCAAGATGAAGCCGATCCCGGTGCTGCTGTTCGGGCGCGAGTTCTGGGAGCGGGTAATCAATTTCGAGGCTCTGGCCGACGAAGGCGTGATCGCCAGGAAGGACCTCGACCTCTTCACATGGTGTGAGACCGCCGAGGAAGCCTGGAGCGCGATCCAGAAGTTCTACGAACTCGACTGCGGCTGACCCGCGCGACTGCCGCACTTCCTCCCTCCGCACCTTGGAGGACGTGCGGCGCGCGCGATCAGCGGACCGCGTGGTGGCCCATGGGCCCGTGTCCCGCGCCGAACCCGGGCGCAGCGAGCAGGGCCGCACGGACGAACTCGCGCGCATCCTCGATCGCCTCGACCAGCGGGGCACCCTGCCCCAGCAGGACCGCGATGGCGCTCGACATCGTGCAGCCGGTACCATGGGTATGGCGCGTCTCGATGCGCGGCGCGGTCCAGACCTGCACCTCCTGCCCGGGCAGGACCAGCCGGTCCTCGACCACCTCGCCCGTCGCATCCCCGCCCTTGGCGATATAGGCGATGCCGCGCGCATTCATCGCCGCATCGCCGCCAAGCGCGGCGAGTTCGCCGACATTGGGCGTCGTCAGGCAGGCAAGTTTCATCAGCCGTTCGAACGCGGCGATCGTCTCGGCATCGGCAAGCACCGAACCCGAAGTCGCGACCATGACCGGATCGAACACAACCGGCACGCCGGTCCCCTCGAGCAGGTCGGCCACGCGCTCGGCAATCGCCGCCGAGCCGAGCATGCCGATCTTGACCGCATCGACGCCGATGTCGTTCACACAGGCCTCGATCTGCGCCGCGACCATGTCCGCCGAGAGCGTCTCGACCATGGTCACCCCGCAGGTGTTCTGCGCCGTGATCGCAGTGACCGCGGTCATCGCGAAGCCGCCGAGCATGGTGATCGTCTTGATGTCGGCTTGAATCCCGGCCCCGCCCGAACTGTCGGACCCTGCAATGGAGAGAACGCGTGCGGGGGAGAGAATGCGTGCAGGAGTGCTCATTTTGCCTTGAAGCGCCTGATCTTGGAGGGCGGGTGCGAATCGTGGTGGCGCTTGGCGCGGGTCGGACGGTCGGTCAGCTCGCCTGCGCAATTGGGGCACATGTCGTCGAGGTCCTCGGCGCACTGCGCGCAATAAGTGCATTCGAACGAGCAGATGAAGGCGCCGGGCGCCTCGGCAGGAAGATCGAGGCCGCAGCGCTCGCAGTCGGGTCGCATTTCAAGGGCCATTACGCAGCCGCCTCCTCTACCGCGGTGCAGATCGCGGCGACCGCCGCCTCGACCTTCGCCGCATCGTCGCCTTCGGCCATGACCCGGATCACCGGCTCGGTGCCCGAGGGCCGGATCACCAGTCGCCCCTGCCCGGCTAGCGAGGCTTCCGCCTCGGCGATCACCGCCTTGACGCTCTCGGCCTCGAGCGGCTTGCCGCCCGCGAAGCGCACATTGCGCAGGAGCTGGGGAACGGGATCGAACAGGTGCAGCAGCTCGCTTGCCGGCTTGCCCGACTTGACCAGCGCTGCCAGCACTTGGAGCGCGGCAATCGTGCCGTCGCCAGTCGTCGCGTGGTCGAGCAGGATCATGTGACCCGACTGTTCGCCTCCGACGTTGAAGCCGCCCGAGCGCATGCGCTCGAGCACGTGGCGATCGCCCACCTTGGTACGCTCGAGCGAAAGGCCGATACCGCCCAGATACCGCTCGAGCCCGAGGTTCGACATGACCGTCGCCACCACGCCGCCGCCACGCAGTTCGCCCCGCGCGGCCAGCTGGCTGCCGATCAGCGCCATGATCTGGTCGCCGTCGACGACCTTGCCCTTCTCGTCGACCACGATCAGGCGGTCGGCATCGCCGTCGAGCGCGATGCCGATGTCCGCGCCCGAGGCGACGACGCTCTCCTGCAAGGCCTCGGGATGGGTCGAGCCGCAGCGCGCGTTGATGTTGCGCCCGTCGGGGCTAACGCCGAGCGCGACGATCTCCGCGCCCAGTTCCCAGAAGGCCGAGGGGGCGACCTGGTAGGCCGCACCATTGGCGCAATCGACCGCGATCTTGAGCCCGTCGAGCCGCACGGTCGCGGGCAGCGTGGTCTTGACCGCGTGGATGTAGCGCCCGCGCGCATCGTCGATGCGGCGCGCGCGGCCGATCTCATCGCTGGCGGCAAGTGTCACTTCCTCGCCCAGCATGCGCTCGATAGCCAGCTCGTCCTCGTCCGAGAGCTTGAAGCCGTCGGGACCGAACAGCTTGATACCGTTGTCCTCGTAAGGGTTGTGGCTGGCCGAGATCATCACGCCGACGTCGGCGCGCAGCTCGCGGGTCAGCAGCGCAACCGCAGGTGTCGGCATCGGCCCGAGCAGCACCACGTCCATGCCCACGCTCGTGAAACCGGCGGTCATCGCGTTCTCGAGCATGTAGCCCGAAAGGCGCGTGTCCTTGCCGATCACGACGCGGTGGCGGTGCGTGCCGCGCAGGAAGCGCATGCCCGCGGCCTGCCCGACCTTCATCGCCATCGCGGCGGTCATCGCCCCCTGGTTGGTGCGCCCGCGAATGCCGTCAGTGCCAAAGTACTGTTTGCTCATCGCACCCTCATAGCAGCGAGTGATGGCAAATTGCCATGTCGCGCAAGCTTGCTAAAGTCATGTTTCTCCCCAGCAAGAAGGTAGAGCATGACAGCACAGAGCGCGGCGGGCCGCATGCCCGAGATCAAGGTCCCCGGACTCTTGACGCTGGGAGGCCTTGTCGCGGGCCTGCTGGCGGGGCTCGCGCTCTCGGGCACCGATGCGCTGGAGCCGGTCGTGGCGGTGGCGGGACCGGTGGGTGCGCTGTGGCTGCAGGGCCTGCAGATGACGATCCTGCCGCTGGTCGCGGGCATGCTGTTCACCGGCATCGTCGAGACCGCCTCGGCCGCGAGCGCGGGAAAGATCGCGCGGCGCACGATCGCCTTCATCGTCGGCTCGCTCGCGCTCTCCTCGCTGATCGGCGCGGGCGTGATGACCACGCTCATCGCGCTGTTCAATCCGCCCAACGGCCTGACCCCGCCGCCCGCCTCGGCGACCCCGCAGGCCGTCCCCGGTATCGGCGACTTCTTCGAGGCGATCCTGCCGACCAACGTGGTCAGCGCAGCGGCGGACGGGGCAATGCTGCCGGTGATCATCTTCGTCGCGGTCTTCGCGGTCGCCTCGACCCGCCTCGCCGATGCGCCGCGCCAGCAGCTCGCCCTGGTCTTCGAGGGCATCGCGGGGGCCATGATGGTGGTGATCGGCTGGGTGCTGAAACTCGCGCCCGTCGGCGTCTTCGCGCTTGGCCTCAGCCTCACCGCGAGCAGCGGGCTCGATGCCATCGGCACGCTTGCGCAGTACATCGTGCTGGTGGCGAGCTGCGGCCTGGTGATCCTGCTCCTCGCCTACCCCCTCGCCGCCATCGCCGCGCGCAAGCCAATCGGCGCCTTCGCGCGCGCCGTGCTTCCGGCGCAGGTCGTCGCGATCTCCACCCAGTCCTCGCTCGCCAGCCTGCCCGCGATGCTCGCCGCCAGCCGCGAACTGCGCGTGCGCACGGCAACGGCCGAATTCGTCCTGCCGATCGCGGTCACGCTGTTTCGCGCGACGAGCCCGGCGATGAACGTCGCGGTCGCGATCTATGCCGCGCACATCGCGGGCGTGGAGCTTTCCGCAGGCGCGCTCGCGGCAGGCGTGGTCGTCGCCTTCATCACCACCTTCGGCTCGGCCTCGGTGCCCGGCACGATCACCTTCATCCTCAACATCGCCCCGGTCGCGGCGGCGATGGGCGTGCCGCTCTGGCCGCTGGGCATCCTCGTCGCGGTCGAGATGCTGCCCGACATCATGCGTACGGTGGGCAACGTGACGATGGACGTGGCGGTGACCGGCGCGGTCGACACCGGCACTTTCGGCGATGCGACCGAGGTCGAGCCCGAACGCGAGACGGTGCACTAGTGTCGATCTGAGCAATGCCCGATCGGCATTTCTGAAAGGCGGCACCGGCCCACGCCCCCATCCGGCCTCCCACAAGATACTGGCAATGGGAGGCCCGGTGGGGGCATGAGCCGGTGCCGCAAAATTCGCATCTGGCGAATTTACAACCGGACTCTCAGGGCTCGAGCTCGATGTCCCAGTAGAGCCAGTCGCGCCAGGTCTCGTGGAGGTAGTTGGGCGGGAAGGCCTTGCCGCGTTCCTGCAGCTGCCAGTTGGTCGGGCGGATCGGCTGGACGATCGGCGGCATGTTCGCCTGCTTCGGCGTACGCCCGCCCTTACGCAAGTTGCACGGTGCGCAGGCGGTGAGGATGTTCTCCCAGGACGTGCGCCCGCCGAGACGACGTGGCACGACATGGTCGAAGGTCAGGTTCTTGGGCGAACCGCAGTACTGACAGGTGAACTTGTCGCGCAGGAACAGGTTGAAGCGCGTGAATGCGGGAAACTCGGAGGGCTTCACGTATTCGCGCAGCGCGATGACCGAGGGGATCTGCATCGTCCAGCTGGGGCTGCGCACCGCGCGGTCGTAGCACGAGACGATGTCGACACGTTCGAGGCAGACCGCCTTGATCGTGGTCTGCCAAGGCCAGAGACTTAGCGGATAATAGGATAGCGGCGTGTAATCCGCATTGAGAACGAGGGCAGGACAGTCGGAAAGACTTCGGGAGGGATCATCCTCCGCGCTGCGGAACCGGGCCGCGCGCTCTATCAGCTCCGATCTGAGCATGGCCTCCTGTCGCAGGCCGTGATGACATGTTCATGGCAGCACATGTTGTCTTTGCAGCACTTGGAGGATTTGACGTCAAGTCTCGAAGAATTCGCGCGCCCGACAATCCACAGGCGACAATCCACAGGGTTGCCGGTCGGACTACTTGAGCCCGACCCCGATCACTGCGCGCGGCTGCTCCATCTCGCCCGAGGCGACCGGATAGGCGCAGTAGTCGGCGGCATAGTAGCCGGTCGGGCGGTGATTGCCCGAAAGGCCGACGCCGCCCATCGGCGCTGCATGGCTGGGCCCTGTGGTCGGGCGGTTCCAGTTGACGATGCCTGCGCGCATGTTCGCCCAGAAGCGGTTGTATTCCTGCGGCGTGCCGCCGATCAGCGAGGCAGCGAGACCGAAGCGGGTGTTGTTGGCCTCGGCGATCGCCTCGTCGAAGTCGGATACGCGGATCACCTGGAGGATCGGGCCGAACAGCTCGACGTCGGGGCGGTCCTTCATCGCGGTGGTGTCGATGATCGCGGGCGAGAGGAAGGGCAGCGTGCCGTCGGGACGCAGCAAGTGCTTGATCGGCTTGCCGCCGTGGCTGAGCAGGTAAAGGAAGCTCTCCGAAAGCCCGTCTGCCGCCGCATTGTCGATCACCGGCCCCATGAACGGAGCGGGCTCGTCAAAGGGCGCACCGACGATCAGGCGGTCGGCGAGCGCCTTAATCTCGGGCACGATGGTGTCGTAGAGCGAATCCTTGACGATCAGGCGGCGCGCGGCGGTGCAGCGCTGGCCCGCCGTCGAGAAGGCCGACTGCACGACGAGCGCGGCCGCGTCGCTGACCTTGGGCGTGTCCCACATGACCATCGCGTTGTTGCCGCCCATCTCGAGCGTGACGATCTTGTCGGGCCGCGTGGCGAGGCGGCGGTTGATCGAGATGCCGGTATTGGCCGACCCGGTGAACAGCACCCCGTCGATGCCCTCGTGCGCGACGAGCGCCTGACCCTCGGCGGGACCGCCGGGCGCGAACTGCATGACCGCAGCCGAAATCCCGGCGCGGTTGAAGCACTTCGCGAGGATCTCGCCCGATGCAGGCGCCTTCTCGCTCGGCTTGAAGACGACCGCGTTGCCCGCGATCAGCGCGGGGATGATGTGCGCGTTGGGCAAGTGCGCGGGATAGTTGAACGGGCCGAGCACGACGAGCACGCCGTGCGGCTTGTGGCGCACCGCCATCTTGCCCTGCAGCGCCGAATCGAGCTTTCGCTGGCTGGTGCGCTCGGCGTAGGAGCGGATCGAGACCTCGACCTTGTTGATTACCGCCTCAACTTCGGCATGGGCTTCCCACAGGGGCTTGCCGACCTCGCGCGCGATGGTGGCGGCGAAATTGTCGGCTTCCTTGCGCACCTCGTTGGCGAAGCGGCGCATGAGTTCCATGCGGTTGGTCAGCGGCTGCGCGGCCCAGGCCGGCCAGGCACGGCGAGCCCGCGCGACGACATCATCGACGTCGCAGACCTTGCCGCGCCACATTTCGGCACCGGTAGCCGGTTCGAACGAGATGATCTCGGCCTTGCTCACGTTCCTGTCCGTTCCCCGCTCGATCCCTGCCTCGCGCTCGAGCGTCGTTTGCGCCGTCATCGACTCGTGCCTCATACGTCTAACGCCGTGGTTCCGGTTGCCCGGGAGCCGCGACAATTGGCGTGTCATGGCACAGCCTTTACTACCGGGTTGCTAACGCGCGCGGCTTTTTCGCGAAAATCCCGGAGGTGCGATCGTTAATCAACGGTTTGCACAGCCGCCCGCGGGCAACTGCGTAAATCGTTTGCAGACGCCCCGTTATCCGCGGTCATCCGCCTTGCCAAGGGTTCAATCGACGCCCTGCCACGGCTGTCCGGCAGGTCTCGGTGCCTCGCCCAGATGTGCGCCCAGTTCGCGCAAGTCTGCGACCTTTTCCTCAAGCGCGCTCCAGTCGTCGGCCTCGTCGATCCGGGCCCAGATACGCTCGACTTCCTCGATCAGCACGTGCGGCGGCCCGGCCTGCTGCCAGAACGGCGCATCGGCGCTGCACGCCGCCTCGCGCGAGCGCAGCATGGCGTTGAAATCCTCGTCGGGCCCCGGCCGTCCGGCGCGGTGCGCGAAGAAGAACTGGTCGGGCGAGAGGCCCTTGCCGTTCATCACCTGCTCGGCAGCCTGGATGAGCGCCACGTCGGCCTCGGCCCCGCCAATATCGGCTCCATTAGCAGCGGCTCCCTCGCTTCCGGCGACGCCCGGAACGATGCCGAGGCGCCAGCAGAAGCGGCGGGTCATCGCCGCCTGGTAGAGCGCACCGAAACGGTCGAGCGCGGCGACCAGCGGCTCGGTCTCGGCAAGCGGGCGCAGCGCGACCGCGAGCTGGCCACAGTTCCACAAGAGCGCCTCGGGCTGGCGTCCGAAGGCGTAGAGCCCGGTGCGGTCGAAATAGGCGGCAGTGAACTTGGGGTCCCAGGCAGGGGCCCAGCGCCAGGGACCATAGTCGAAGCTCTCGCCCGAGATGTTCATGTTGTCGGTGTTAAGCACGCCGTGGACGAAGCCCGCGACCATCCATGCCGCGGCGAGGTCGGCCAGCCGCTCGACCACCTGATGCAGCAGGACCACCGCCGGGTTCTCGCGGTCGGGCGCATCGGCGGGCGGCAGCGGGCCGGGATAAGTCGCGAGGCCGTAGTCGACCAGCGCGGCGAGGTGCTCGTGATCGCCGAGCGCATAGAGCCTCTGGAAGCTGCCGATGCGGATATGCCCGTGGCTGAGGCGCACCAGCACCGCCGAACGGGTCGGCGAGGGCTCGTCGCCGCGCCACAGCTCCTCGCCGGTCTCGATCACCGAGAAGGTCTTGGAGGTGTCGACGCCGAGCGCCTCGAGCATCTCGGTGGCGAGGATTTCGCGCACCGCGCCCTTGAGCGTCAGGCGCCCGTCGCCGTCGCGGCTCCACGGCGTCTGGCCCGATCCCTTGGTGCCCAGGTCGAGCAGCCGCCCTCCCTCCGGCGGACCGCCATCGCGCATCTGCGCGAAGAGGAAGCCGCGCCCGTCGCCGATATCGGGATTGTAGTTGCGAAACTGATGGCCGTGATAGCGCAGCGCGAGCGGACGCTCGAGATTGCCTTCAAGCGGTTCGAAGCGGCCGAAATGCGCGATCCACTGCGCATCGTCGAGGCCATCGAGACCGACCGCCGCTGCCCAACGATCGTTGCGAAAGCGCAGTTCGTGGCGCGGGAACGGGGCGGGCGGGACGGGATCGCCGATCCACCCGGCGATCTGCGCAATGCGCGGATCGGGCCGGTAGGGGCTGGCTTTGGGTTCTGGACGCATCCCTGCGAGGTGGGGCACGCGGTCCCGCGCGTCAAGCTTGCGGGGCCGGGCCGGGTCTCGCGCACGCCGGGCGATTCCCGCGCGTTTCGCGGGACTTGGCCTCGCCCCGGGTAGGCACCCGCCAAGAGCCGCGCTAAGAGGGCCCGAGGAGCACGAGCAAGCCGGGACGCAACGCGCATGACCGATTATGAGGACCGCTTCTGGCACAGCCGGGACGGACTGGAACTGCACTACCGCGACTACCCGGCGCAGGGCCCCGATGCCGATCCGGCGCGCCCTGCCGTGCTGTGCCTGCATGGCCTGACCCGCAATGCGCGCGACTATGAACTGCTCGCCCCGCGCCTCGCCGCCGCGGGCTGGCACGTGCTGTGCCCCGATATGCGCGGGCGCGGCGACAGCGAATATGCCCGCGATTCGGCGAGCTATCGTCCCGCGCAGTACATCGAGGACGTGCTCGCGCTGATCGAGGAGGCCGGACTCGCGCGTTTCGTCGCGATCGGCACCTCGATGGGCGGTCTGCTGGTGATGGAACTGGCCACGCTCCCCGCCGAGGATCTGGCCCCGGACCGGCTCGTCGGTGCGGTGATCAACGACGTCGGCCCCTGGCTCGAACAGGCCGGGATGGAACGCATCCGCGACTATACCGGGCAGGGCCGCACTTATGCGACCTGGGTCCATGCCGCGCGCGGGCTGGAAAGCGTGCAGGGCGTGGCCCATCCCGAGCAGCCGCTCGATTTCTGGATCGGCAAGGCCAAGCGGCTGATGACGCTCTCGAGCAACGGGCGCATCGCCTTCGACTACGACATGAAGATCGCCGAACCCTTCCTCGATCTCGACCTTGCCGAGCAGAAGGACATGTGGCCCGCGTGGGAAGCGCTCGGCGGGCGCCCGGTGCTGGTGCTGCGCGGCGACCTGTCCGACGTGCTCTCGCTCAAGACACTAGCGCAGATGCTCGAGCGCCTGCCCGGTGCCGAGGCGGTGACCCTGCCTGGGGTCGGCCACGCCCCGACGCTCGATGAGAGCGCCGCAATCGAGGCGATCGAGGGCCTGCTGGCCCGGGTCGCCTGAAGCCGAGGCTGCGCGCGTGCACCTGCTCCATCTCCACTCGGGCTTCGATGCCGGCGGCAAGGAACTGCGTGCGGTTCGGCTGATGCAGGCCTTCGGGCCCGGCGTGCGCCACACGATCGTCTCGGCCCAGCCCGGCGCGCACGGCGCCGCAAGGCTGGTCGATCCCGCGCTGGAGGTCGCCTACCCGCTCGACTTTCCCTCGCTGCAGGGCCTCCCCTCGCCCGCAAGGCTGCACGCCATCGCCCGGGCGATGCGCCCCTTCGACCTCGTGCTCACCTATAACTGGGGCGCGATGGACGCGGTCATGGCCCGGCGCCTCTTCGCTCCGCTGCTTGCCCTGCCCCCGCTCGTCCACCACGAGGATGGCTTCAACCAGGACGAGGCGCAAGGGCTCAAGCCCCAACGCAACCTGTTCCGCCGCCTTGCGCTGCCCGCCGCCTCGGCGCTGGTCGTGCCCTCGCGCCGGCTCGAGGCGATCGCGCTCGAAACCTGGCACCAGCCGCGCGGGCGCGTCGTGCAGATCGTCAACGGCATCGACGCCGCAGCCTGCATCGCCACGCCGCCTGCCGACGCCATTCCCGGCCTCGTCAAGGCGCCGGGCGAGAAGTGGGTGGGCACTCTGGCAGGCCTGCGCAAGGTCAAGAACCTGCCCCGGCTGGTGCGCGCCTTCGCCGCGCTGCCGGGCGAGTGGAAGCTCGTCATTGCCGGAGAAGGCCCCGAGCGCGCCGAGATCGAGGCCGAGGCGGCAAGGCTGGACATCGCGGGTCGGGTCCATCTGCCCGGATTCGTCTCACCACCTGCCGGTGTGGTCGGCCTGTTCGACATCTTCGCGCTCTCGTCCGACAGCGAGCAGTTCCCGATCTCGCTGGTCGAGGCGATGGCCGCTGGCGTTCCCGTCGCTTCGCCCGCGGTGGGTGACGTCGCGGCGATGGTAACGCCTGCGAACCGCGATTTCGTGAGTCCTGCCGGGGACGAGACGGCGCTTGCCGCAGCGCTCGCTCGCCTCGCCGCCGACGCGGACCTGCGCGCGCGGCTGGGCGCTGCCAATCGCGCCCATGCCCGTGCCCACTACGGCGAGGACGCGATGATTTCGGCCTATCGCCGCACGTACGCACAGGCTATGGGGCGCACCTCGTTCCCGTGAGGCCGCAATCGCGGTCCCGGGTGCAGGGGAAGGCGAGACACCGAGCGCGCCGTTCAGTTCCGCTTCAGCGCGGGACGTGCAGCGATCAATCCCGTTGAAAAGCGCCATGCATGCGCTAAACACCCCCGCAACCATTCCGTTCTACCGCAGAAAGCGTGCGTAAATTGGCTCTGCCACCAGAAAATTCTCCCGCCAGCAACGATGACCGCAAGGCCGCGCAGCGCGCCGCCCAGCAGGACGTCTTCATGCGCGAAGTCGACGACGCGGTTCGCCAGGACCAGATGGAAGGCTTCATGAAGACTTGGGGCAAGCCGCTGCTCGCGGTCGTGGTCCTGGGCCTCGCCGCCTTCGGGGGCTGGCTTTACTGGAACCACCACCAGAAGTCGCTGCGCGAAGAACACGCCGAAGCCTTCATCCAGGGCCTCGACAGCGTCAAGGCGGGCAACCTCGACGATGCGAAGAGCAAGTTCGAGGCGCTCGCGGCCAAGGATGCCAAGGCCAACGCCGCGCCGGCGCAGCTGATGCTGGCCGGTATCGCGATGGAGAAGGACGACGCCACGGGCGCAGTCAAGATCTATGACCAGGTCGCCGCCGACCAGAGCGTGCCCAAGCCCTTGCGTGACCTCGCGACGGTTCGCTCCGTCGCCGCGCGCTTCGACGAGATGAAGCCGCAGGACGTGGTCGATCGCCTCAAGCCGATGGCCGCGCCGGGCAATGCCTGGTTCGGCGTTGCGGGCGAGATGGTCGCGATGGCCTACCTCAAGATGGACAAGCGCGACCAGGCCGGTCCGCTCTTCGCCGCCATCGCCAAGGACGAGAGCGTCTCCGACGACCTGCGCAGCCGCGCGCGCCAGCTGGCCGCGGTGCTGGGCGTCGATGCGATCGACGACGTCGTCGACGAGAACGGCGAGGCATTGCCCGCCGCCTCGGCCAAGAAGTGATCAAGGGACGCAAGGACAAGACGATGACCGCAACCGCCAAGACTGCCGCGCCCCGTGCCGCACGCCCCGCCTCGAAGCGGACCCTTCCCCTCCTCGCGCTCGCGCTGGTGATGGGGCTCTCGGGCTGCAAGATCTTCGGCGGCAAGGACGATCCCAAGACCCCGACCGTGGGCGAGCGCGTGCCGATCCTCTCGCGCATCGAGAGCGGCGCCGAGGTCGACCCGACGCTGTCCACGGTCTCGGTGATCCTGCCTCCCGAACAGGTCAACACGACTTTCGCGCAAGGCGGCGGCAGCGCCGACAAGTCCTACGGACACCTCGCTCTTGCGCCCAACCCGGGCAAGGTCTGGACCGCCCAGATCGAGGGCAGCTCGCAGCGCGCACGCCTCGCCGCCTCGCCGGTGGTGGGTGACGGGCGCCTCTTCGTCATGGATACCAAGGGCGTGGTCCACGCCTTCGACGCCGAGACCGGCGCGCAGGTCTGGTCCAAGAGCTTTGCGGTTTCGGGCGACAACGAGAACTCGATGTTCGGCGGCGGTGTCAGCTTCGATGCTGGCAAGGTCTACGTGACCACGGGCCTTGGCGAAGTCGCCGCGCTCGAAGCCGCCAGCGGCAACCAGCTGTGGACGATGAAGCCTGCCGGTCCGCTGCGCGGCTCGCCGACGGTCGCCTTCAACGCGATCTACGTGATGACGCAAGACAACCAGATCTTTGCGCTCAACGCCGCCGATGGCTCGGTCTTGTGGAACGAGTCGGGCTCGCTCCAGCAATCGGGCGTGTTCGGCGTTGCCGCCCCGGCCGCCGGTCGCGGCACCGTGATCGCGGGCTACTCCTCGGGTGAACTGGTCGCCTACCGTTACGAGAACGGCCGCCAGCTGTGGTCGGACGCGCTCTCGCGCACCTCGATCTCGACCGAGGTGGGAAGCCTCACCGACGTCGACGCCGACCCGATCATCGACGACGGGCGCGTCTACGCGCTCGGTCAGGGCGGTCGCATGGCCGCTTACGAGCTGGTCACCGGCCAGCGCATCTGGGAACTCAACCTCGCCGGAATCTCGACCCCCGCGGTCGCGGGCGACTGGGTGTTCACGCTCGACGATCACGCCGAGATTCTCGCCATCGCGCGCTCGACCGGCAAGGTCCGCTGGCTCACCCAGCTGCAGCGCTTCGGCAATCCCAAGAAGCGCAAGAACCCGGTCTTCTGGGTCGGCCCGGTGCTTGCCGGCAATACGCTGTGGACCGCCAATTCGCGCGGTGAGGTCTACAAGGTCGACCCCGCGAGCGGCGACCAGACCCTGTTCACCGAGCTCAAGGATGCGGTCTCGCTGGCCCCGGTTGTCGCCAACCGCACGCTCTATATCCTCGACGATTCGGGCCGGATCACCGCCTGGCGCTGAGCCATGGCCGGGCGTCAGGTCAGGGCCTGCGAAAGGGCTCCCCTTTGCGGGGAAGCCTCCCGTTTCGCAGGCCTTAACCCTTTTGCGCTAGGCATCCCGTCATGAACGGCGGGCATCTGGACATCGAGAACCGACCCGGGTCCGAGCGGCCCGTGAGCGACGTTCCCGCTTCGGTCGGGCTGGTCGGTCTTGCCACCCTGCTCGGCTGGCTGGCGACATGCCGCAACTGGGCCGCGATAGGCGAGGCACTCTCCCTGCCCGGGCCGCGCGCGCCTCTGAGCGGCCCCTATGCCGCGCTTGCTTCGGTACTTCTCGTCGGCCTTGCCATGTCCGCATGGTCGGTGCTGATCGACAAGGTCCACCGCAATCCCTCCACCGGGATCGACTGGCACGCCCCGCGCTCCTGGCGCGCCGCGCTTGCGACCGCCACCACCAAGATCGCAGGCCTGTGGGTCACCTGGGCGGGCATCGGCCTGTTCTACTGCATCGCGCGCTGGTACTGGGACGGCCAGTACGTCTTCGCGATGGACGTGCTGGCACTGGCGGGGCCACTCATGGCCCTGATGGTGGTTCCCTACGTGATCTGGCTCGACAGGGTAATGATCGAGCCGCGCGATGCCAGCTGGCACTTCGGCGCGATGCTGATCGGCGACGAGCCCTGGGATGGCGCGCAGGTCGCCCGGCACTGGCGCGCCTGGGCGATCAAGGGCTTCTTCGGCGCCTTCATGATCTCGATCCTGCCCGGCGGCTTCGAACACGTGGTCGAGACCGACTTCGCGACGCTGGGCCGCGATCCCGTCGCCATCGGCGGCCTCGTCATCGCGCTACTGTTCCTCGTCGACGTGCAGATCGGCACGGTAGGCTACATCTTCACCTTCCGTCCGCTCGATGCGCATATCCGCAGCGGCAACCCGCTGCTCGGCGGCTGGGTCGCGGCGCTGCTGTGCTATCCCCCCTTCGTGTGGGGCACGATCGGGCGCGCCGACGTGCTCGGATACGAGGTCAACACGCAAGGCTGGGCCTACTGGATGCACGGCCACACCGCGCTCGAATGGGGCTGGGCCGCGCTGATGGTCGCGCTCACCGCGATCTACGCCTGGGCGACCTTCGCCTTCGGCCTGCGCTTCTCCAACCTCACCTATCGCGGCGTGCTGACCAACGGTCCCTATCGCTTCACCCGCCACCCGGCGTACCTCTCGAAGAACCTGTTCTGGTGGACCTCGACGCTGCCCTTCCTCGTCACCAGCCATTCGCTCACCGATGCGGTACGCAACACGGTGCTGCTCGGCGTGGTCAGCGGCATCTACTACTGGCGCGCGAAGACCGAGGAAGCGCACCTGCTCGCCGAGGACGCCAAGTACCGGGCCTATCACGCCTGGATGGCGCAGAACGCCCCGATCACGCGCAGCATCGACCGGATCGGCCAGCGCCTGCGGCCACGCAGCCCCGCGCCCGTGCCCGCGGAATAGGGACGCACTGGTCCGCCCGCTCGCGCTCGCCTAGAGAGGGGCGCACGATGATCCGCACCCGCTTCGCGCCCAGCCCCAACGGCCCGCTCCACCTCGGCCATGCCTATGCCGCCATCGTCGCGCACGATCTTGCCCGCGCGCGCGGCGGATCGTTCCTGCTGCGCATCGAGGACATCGACGGCGAGCGCAGCCGCCCGCAGTTCGCAGAGGAATTCCTGCACGACCTCGAATGGCTCGGCCTTAGCTGGGACGGCGAAGTCGGCTACCAGTCGCAGCGCCTCGCCGACTACGCGGCGGCCGCAGAGCGGCTCAAGGCGATGGGCCTCCTCTACCCCTGCACCTGCACCCGCGCCGAGATCGCTGCCGCGGCACGCAGCACCGGTCCCGAGGGGCCGGTCTATCCCGGCACCTGCCGCGGACGCGACGTGCCCGCCGACGGCGCAGCATGGCGGCTCGATGTCGCAGCCGCGATGGCGCTCGCCGGCCCGCTGGTCTGGACCGACGAGATCGCGGGCGAGCAGCAGGCCCGGCCCGACCTCACCGGAGACGTCGTGCTGCTGCGCAAGGGGCTGCCCGCGAGCTACCACCTCGCCGCGACGCTCGACGACGCGCGCGACGGTATCACGCTGGTAACGCGCGGGATGGACCTGTTCAGCGCGAGCCACGTCCATCGCCTGCTGCAGGCCCTCCTCGGCCTGCCGGTACCCGTCTGGCATCACCACGCCCTGCTGGTCGAGCCCGACGGGCGCAAGCTTGCCAAACGGCGCGGCTCGCCCTCGCTCGACGACCGCAGGCGCGCGGGTGAGGACGGCAAGGCACTCGCCCAGAGCCTGCGCCATGGCGATCTGCCCGCAGGCATCGCGCTCGAAACTGGCCAAGCCGACGCACAAGGCGTAGACCGGGCACCATGAGCTACATCCTCGTACCCATCATGGTGATCCTCGTGATCATGGTCGTCATCAGCCTCGTGCGCGGCATCGCCGCGTTCCTCAAGGGCACCAAAGAGGACCTCGAGCGCGATCCCGATGCGACCGGACCGACGCCCAACCAGGTCCTGCAGAACAAGATGATGTTCAACCGCATCAAGTACCAGGCCGCCGCGGTGCTGGTCTGCGCGCTGCTGCTCGCGCTCAGCCGCTAGGGTCAGGAGCCCAGGTTCCCCGCGCGACCGCCATCCGGCAGGTGAAAACCTGTCGTTTGTGCTGCTTGGCCTCTACGGCACAGGCGCTAATAGCAAACTGCAGTGATGCTGGCGCATCAGCAGCTTGGAACGCTGAGGCGCCGCGCGGGCTTGACCAACCTGCAATGAGTCAAACTCAACGCCGGTTGGTCTAAGGCGCACAGGCAATCCATGGAAAGCACACGATGGTCCGGCTGAACAAGATCTACACCCGCACCGGCGACGACGGCACCACCGGCCTCGTCGACGGCTCGCGCCTGCCCAAGCATGCCGCGCGCATGGAAGCGATCGGCGCGGTCGACGAGACCAACAGCGCGATCGGCCTCGCGGTCTGCGCGCTGGCACAGGGAAGCGAAAGCGAAACCGCGCAAGCGCGCGACCTCCAGCGCATCCAGAACGACCTGTTCGACCTCGGCGCCGACATCGCCACCCCGGGCGAGGACTTCACGCCGGGCGAGATGACCTTGCGCATCGTCGATGCCCAGGTCGACTGGCTCGAGGGGGCGATCGACGCGCTCAACGCCGGGCTTGCCCCGCTCACCAGCTTCATCCTGCCGGGCGGCAGCGAGGCGGCCGCAAGGGTGCACGTTGCGCGGGCAAGCTGCCGCGCCGCGGAACGCCGCGCCGTCGCGCTGGCTGGCGAGGGCCCGGTCAACCCGGCCGCGCTGTCCTATCTCAATCGCCTCAGCGACTATCTCTTCGTCCTCGCCCGCGCGATCAATCACGGTGCCTCGGGCGACGTATTGTGGACGCCCGGACAAAATCGCTAGGTTCGCAGGCCAGCGCCGCGCGCTAACCAGCGCGCACATACAATCATCACAACGGGAGCCCGGAAAAGTGCAGACAGTCGGTATCATCGGTGCGGGAATCATGGGTTCGGGCATTGCCCAGACCGTCGCGAGCAAGGGCATGGACGTGATCCTGACCGACATCAGCCTCGCCAATTCCGAGAAGGGCAAGGCCTCGATCGCCAAGAGCCTCGATCGCCTGGTCTCCAAGGAGAAGATCACCCGCGAGGATGCCGATGCGCTGCTCGACCGCATCACCCCGGTGGGCGACTATGGCCCGCTCGCGCAGTGCGACCTCGTGATCGAGGCCGCGACCGAGCGCGAGGACATCAAGGCCAAGATCTTCGAGGCAGTGGGCGAAGTGCTCGGCGAAAATGCCCTCCTCGCCAGCAACACCAGCTCGATCCCGATCACCCGCATGGCCGCGCAGTCGCCCGATCCGACGCGCTTTTGCGGCATGCACTTCTTCAACCCGGTTCCGGTCATGGGCCTCGTCGAGGTCATCCCAGGCCTCGCCACCTCGGACGGCACCACCGCGCGGATGAAGGCCTTCGGCGAGAAGCTGGGCAAGACCGTGGTGCTGGCAGGCGATGCTCCCGGCTTCGTCGTCAACCGCATCCTGTGCCCGATGCTCAACGAGGCGATCTTCGTGCTGGGCGAGGGCCTTGCCTCGGTCGAGGACATCGACGCGGGCATGAAGCTGGGCGCGAACCACCCGATGGGGCCGCTCACGCTGGCCGATTTCGTCGGTCTCGAGACGCTCTTCGAGATCATGAAGGTGTTCCACGCCACGACCGGCGACCCCAAGTACCGCCCCGCCCCGCTGCTGCAGAAGTGCGTCGAGGCCGGATGGTATGGTCGCAAGAGCGGCAAGGGCTTCTACGACTACTCGGGCGAGACCCCGGTTCCCAGCTTCTGACGAGCCAAGCGGCCGGTCGCTGAAAGGCGGCCGGCCATCGCGCAAGGCCTCGAAAGAGCGCCCCTCCGGGAACGCGAATCGCTACTGCTTTGTTAGGGGAGCAAAGGAGACAAGCGATGAGCCAGCGTAACCCCGAACTCGCCCCCGAAACGGTCAACAACGAACAGGCCGATGCCGAGGCGCAGGCCCAGACGGTGAGCGACCAGGCGATGGTCGAGCCGGTTTCCATCCTCGGCCTCGAGCAGAGCGAGAAGCTGTCCTCCAGCCTAAACAACTCGGACGCGCAGGACCTCGTCGACCACATGCGCCAGATGGATACCAGCGGCGTGATCGACATGTCCGCATACCGCGGCGAGGAAACCATGGACGACCTCGAGAACCGCTACGGACGCGCAGGCGTCGCCGACCCGGCCTTTGCCCGCGACGGCAGCTGAGCTCCGCTACGACAGGGCCCGACCCGCAAAACGGGCGGGCCTGAAAAGACACTACGGAGAGGAGGGCGAGTTCTTCGCCCAAGGGTTACTATGTTTGCCATGCACTTCGGCGGAAGCCTTCGGCTGACCGCCCCCATGCGTTTCGGGAGCAGGGACCGAGCAATAGGCGGTCAGCAGCACGCTGGCCGCCCAGAACAGCGCCTGCCAGCGACTGCGGAAGACATTCGTGATCCTGGGTCCGAACAACATGGCTCGGGCCTAGACCCGCAAGGTTAAGCTTCGGTTCCCGCCTCGCGCTTGAGATCGTAGAGGATCTCGAGCGCATCGCGCGGTGCGAGCGCATCGACGTCCATGTCACGCAGTTTCTCGCGCAAGGTGTCGCAGGCTTCCTCGCGCGCGTCCTCGGCGGCCGCGAAGAGCGGCAGTTCCCCCAGCCCGGCCGCAAGACCACCGGTCTCCGCTCGCCCCTTTTCCAGTTTATCGAGTACCGCCTTGGCACGGCTGATGACCTTGGGCGGGACACCGGCGAGCCGCGCCACGGCAAGACCGTAGCTGCGGTCGGCGGGTCCTTCCGCCAGCTCGTGAAGCAGGACCAGATCGCCCTTCCACTCGCGCGCGCGC
The DNA here is from genome assembly GCF_015865035.1 of Novosphingobium aureum. Lineage (GTDB taxonomy): Bacteria > Pseudomonadota > Alphaproteobacteria > Sphingomonadales > Sphingomonadaceae > Novosphingobium > Novosphingobium aureum. Next base: position 256,242 of record NZ_JADZGI010000001.1, on the reverse strand, counting down.
ACATGATGCAGCGAGAGCGCCTCGCAGGTTTCGGCCAGACGCGCCATCTCGTGGTAGTGGGTCGCGAAGAGGCAGCGACAGCGGTTGCTCTCGTGCACCGCCTCGGCCACCGCCCAGGCGAGCGCGAGCCCGTCGTACGTCGAGGTCCCTCGCCCGACCTCGTCGAGGATCACGAAGCTGCGGTCGGTCGCCTGCGCCAGGATCGCGGCGGTTTCGACCATTTCAACCATGAAGGTCGAGCGCCCGCGCGCGAGATTGTCCGAAGCGCCGACGCGGCTGAACAGGCGGTCGACCATGCCGATCCGCGCCGAGGCAGCGGGCACGAAGCCGCCCGCCTGCGCGAGCAGTACGATCAGCGCATTCTGCCGGAGGAAGGTCGACTTACCGCCCATGTTCGGGCCGCCGATGAGCCAGAGCCGGTCATGGCTGGCGAGGCGGCAGTCGTTGGCGACGAAGCGCTCGCCCTGCCGCTTGAGTGCAGCCTCGACCACCGGGTGACGCCCGCCCTCGATCTCGAGCGAAAGCCCGTCCACCACCTCGGGACAGGTCCAGCCGCCCTCGGCGGCACGTTCTGCCTGCCCGGCCGAAACGTCGATCCGGGCGAGCGCGGCGGCGGCGCGGGCGATCTCGCGCCGCGCGGCAACGGCCTCGGCCACCAGCGCCTCGAAATGCGCTTCCTCGAGCGCGAGGGCATGAGCGCCGGCCTCGGTGATGCGGCTCGCTTCCTCGTGCAGGGCAAGCGCGTTGAAGCGCATCGCCCCGGCCATGGTCTGGCGGTGCGAGAAGCCGCTGTCGGCCTCCATCAGCTTGTCGGCGTGGCGCGAGGGCACCTCGACGAAGTAGCCCAACACGTTGTTGTGTTTGATCTTGAGCGAGGGGGTGCCGGTCTCCTCGCGGTAGCGCGCCTCAAGCGCGGCAATCGCCTTGCGCGCATCGCCCGAGGTGACGCGCAGCTCGTCGAGCCCGGCATCGTAACCCGAGGCGATGTAACCGCCCTGCCCGCGCTCGGTCGGCGGGGAAGCGACGAGCGCGCGCGCGAAATGGTCGACCAGTTCGCCATGCCCGGCGAGCTCGGGGAGCAGGCGTTCGAGCAGTACCGGCAGGTTGTCGCGTGCGGCCAGACGCGCACCGATCTCGTGTGCGCCCGAAAGCCCGTCGCGCAGCTGGCCGAGATCGCGCGGGCTGCCGCGCCCGGCAACAACGCGCCCGAGCGCGCGGCCGATATCGGGCAGCGAGCGCAGCGCACTGCGCAGGTCCTCGCGCAGCAGCGCATCCTCGAAGAGGCGCGAGACGAGATCTAGCCGTTCGGCGATGGCCTGCCGGTCGGTCAACGGCGCGGCGAGGTCCTCGGCCAGCTGGCGTGCGCCAGCGCCGGTGACGCAGCGGTCGACCGCGTCGATCAGGCTGCCCTTGCGCCCGCCCTGTGCGGCTTCGAGGATCTCGAGACTGGCGCGGGTCGCCTCGTCCATCGCCAGCGTGGCATCGCCCGCGCGTGCTTCGGGCGGCAGCAGCAGCGGCAGCGCACCGCGCCCGACATGGTCGAGATAGGCAACCAGCCCGCCAGCTGCGGCGAGCATCGCGCGGGTGAAGCTGCCGAAGCCGTCGAGCGTCGCGACCCCGTGGATGACCTGGAGCCGCTCGGCCCCGCCATCGGAGGAGAACTCGTGGCCCGAACGCGCGATGGCGGTCTCGGGCGCGGCCTCCCAGCCCTCGGGCACGACCAGCTCGCTCGCCCCGATCCTTGCGAGCGCGGCGGCGAGCCGCTCGGGCGCGCATTCCTCGAGCTCCATGCGCCCGGTCGAGATGTCGCAGGCGGCGATACCGACCGTGCCGCGCACCTCGCAGGCGGCGGCGAGCACGTTCGCACGGCGCGGTTCGAGCAGCGCCTCCTCGGTCAGCGTTCCGGCGGTGACGAAGCGCACGATATCGCGCGCGACCAGCGCCTTGGACGCACGACCTTCCTTCCTCGCCCGCTCCTTGGCCTGCGCGGGGGTCTCGGTCTGCTCGGCGATGGCGACCCGGCACCCTGCCTTGATCAGCCGCGCGAGATAGCTCTCGGCGGAATGGACCGGCACCCCGCACATCGGGATCGGCGCGCCATCGTGCTCGCCGCGCGTGGTGAGTGCGATATCGAGAATCTGGCTTGCGGTTTTTGCATCCTCGAAGAAGAGCTCGAAGAAGTCGCCCATCCGGTAGAACAGGAGGCAGTCGTCGGCCTGCTCGCGCAGGGCGAGATACTGGGCCATCATGGGGGTCGCGCCGGAACTCATGGGAAGCAGCGTTAGCGCCGCGTGCGCCCCCTTGTGAAGCGCGGCCAGGCGTCCTTTCCCCTATCGCGTCGCGGATTCTTGGGTTAGGGGCGCAGGCTCATCCGGGGAGATATCGCTTGTCCGAGAAAAGCAAGGTCCAGTTCACCGAGCGCGAGGCGCTCTTCTATCACCAGACGATCCGCCCTGGTAAGATCGAGATCATCGCCTCCAAGCCGATGGCGACCCAGCGCGATCTCAGCCTTGCCTATTCGCCGGGCGTGGCCGTGCCGGTGCAGGCCATCGCCGACGATCCGCAGGCGGCCTACGACTACACCGCCAAGGGCAACCTCGTCGCGGTGATCTCGAACGGCACCGCGATCCTGGGCATGGGCAACCTCGGCGCGCTCGCCTCGAAGCCGGTGATGGAAGGCAAGGCAGTCCTGTTCAAGCGCTTCGCCGACGTCGATTCGATCGACATCGAGCTCAACAGCGAGGATCCCGAGGCGCTGATCGAGGCGATCGCGATGATGGAGCCGAGCTTCGGCGGCATCAACCTCGAGGACATCAAGGCGCCCGAATGCTTCATCATCGAGCAGACGCTGCGCGACCGCATGAACATCCCGGTCATGCACGACGACCAGCACGGCACCGCGATCATCGCCGCCGCCGGCCTGATCAACGCCTGCCATCTCACCGGACGTGACCTCGACAAGATCAAGGTCGTGGTCAACGGCGCCGGCGCCTCGGCGCTCGCCTGCACCGCACTCATGAAGTCGATGGGCGTGCGCCACGAGAACGTCACCGTGTGCGACCGTTCGGGCACGATCTACCGCGGTCGCGAGGAATCGATGGACCAGTGGAAGAGCGCCCACGCCATCGACACCGAAGCGCGCACCCTCGAGGAAGCGCTGGTCGGTGCCGACGTGTTCCTCGGCCTCTCCGCAGCCGGCGCGCTCAAGCCCGAATACGTGAAGAAGATGGCCGACGAGCCGATCATCTTCGCGATGGCCAACCCCGACCCCGAGATCAACCCGAACGATGCCAAGGCGGTGCGCCCGGACGCCATCATCGCCACTGGCCGTTCGGACTATCCCAACCAGGTCAACAACGTCCTGGGCTTCCCCTTCATCTTCCGCGGCGCGCTCGACGTTTCGGCGACCGCGATCAACGAGGAGATGAAGATCGCGGCGGCCAACGCCATTGCCGAACTCGCCCGCGAGCAGGTCCACGAAGACGTCGCCGCAGCCTACGGCGGTGAGACCCACCAGTTCGGACGCGAATACATCATTCCCGCTCCGTTCGACCCGCGCCTGATGGAAGTGGTGCCGATGGCGGTTGCCAAGGCGGCCATGGCCTCGGGCGTCGCGCAGCGTCCGATCGAGGACTTCGAGGCCTACCGCCTCGAACTCAAGGGCCGTCTCAACCCGACCACTTCGGCACTGAGCCGCGTCTACGCGCAGGTCCGCGCCGATCCCAAGCGCGTGATCTTCGCCGAGGCCGACAACGAGGTCGTGCTGCGCGCCGCGATCCAGTACCGCGATTTCGGCTATGGCGAACCGATCCTGGTCGGCCGCACGCAGAACATCCGCGATCTGATGAACGAGCTGGGCGTCACCGACCCCGACAGCTACCACATCCAGAACTCGATGGTCTCCGAGCACGTCGCGCCGATGGTCGAGATGCTCTACGAGCGCCTCAAGCGCCGCGGCTTCCTGCAGCGCGACGTGCAGCGCATGGTCAACACCGACCGCAACATCTTCGCATCTGGCCTGCTCAAGATGGGCGTGGGCGATGCGATGATCACCGGCATGACGCGTCCCTTCGCGCAGTCGATGAAGGACGTGCGCCGCGTGCTCGACCCGGCCGAGGACAAGCTGCCCTTCGGCATGCACATGCTCGTCGGCAAGAACCACACGGTGTTCCTCGCCGACACCACCATCAACGAGCGTCCGAGCGCCGAGGAACTGGCGATCATCGCCACCGAGGCCTCCAAGGTCGCGCGCCGCATGGGCCACGAGCCGCGCGTCGCCTTCCTGAGCTATGCGACCTTCGGCAACCCCGAGGGCAAGTGGCTCGACCGCATCCGCGATGCCGTGCACATCCTCGACGACGCGAAGCCCGACTTCGAGTACGAAGGCGAGATGGCCCCCGATGCCGCGCTCAACCCCAAGATCATGGAACTCTACCCGTTCAGCCGCCTCTCGGCACCGGCAAACGTCCTGATCATGCCGGGCCTGCAGTCGGCCAACATCTCGGCCAAGCTGCTCAAGGAAATCGGCGGGACGACCTCGATCGGCCCGATCCTGCTCGGCATGGAGAAGCCGGTGCAGATCGTGCCGATGACCTCGATCGCGCCCGACGTGCTCACCAGCGCGGTTCTCGCGGCGGCGGGCGTCGCCGGCTGAGGCGACATCTTGTCGGACTATTGAAGGGCCCGGGGTGCTCCCAGCACCCCGGGCCTTTTGCTTTTCGCAGGCTTGAAGCAGACCACGATTGACCCGCACCTATGCGAAGCCTACCTGCGCGCGGCATTGGCCGGGCGAGTCCCGGCGTCGCAGGCGCTGAGGAGGGTGCGATGTGGCAGTGGTTCCTTGAGCATACGCAGGTGTTCAGCGTTGCGCTGAGCTTTGCCATGCTCATCGTCTGGGTGATCTACCTGCAACTGCTGCTCGTGCAGTTCCGCGGCACCAAGCGCTCGACCATCCTGATCACCCGCGCCGCTGGCCGGGGCATGCGCAGCCGCTGCCTCGTCACCAACATGAGCAGCCAGCCACTTTACGTCTCCAGTCTCATCGCCACCGTCCACGTGCGTGGGCGGCAGATCGAGCTGGCGCTGACAGACCTCCGCGAACTGCCCGGAGACCTCGGCGAAGACCCGCGCTCGCTGATGGGCCAGGGCAGCCTCGCCACCGGCCAGTTCATGAACATCGGCCACTTCGACGACATCGTCGCGACGCTGCTCGAGGCTAATGACGAGACCGACGTGCAGATGGACGAAGTCGAGCAGTTCGACCTTACCGTGGTCGCGCTCTACGCGCTCGAGGACATGCCCGTGGGCGCGACGCGCAGCTTCCATTTCGACCGCAACGTTCCAAAGGGCCCCAAGGTCCAGCCGCTCTCGATTGAGACCGACCAGATCCGCCAGCGCAAGCGCCGCAAGGAATTGCTGCGCAAGACGCAGCAACACCTCTGAGCGCGGTCACGCGGCTAAGCCTTGCGAACTGCGGGCTGGCCCTCAGCCCTTGCGGCGATAGCGGAAGTACCAGACCTCGTGGCCGTAGACGGTGCGCGCCTTGTGCTCGTAGCGCGTCTCGGGCCAGCCACCGGGGCGGTTCTGGAAGTCGGCTGGCTTGTCGCAGAGCCATTCGAACTGGTCGGTGTGGCGCTGCATCACCATCAGCGCATGGCGCAGGTAGATGGCGTGGTCGGTGCCGAAGCGGAACTCGCCGCCCGGCTTGAGCTTGGCCGCGAACATGTCGACCGGCCCGTCGTTCATCATGCGCCGCTTGGCATGGCGCGCCTTGGGCCAGGGGTCGGGGTGCAGCAGGTAGAGGAACGAGAGCGAGCCGTCGGGAATGCGCGCAAGGACCTCGAGCGCGTCGCCATGGTGGATGCGCACGTTGCCGAGCGGCGCATGCGCGCCATTGTCGCCCGAAACGTGGACGAGTGCCTGCGCGACACCGTTGATGAAGGGCTCCGCACCGATGAACCCGTGCCCGGGCAGCATGTCGGCACGGTAGGCCATGTGCTCGCCGCCGCCGAAGCCGATCTCGAAGTGCAGCGGGCAGTCCTCGCCGAACAGGACCTCGGCGGTGATCGGCCCTTCCTCGGGCATCGCGATCTTGGGCAGGAGCGTGTCGACGAGCGCCTGCTGGCCGGTGCGCAGGGGCTTGCCCTTGGCACGGCCATAGAGGCGGTTGAGAGTCGTCGGATCGCCGGGTTTGTGCGCAGTCATGGGGCGCGGCACTGGCAAAAGCCGCGCGCCCGGTCAATGGCTCGCGCGCGCCGGATATTGCCGCATCGAGGATGCCCCGGTGCATTTTCGCCGAAAGTCTCCATTGCAAACCTTGCACATGAAGGCCCTAAAGGAGGCCAAGGGTACTTACCCGAAGACGCGTTCTTTCCACTGATCGACCAAGGCCCCCGCATGCTGCCCGCCATCTTCCTCCTGCTCGCCTGCCAGCTCGCGGGCGAAGCGATCCACCGCCTCACCGGGCTTGCCCTGCCCGGATCGGTCATCGGCATGGTCCTGCTGCTCGGCTGGCTGGCGCTGGTGCGGCGCGAGACACCGCGGCTGGTCGCGGTGACCGGCTGGCTGACCGCGCACCTCGCGGTGATGTTCGTCCCCGCAGCGGTGGGGCTGATCGACGAGGGGCCCGTCCTCTCGCGCTACGGCGCCGCCCTGCTCAGCGCGACGCTGGTCTCGACCGTCATGACCATAGTCGTCACCGCACTGGTGTTCCGCTGGGCGCTGGTGCGCTTCGTCGCGGTCGATCCCGACGCGCCTTCGCCGACCGCAAAGCAGGGCAGCAGCGAGGAGGCGGCACGATGACCGGCTTGCTGACCGATACGCTGTTCTGGCTGACGGTGACGCTCGGCGTGTTCGAGGCCTTCGACACGCTCTCGCGCCGCTGCGGGCGCCATCCGCTGCTTCACCCGGTGCTCTGGAGCACGCCCGTGCTGATCGGCCTGCTCGCCGCGACGGGGACGCCCTATGCGACCTATTCGGCGGCGACCTTCCCGATCAGCTTCCTGCTCGGCCCGGCGGTCGTCGGGCTGGCGGTGCCGGTGTGGCAGCAGCGCGAGCGCATCGCCCGCATGGCGGTGCCGATCGCGCTGGCGCTCGGCGCGGGCGCGGTGACCTCGATCGTGTGCGGCGCCGGGATCGTCTGGCTGTTCGGTGCCCCTGTCGAGATCATCGCCTCGATCGCCCCACGCGCGACGACGACCCCGGTCGCCATGGCCATCGCCGGGCAGCTGGGCGGCGTTCCCGCACTGGCGGCGAGCGTCGTGCTGATCTCGGGCGTGCTGGGCGCGATGATCGCGACGCCGCTGCTCAACCTGCTCGCCTTGCGCGATTACCGCACCCGCGGCTTCGCACTCGGCGTCTCGTCGCACGGCATCGGCGCGGCGCGTGCATTCCAGGTCGATGCGACCGCAGGTGCCTTCGCGAGCCTTGGCATGGCGCTCAATGCCATCGCGACCGCAAGCCTGCTCTCGATCCTCGCGATTTTGCTCTGAGGGGTTAGTCGACACGGCTAATCGATGGTGAAGAACATTTCACCGCGAATCGACGCTCAAAACGCAAACGGCCCGCTCGAAAGAGCGGGCCGTGCTTGAACCGATTCGCCTTTCCGGGAGCGATTCGCACCCGGGCCTTGCGATCAGGCGACTTCCTGCATCTCGTCGGGATCGCGCAGCACGTAGCCACGGCCCCACACGGTCTCGATGTAGTTCGCGCCGCCGCAGGCATGGCTGAGCTTCTTGCGCAGCTTGCAGATGAACACGTCGATGATCTTGAGCTCGGGCTCGTCCATGCCGCCGTAGAGGTGGTTGAGGAACATTTCCTTGGTCAGCGTGGTGCCCTTGCGCAAGCTGAGCAGCTCGAGCATCGCGTATTCCTTGCCGGTAAGGTGCACGCGGGCCCCGTCGACCTCGACCGTCTTGGCATCGAGGTTGACGACCAGCTTGCCGGTGCGGATGACCGACTGCGAGTGGCCCTTGGAGCGGCGCACGACCGCGTGGATGCGGGCGATCAGCTCTTCACGGTGGAACGGCTTGGTCACGTAGTCGTCGGCACCGAAGCCGAACGAGCGGACCTTGGAGTCCATCTCGGAAATGCCCGAGAGGATCAGGACCGGGGTCTGGACCTTGGCGACGCGCAGCTTCTTGAGCACGTCGTACCCGTGCATGTCGGGCAGGTTGAGGTCGAGACAGATGATATCGTAGTCGTAGAGCTTGCCCAGATCGAGGCCTTCCTCGCCCAGATCCGTAGAATAGACATTGAACCCTTCGGCCGTGAGCATCAGCTCAATAGCGCGCGCAGTAGTAGGTTCGTCCTCGATCAACAGCACTCGCATTTGGGTATCCCCTTCATTGCCCCTGTCTGGCCTGCCGAAGCAGTCCGGCCCCGAGACGGCCAAGGCCATCTATTAACCATAGGTGGAATGAAGGTTAAAGGTTAATTCTCTGTGAAGGACGGCGCTAATCCCATGATACGTGTAATTTATTAGGTAACTCGACCATTGGGCCGGGGAACCGTGTCACGATCATGATGAACGGCTTTCGGGCCCCAGACGCATCGTGCGCGGGGCCCTTCGGGAGCGGTCGTTCGCGGCCCCTTCGTCGGCTGCCCCGGAGCGCGCCGGTACTCCGGTGCGTCCCTGGCCGATCCGCTTCAGATAGCTCCACAGCCCGCATTGCAGACCCACGAGCATCAGGATGAACGGCTGGAAGGCGATGCCTACGAAGAGCGAGCCGACCAGATAGGCGACATGCGTGAGCTGGAGCGCGTTCGCGAGCGGCGCGACCCAGGCCTCTTGCGGGTCCTTGCATGTCTTATAGCGGCGCCGCAGCACTTCCATCTGCCACAGCCCGGAAATTTGCAGCAGCAGCCACAGCGCGAGCCCCGGGTAGCCCTGCTCGCCCAGCATCTCGAAGTAGCTCGAGTGGAACGCGCGGCCCTCCTCGACGACCTGCTGGCGCGTGACCGTGGTCAGCGCGCCGGTGGTCTCGGTGACGACGGTGTCGTACGAGACCCGGCTCGAGAGATAGACCTCGAAGCCGCCGCCGAGCGGATGGTCGCGCACGTAGCCCAGCGTCCATTTCCATACGCCAAGGCGCGTGCTCGCCGACTGGTCTGCCTGATGGTTCTCGATCGTGTCCATGCGCTGGACGAAGGACTGGGGCAGGAACGGCACCGCGACCACGCCCGCAAGCGCCATGCCCGCGATGATCAGCACCTTGTGCCGGGCGGTGCGCAAGTAGAGCAGGCATAGCACGGCAAGGCAGACCAGCCCGGTGCGCGCCTGGGTCCCGACCGGGATCAGCACGCAGGCGAAGACCAGCGCCGCCCCGAAGATGCGCGAAGGCCAGCTGTCGGGAAAGATCGTGCCGTGACGCACCAGCCACGCGACCAGCGGGATGATCGCAATCGCCACGGTCGAGAGGATCGAGCCCTCGTAGAGCCCGGTGTTGTTCTCGACGAAGATACGCAGCGCGCCGTAACCGCCCCCGCCCATCGCGGTCTTGATACCGCCGTCGATGATCAGCGCGCTGGCCGAAAGCACCATCGCCAGCGCAACCGCCTCGATGCGAAGCCTCGTGCGCAAGGTGAAGGGCAGGAAGATCGCGAAGATCAGCGCCTTCCACACCCAGGCCCATTTCTCCAGTGCCTCTGCCGGATAGTCGGCGGTGAGCGTGGTGATGCCGCAGTAGACGAAGAGCACGATAAGCACGCCCTGACGCCAGGTGAAGCGGCTGTCGCGCTTGTCGTCGAACACCAGCCAGCCCGCGAAGGCGGCGAGGAAGGCGATCAGCGAAGTCGGAATCTGGGAAAGAAATCCCCACGAGATGATCTGCGGCGCGACGATGTCGATATAGAGATAGCAAAGGATCCAGATGAACGGCCGTCGCGTCCCCAGGATCAGCAGGAACAGGAAAAAGCCCGTCAGCGCCAGGTTAAGCATCGTCGCCCTTCCCGTGCGGGGGGGCTTCGCCGTCCGGTCGTCCCGGCACGATCATGCGCCGCGAGGCAGCGCTGCGCGTACGCATCGCGCGCCGGGGCGCGGGCTTGCCCGATCCATCTGCCTCGTTCGCTCCGCGCGCTTGTGCCTCATCCGACGGCCCGGTCCCGACCAGCGATTCGACGTCGAGGTCGTCGCGCGACAAAAGGCGCCAGACGGCCAGCGCAAGCAGGCCGTGGGACAGGGCAAGGGCTAGGATGTCGACCATTCGCGATGCCTTAAAGCAGGTTGCGGTTGACGCCACGTTAAGCGTTCTCTTCTAGGGATTCCCAGCATGACAATACGCCAGCCGCGCATTCTCCACGTGCTCGACCACTCGCTGCCGCTGCAAAGCGGCTATGCCTTTCGCACGCGCGCGATCCTCAAGGCGCAGCAGGCGATGGGCTACGACGTCATGGGCGTGACGGGCCTGCGCCATTACGCCAAGGGTCCGCGCATCGAGGAAAGCGCCGGGCTCGTCTTCCACCGCAGCACGGGGCTCGCCAAGGGTCCGCCCGTGTGGCGCGAGTGGAACGAGGTCAACGCCTTCGAGCGCGGCATCGAGGCGGTGCTCGAGCGCTGGCGGCCCGACGTGCTCCATGCCCATTCGCCGGCGCTGTGCGGTGCAGCCGCGCTGCGCGTCGCGCGTCGCCACGCGATTCCGCTGGTCTACGAAATCCGCGCCTTCTGGGAGGACGCGGCAGTGGGCAACGGGACCGGACGCGAAGGCTCGGCGAAATACCGGCTCACGCGCTGGCTCGAGGAACGGGTGATCGCAGGAGCCGATGCGGTGGTGACGATCTGCGAGGGGCTGCGCTCCGACCTGCTCGCGCGCGGGACCCCTGCGCACAAGGTCACGGTCATGCCCAACGGCGTCGATCTCTCGCTGTTCGGCAAGCCGGTGTGGCGCAATGCCGCCCTCGCACGGGAGCTCGGCTTCGAGGTCGATGGCCGCACCTGCCCGGTGATCGGGTTCATCGGCAGCTTCTACGACTACGAGGGCCTCGACGAGCTGATCGCGGCGATGCCGAGGATCCTCGCACGCCAGCCCGACGCCCGCCTGCTGCTGGTCGGCGGCGGCCCGCGCGCCGAGGCCTTGCGGGCGCAGGCACAGGCTTCCCCCGCCGCTCATGCGATCCGCTTCGTCGGCCGCGTGCCGCACGACGAGGTCGAGCGCTATTATGCGCTGACCGACGTGCTCGCCTATCCGCGCAAGCGCTCGCGCCTCACCGATCTCGTCACCCCGCTCAAGCCGCTTGAGGCGATGGCGCAGGGCAAGCTCGTCGCCGCCAGCGACGTGGGCGGACACCGCGAGCTCGTCGAGCATGGGCGCACTGGCGTGCTGTTCACCCCCGACGATCCCGCAGCTTGCGCCGAGGCTATCGCCAAGCTTCTGGAACAACGCGATTCCTGGCCCGCTTACCGCAGTGCAGGGCTGGCCCATGTGCGCGAGCGCCACGACTGGTCCGTGAACGCGCGTCGTTATCGAGACGTTTACCAAATGCTGGCACCTCCCTTTCTCGAAAAGGGGTTAACGGTCGCCGCCTGACTGTGCGATCATGCCCCTTGCAGACCGGATGACAGGACGAACCAAGTGGCCGATCACAAGCGCAGGAAAACAGGCAAGAAGCAGCCAATCACGCGGCATCCGCTGTTTCCGGCGATCGTCGGACTGTGGTGCGGCGCGATTGCCGGGCTGTGCTCGATCGCCGTTCCGACCGCGCTGATCGAGCGACTGGTCAGCGTCACCCGCCTCGATTCGATCCTGCCGATGGCCGCGCCGCCGCTCGGCGCCACCTTCCGCATCGCCTGCGCTCTTGCCGCGACCGCGCTCGGTGCCTTCGTCGGCGGCCTGCTCTCGCGTCGTCTCGCGAAGCCGGGCACAGCGCGCTCGAAGGTCGCGAGGAAGGCTCGCAAGGCGGCTCCGGAGACCGCGCCCAACACAACCGCCGAGCGCCTGCGCCACCGCGCCTCCAGCCAGGAACCGGTTCAGCCCGAGATCGAGGCCGAGGGCGAGAGTGAAGCCGAAGCAGCCCTCGCGACCTCCGCCGAGGTAGAGGACGCGCAGCAGGCCCAGGAACAGGACGTCGCCGAACCACAACAGTTCGCAGCCGTCACCGCCAGCGCCCGTGCGGACGAAACCCACGAGGCGGAAGAGGTGCGCAAGGCTCCTGTGGCTCCGGGGATTCTCGATGTCAGCGAGTTCGACCTCGGCGAGGACGAGTTCGATACCGGACGCTTCGCCACCGAAGACCCGTTCGCCCCGCTCGGCAACGAGCCGGCAATCGCCGCCAAGATCGAAACCCCGCCTGCCACTACCCTGCCCGACTTCGACGAAGCGGACTTTCCCGAGGCGAACGTCGCGCGCCAGGATGGTGCCCAGGTCTTCGTGCGCAACGATGCACCCGCCCTGCCCACCGCGTCGAACGAGGACGATGCCTTCCCCGCCTTTCTGCTGGCGCGCGCGGACACGTCCGATGGCGAAGCAGCTGAGGATATTTCCGAGCATCAGGAGGCGATCGCCACCGCCGGACCGCTGCACGGCGCACAGGCGAGCCTCTCCGAGCTGGCGCACCGGCTGGGCGCGATCCCGTCGGCGGGCGTCGCGCCGCGCCCGGGCTTCGACCTGCTTGCAGGCAGCCACGGCGAGGTCGAGGCAAGTGCGCCCGATGCCACGGACTACGCGCCTCGCGCCGACATGGATGGTCCTGAGCAGGACCGGGCCGACGAAGACCAGACTGGCGAAGACCGGACTGGCGCTGATCGGGACGGCGGCAATGCCGCCCGCCGTATCGCCGCCTCCGAACTGGGCTCGCTGTCGCACCTCGAACTGCTCGAACGCCTGGCTCTGGCCATGACGCGCCGCCGCGCCGAGATCGAACAGGCCGCGTTCGAGACGCAGGCGCTCGCGCCCGAAGCGACCGAGGCTGCCCTTGAGGGTGAGGCCGATTTCGTCGGCGAGGCCTACGAGGCGCATGCGCACGATGCCATCGAGGGTGACGAGCCGGAAGACGACGGGCACCAGACCGCGCAGTACGACGTGGACGCGTCTCCGAACGATGCCGACGACTTCGAGGCGCAACCCGTCCAGTTCCTTGCCGAGACGCCCTCCGCTCTCGACGAGCAGACCGGGCCCGACACATCATATGACGCGGTTCCCGCGGCGATGCGTCCGGTCGACCCCACAAGCTTCGAGGAAGAGGACGATGACTTCGCCCTTCCCGGTTACATTCCGCCGCGCCATATCGGTCTTGCACGTCCCTTGGCGCCTGCTGCCGAGGCTGACGAGGGAGAAGCCGAGCTGGCCGCGACTCCCGTTTCCTGGCGCATGCCCGAACCGGCCCTGCGCGCCGACGACAGCGCCGAGGATCAGGATGAGGGCGAGGCCGAATTCGAAAGCCCGGAAGACGAGCTGGAGGAAGGCTATTCCTCGCTGCTCGACCTCTCGCGCCCGAGCGCACCGCGCCAGGAGTTCATCCGCATCGAGGAACCCGACAGCGAGGATATCGAGCCGGTCGTGATCTTCCCCGGCGAAGAGGCCCGCCGTGCCGCATCCTTCGCCCGTCCGGGCGAGACCGTCGCCGCGCTGCCCCGCCAGCCGGAGGCTTCCGCACGCAACGAACGCCGCTTCGACGCTCCCGGTCGCGAGGATGGCACGCGCCAGGACAATGCGCAGACCGAACAGGCGCTGCGTGCCGCGCTCGCCACGCTGCAGCGCATGAGCGGCGCTGCCTGATACGCGAACACCGCCGCCGTGCCGCAAGGTAGGGCGTCACACAGGATCGGGCCCCGGACGTGACCAAGCGCACGTCCGGGGCCTTTTCGCATGTTCGCTTCGCGGACAATCACGAAGCCCATAATCGGTATAAAATACACAGAGCGCACGAAAAGCCGCCCGGCGGATAACAAAATACCCAAAATTGGCCTGTCAATTGGTATTTTCCTGCCCGACCGGCTCCATTGCAGTTGCAAAATCGCCGTTCAATCGTCATGGGGGCGCTTGGGGTCACAAAGTCGCGCTTGGCGACGCGCGATTCGTGCGCGTGTCGGTGATGCGTGGTCGTGAGCCCCCGAAAAAACGACAGGATGGATTACTATCGATGGGATTTCCTAAGCCCCAGGGCCTTTACAATGCGCGCAATGAACATGACTCCTGCGGTGTCGGCTTCGTAGCCCACATCAAGGGCGAGAAAAGCCACGCCATCATTACGCAGGCCCTGGAGATTTTGAAAAACATCGACCACCGCGGTGCGGTGGGCGCCGACCCGCTGCTGGGTGACGGTGCGGGCATCCTGACGCAGATCCCCGACAAGCTGCTGCGCCAGTGGGCCGAGGGCGAGGGCCTGACCCTGCCCCAGCCGGGCGACTATGCCGTCGCAATGTGCTTCCTGCCGCGCGACGATGCCTCGCGCGAGTTCGTGACCTCGACCTTCGAGAAGTTCATCGCCAAGGAAGGCCAGAGCCTCGTGGGCTGGCGCGACGTGCCGGTCACGCTCGACGGCCTGGGCAAGACGGTCATCGAATCGATGCCGGTGATCCGCCAGTGCGTGATCGCGCGCGGCGAGAACTGCGCCGACCAGGACGCATTCGAGCGCAAGCTGCTGGTGATCCGCAAGCAGACCCAGAACCCGCTCGCCGCACAGGCGGAGAAGCACGGCCTGCCCGGGCTCACCGAGCTCTACATGCCCAGCTTCTCGAGCCGCACGATCGTCTACAAGGGCCTGCTGCTCGCGACCCAGGTCGGCTCGTTCTACGACGACCTGCGCAACCCCGACTTCGTCGCCGCGCTCGGCCTCGTCCACCAGCGCTTCTCGACCAACACCTTCCCGAGCTGGAAGCTGGCGCACCCGTTCCGCTTCATGGCGCACAACGGCGAGATCAACACCGTTCGCGGCAACGTGAACTGGATGAACGCGCGCCGCCGCACCATGGAAAGCGACCTGCTGGGCGCCGACCTCGACAAGATGTGGCCGCTGATCCCGCACGGCCAGTCGGACACCGCCTGCCTCGACAACGCCTTCGAGCTGCTGCTCGCGGGCGGTTACAGCCTTGCCCACGCGATGATGATCCTCATCCCCGAGGCATGGGCCGGCAACCCGCTGATGGATGCCAAGCGCCGCGCCTTCTACGAATACCACGCAGCGCTGATGGAGCCCTGGGACGGCCCCGCCGCGGTCGCCTTCACCGACGGTCGCCAGATCGGCGCGACGCTCGACCGTAACGGTCTGCGCCCCGCGCGCTTCCTCGTCACCGACGACGACATCTGCGTCATGGCCTCGGAAAGCGGCGTGCTTCCGATCAAGGAAGACAACATCGTGCGCAAGTGGCGTCTCCAGCCCGGCCGCATGCTGCTGATCGACTTCGACGAGGGCCGCATCATCGAGGACGAGGAAATCAAGGCCTCGCTCGCCGAGGAAGAGCCCTACGAGAAGTGGCTCGAGAAGGCCCAGTACAACCTCGCCGACCTCGACGTGATCGAACCCGAACTGGCCGAGCTGCCCGCCGCCACCGGCACCCTGCTCGATCGCCAGCAGGCCTTCGGCTACACTCAGGAAGACACCCAGCGCTTCCTCGAGCCGATGGCGATGAACGCCGACGATCCGCTCGGCTCGATGGGCACCGACACCCCGATCCCGGTGCTGTCGAACAAGGCCCGCCTGCTCTACGACTACTTCAAGCAGAACTTCGCGCAGGTCACCAATCCGCCGATCGACCCGATCCGCGAGGAACTGGTGATGAGCCTGGTCACCATGATCGGCCCGCGCCCGAACCTGCTGGGTCACGATGCCGGCACGCACAAGCGCCTCGAGGCCAGCCAGCCGATCCTCACCGACCTTGGCCTTGCCAAGATCCGTTCGGTCGAGGCCGCGCTCGACGGCGCCTTCCGCACCGAGACCATCGACATCACCTGGGATGCCGAGACCGGCGCCGAGGGCCTCGAGATGGCGCTCAAGGAAATGTGCTGGGCCGCGACCGAGGCCGTGCTCGCGGACAAGAACATCCTGATCCTGTCCGACCGCGCACAGGGCCCCGACCGCATCCCGATGCCCGCCCTGCTCGCCACCTCGGCAGTGCACCAGCACCTCGTGCGTCAGGGCTTGCGCATGCAGACCGGCCTCGTCGTGGAAACCGGCGAAGCGCGTGAAGTCCAGCACTTCTGCGCACTCGCGGGCTATGGCGCCGAAGCGATCAACCCCTACGTCGCCTTCGAGACGATCGAAGAGATCCGCACCCGCAAGAACCTGCCGATCTCGGCGGAGCAGGCTGCCAAGAACTACGTCTATGCGGTCGGCAAGGGCATCCGCAAGGTCATGTCCAAGATGGGCATCTCGACCTACCAGTCGTACTGCGGCGCGCAGATCTTCGACGCGGTCGGCCTCTCGAGCGATTTCATCGAACGCTTCTTCTCGGGCACCGCGACCTCGATCGAGGGCGCTGGCCTGCTCGAGATCGCGCAGGAGACCGTGCGTCGCCACTCGGCGGCCTATGGCGAGAACCCGATCTACGCCAACATGCTCGACGTGGGCGGCATCTACGGCTCGCGCGTGCGCGGCGAGGAGCACGCCTGGACCAGCGAGAACATCGGCAACCTGCAGCACGCGGTTCGCGGCAACGTACCCGAGAAGTACAAGGCCTTCGCCGAGACGATCAACGACCAGTCGACCCGTATGCTCACCATCCGCGGGCTGATGGACTTCGTTCCGGCCGAGACCGCGATCCCCATCGAGGAAGTCGAGCCCGCCAGCGAGATCGTCAAGCGCTTCGCCACCGGCGCGATGAGCTACGGCTCGATCTCGTGGGAGGCGCATACCACGCTTGCCTCGGCGATGAACCAGATCGGCGGCAAGTCGAACACCGGTGAAGGCGGCGAGGATCCGCGCCGCTTCAAGCCGATGGAAGACGGCAGCAACCTGCGTTCCTCGATCAAGCAGGTCGCCTCGGGCCGCTTCGGCGTCACCACCGAGTACCTCGTCAACGCCGACGACATCCAGATCAAGATGGCTCAGGGTGCAAAGCCCGGCGAAGGCGGCCAGCTGCCCGGCCACAAGGTCGACAAGGTGATCGGCAAGACCCGTCACTCGACCCCGGGCGTGGGCCTGATCTCGCCGCCGCCGCACCACGACATCTACTCGATCGAGGACCTCGCGCAGCTCATTCACGATCTCAAGAACGTGAACCCGGGCAGCCGCGTCTCGGTCAAGCTGGTGTCCGAAGTGGGCGTCGGTACGGTCGCTGCGGGCGTTTCCAAGGCACGCGCCGACCACGTCACCATCTCGGGCTACGAGGGCGGTACAGGCGCTTCGCCGCTGACCTCGCTGACGCACGCGGGTTCGCCCTGGGAGATCGGCCTTGCCGAGACCCAGCAGACCCTGCTGCTCAACAACCTGCGCTCGCGCATCTGCGTGCAGGCCGACGGTGGCCTGCGCACCGGTCGTGACGTCGCCGTCGCCGCCCTGCTGGGTGCCGACGAGTTCGGCTTCGCCACCGCGCCGCTGATTGCGGCGGGCTGCATCATGATGCGCAAGTGCCACCTCAACACCTGCCCGGTCGGCGTCGCGACGCAGGACCCCGTCCTGCGCGCCCGCTTCACCGGCCAGCCCGAGCATGTGATCAACTACTTCTTCTTCGTCGCCGAGGAACTGCGCGCGATCATGGCCGAGCTGGGCTTCCGCACCCTCGCCGAGATGGTCGGACGCGTCGACAAGCTCGACATGAAGAAGGCGATCACCCACTGGAAGGCCAAGGGCGTCGACCTCTCCAAGGTGCTCTACCAGGCACCGCTGGGCGATGGTCCCTCGCTCAACTGGTCGGGCACGCAGGAGCACGGCCTCGAGGGCGCGCTCGACAACGTGCTGATCGAAGCCTCGGCCGCCGCGCTCGAAAAGGGCGAGGCCGTGCGCATCGAGGAGCCGGTGATCAACGTCAACCGCACCGTCGGCGCCATGCTCTCGGGCGAGGTCGCCAAGCGCTACGGTCACGAGGGCCTGCCCGACAACACGATCCACGTCACGCTCACCGGCGTCGCCGGCCAGAGCTTCGGCGCCTGGCTCGCGCACGGTGTCACGCTAGACCTCACCGGCGATGCCAACGACTACGTCGGCAAGGGTCTGTCGGGTGGCCGCATCATCGTGCGCCAGCCGGGGCACGTCGATCGCGAGCCCACGCAGAACATCATCGTCGGCAACACCGTGCTCTACGGCGCGGTCTCGGGCGAGGCGTTCTTCAACGGCGTCGCGGGCGAGCGTTTCGCGGTCCGCAACTCCGGCGCGATCACCGTCGTCGAGGGCTGCGGTGACCACGGCTGCGAATACATGACCGGCGGTGTCGTCACCGTTCTCGGCAAGACCGGGCGCAACTTCGCGGCGGGCATGTCGGGCGGTGTCGCCTACGTCTACGACGAGGACGGCCAGTTCGAGAAGCTGTGCAACCCGGCGATGGTCGACCTCGTCAGGATTTCCGCCGAGGCGGACGAGGACGAGGGCACCGGCCGTCCGCAGCAGCGTACGGTCAGCGTCAACGACCTGGGCATGGGTGACATGCTGCGCCACGATGCGGAGCGCCTGCGCGTTCTGCTCGAACGCCACCACCTGCACACCGGCAGCAAGCGCGCCCGCGCCCTGCTCGACGACTTCGACGCCGCTCTCGGCAAGTTCGTCAAGGTGATGCCGCGCGACTACGCCCGCGCGCTCAAGCAGATGGAAGCCGAGCGGCTCGAAGCCGCTTCCGTGGCCGCAGAATAAGTTCGAAGGAATATCAGGATATGGGCAAGGAAACCGGCTTTCTCGAGCTTGACCGCCAGGACCGCACCTACGGGCCGGTCGAGGAGCGCCTCAAGGACTACAAGGAATTCGTGGTCCCGCTGAGCAAGGAGGTCCTCAAGGATCAAGCCTCGCGCTGCATGAACTGCGGCGTGCCGCACTGTCACACCGGCTGTCCGGTCAACAACATCATCCCCGACTGGAACCACCTGGTCTACGAGGACGACTTCCGCAACGCGCTGGAAGTCCTCCACTCGACCAACAACTTCCCCGAGTTCACCGGCCGCATCTGCCCCGCACCGTGCGAGGCGGCCTGCACGCTGAACATCATCGACGAGCCGGTGACGATCAAGTCGATCGAATGCGCCATCGTCGACAAGGGCTGGTCGGAAGGCTGGATCACGCCGCGCATCCCCGCGCACCGTACCGGCCGCACCGTGGCGGTGGTCGGCTCGGGCCCGGCGGGGCTCGCCTGCGCGCAGCAGCTGGCACGCGCGGGTCACTCGGTCACCGTCTTCGAGAAGAACGACCGCGTCGGCGGGCTGATGCGCTACGGCATCCCTGACTTCAAGATGGAGAAGCACCTCATCAACCGCCGCGCCGCGCAGATGGAAGCGGAAGGGGTGACCTTCAAGACCTCGACCGAGGTCGGCGTGAACGTCTCGGTGAGCTCGCTCAAGGACAACTACGACGCGATCGTCTTTGCCGGTGGCGCAGAGGATGCCCGCAAGCTCGGCATTCCCGGTTCCGAACTGCCCGGCGTGCGCCTGGCGATGGAATTCCTGACCCAGCAGAACAAGCGCAACGCGGGCGACGACGAAATGCGCGCCGCGCCGCGCGGCTCGCTCACCGCGACCGGCAAGAACGTCATCGTCATCGGCGGCGGCGACACCGGTTCGGACTGCGTGGGCACCTCGAACCGTCAGGGCGCCAAGTCGGTGACCCAGCTCGAGATCATGCCCAAGCCCCCGGTCCACGAGGACAAGGGCATGTCCTGGCCGTTCTGGCCGCTCAAGCTGCGCACCTCGTCCAGCCACGAGGAAGGCGCGACCCGCGACTGGGCCGTGCTGACCAAGCGCGTGGTCGGCGACAACGACGTCAAGGGTCTCGAATGCGTGCGCGTCGAGTGGAAGGACGGTCGCATGCACGAGGTCGAGGGCAGCGAGTTCACGCTCGAGGCAGACCTCATCCTGCTCGCCATGGGCTTCGTCGGTCCGAAGAAGGCAGGCATGCTCGACCAGGCCGGCGTCGAGCTCGATGCACGCGGCAACGTCAAGGCGGACACCAACGTCTACCAGACCTCGGATGAGAAGATCTGGGCCTGCGGCGACATGCGCCGTGGCCAGAGCCTCGTCGTCTGGGCGATCCGCGAGGGCCGCCAGTGCGCCCGCGCGGTCGACGAGATGCTGATGGGCGTGAGCGAACTGCCGCGCTGAGCCGTCGGTCACCACGCAGATTGAGGAAAGGGGCGCTTCACGGCGCCCCTTTTTTTGTCATGCCAACGGGGGAGGGAGCGAGCGAACCTGCCTTCATGCCACCTCGATGGCAGCTATCACTGGAGCCCCCCTCCTCGCCGTTCCCCTAGGTATTTCCAATTGGCGCGGCCTTGCGCGCGGTTTCACCTTGTCCTGTTAGCCCGGGCGCTTCTCGTATTCCCGGCCAGCCAAGGAGCCGCGATGATCAAGGACCAGACCCTTCGCGGCGCCCGCCTGCTGACCGCGCTCGTGATCGCGGCGGTGCTGCTGACCGGCTTCGTACTCTACCAGCTGCGCTTCGGCGGACCGATCGAGCGCAAGCATGCCCTCCAGAACGAAATGCTCGCCGACATCCTGCCCCCGCCGGCCTTCGTCGTCGAACCCTATCTGGAGACTACCCTGGCCACTGAAAACACCAATGACACCAAGCGGGCGCTCGCCCACCTGCGCGCGCTGGAGCAGGACTTTCGCCAAAGACGCGACTACTGGGCCAGGACCCCGCTGCCGGACGACATCCAGCAGCAACTCGACCGGGTGGTGTTCTTCGCCGACGAGTTCTGGCGAGTGGTCGACGGGCCCTTCACGGTTGCGGCGAAGGCGCGTGACCGCGATGCCATGTACTGGATTCACGTCAGGCAGATCAGCCACCTCTACGAATTGCAGCACAAGGAAGTGCTCAAGCTGGTCGCGCTCTCGCGTGCCTATACCGAGGCCGAGATGCAGCGCGATTCGTGGATCGTGCTCGCCTGCCTCGTCGCCAGCGCACTGATGGCGCTGCTGCTGGTCGGCGCCCTGCGCTGGGCGACCCGGCAGATCGAGCGCAAGGTGATCGAACCGCTCGAACAGACCAGCCGCACCATCGGCTGTCTTGGCGAAGGCGACTACGACATCACGATCGAGGGCACCTCCCGGACCGACGAATTCGGCACCATGGCCCGCTCGATGGACGTCTTTCGCAAGGCGGGTATCGAAAAGGCTGCCACCGAGGAAGAACATCGCCGGGTCGTCGAGAGGCTCTCGGTCGGGCTGCGCAAACTCGCGGAGAAGGACCTCGAACATCGCATCTGCGAGGAATTTTCTGAAGATTACGAGGCCTTGCGCAGCAACTACAACGAGGCGGTGACCGCGCTGTGCCGGGCCATGGGCACGGTGCGCGTGGGCGCGGGAAGCGTGATGAACGCGATCAGCGAAATCCGCGCCGGGGCCGACGATCTGGCACGTCGCAACCAGCAGCAGGCCGCAAGCCTCGAGGAAACCGCGGCTGCGCTCGGACAGGTCACCGGCCGCATCCAGGGTTCTGCGCGGGCCGCGAGCGAGGCACACGAGGCCATCAACGACGCCCATGACGCGGCTTCTGAAGGCGGCAACGTGGTCCGCGACGCGGTTGCGGCAATGGCCGCAATCGATTCCTCGGCCAAGGAGATATCCTCGATCATCGACCTGATCGATTCAATCGCCTTCCAGACCAACCTGCTCGCGCTCAATGCGGGAGTGGAGGCAGCAAGGGCCGGCGAGGCAGGCAAGGGCTTTGCCGTGGTCGCAACCGAAGTGCGCGCACTGGCCCAGCGCTCGGCCGAGGCCGCCAACCAGATCAAGCAGTTGATCACGCGCAGCGCGGCGCAGGTCGGAGAGGGAGTTTCGCTCGTGGGTCAGACCGGCGAGAGCCTCGCCGTCATCGTCGAGCGTGTCTCCGGCCTGCAGCAACTGGTGGCCGACATGGCCCGCTCCACACGCGAACAGTCGGCCGATCTCGAACAGGTCAACACCGCCATTGGCGAGATGGACCGCATGACCCAGCAGAACGCGGCCATGGTCGAACAGACCACTGCGGCAACCCGCAATCTCGAGGGCGAGGCCACCAGCCTATCCACGCTGACCTCAAGCTTCCGCACCCGAATGCGCGAAGCCCGCCCCGTCACCAGCGGCACGGATAGCGGGGAAGCCAACCACATGCGGCGTTCCAGCGCAGTGGGAACGGCAGAAATCGAGGCAGGAATGAGCGCGGCGGCCTGAGATACGAAAAAGGGCGTCGCTTCCCCGGCACCCGGTGCCGGTTACAAGCGACGCCCTTTTACTAAGCGTATCGTGGTCGGGACCCGACGAGGTCCCGGCGCAGCTTACTTGGCCGGCACCTCGTCGTGCGCCTTGACCGTGTCGGGCGCAGTGTTGCGATCCTCGGCGTCGGTCGGGGTCTCGCTGGTGATCGGCACCGCGTTGACGTCCGAATCCATCGCCTCACAGGCCTTGCGCACACCGGCGGCGTACTCGGGGTGGACCTTCTCGAGCACTGCGTACCAGCGCTCCTTCACGCCCTGCGAGACCGGGCCCATGGCCGCCGCGTAATTGCTGTAGAGGCGCTGCTTCTGCTCGTCCGAGAACATCTCGTAGAGCGCACGCGGCTGGGTGTAGTCATCGACTTCCTGTGCATTGCCGTAACGGTTCATGTCGCCATCGATACGCAGCGGCGGTTCCTGCACCGAGGCATCGGCGACCGGGCCTTCATACTGGTTGGGCTCGTAGTAGGCGTCGGGATTGCCGAAGTCGTTGGTGAAGAAGCGCATCGAACCATCCTTGTGGTAATGGTTCACCTGAGCAGCCTTCGGGGCATTGGCGGGCAGTGCCTCGTAGTGCGTGCCAAGGCGATAGCGGTGCGCGTCTGCATAGGAGAACACGCGCGCCTGCAGCATCTTGTCGGGCGAGAACGAGATGCCCGGCACGATGTTCGACGGGCTGAAAGCCGCGTTCTCGACCATCTGGAAGTAGTTTTCCGGATTGGTGTGCATTTCCAGCTCACCCACCTCGATCAGCGGGTAATCGCCGTGCGGCCAGACCTTGGTCAGGTCGAAGGGGTTGTACGGCGTCTTGAGCGCGTCCTCCTCGGGCATGACCTGGATGAACAGCGTCCACTTGGGGAATTCGCCGTTCTCGATCGCGTTATAGAGGTCTTCCTGGTAGCTCTCGCGGGTCTTGCCGATCAGCTTTTCCGAGTCCGCGTTGGTATAGAACTTGTGGCCCTGCTGGGTCTTGAAGTGGAACTTCACCCAGAAGCGCTCGCCGGCCTCGTTCCACATCGAGAAGGTGTGGCTGCCATAGCCGTTCATGTGCATCGGATTCTTGGGAATGCCGCGATCCGACATGAGGATCGTCACCTGATGAACGCACTCGGGCTGAGCGGCCCAGAAGTCGAACATCGCCTCGGGGCTGCGCAGGTTGGTCTTGGGATGGCGCTTTTGCGTGTGGATGAAGTCGGGGAACTTGTAGGCATCGCGCACGAAGAAGACCGGCGTGTTGTTGCCGACCATGTCCCAATTGCCGTCCTCGGTGTAGAACTTGAGGCTGAAGCCGCGCACGTCGCGCTCGGCATCTGCCGCGCCCGCCTCACCGGCGACGGTCGACCAGCGCGAGAGCACCTCGGTCTTCTTGCCGATCTCCGAGAAGAGCTTGGCGCAGGTGTACCTGGTGATGTCCTTGGTCACCGTGAAGGTACCCTGCAGCCCCCAACCCTTGGCGTGGACGGTGCGCTCGGGGATACGCTCGCGGTTCTGGTGCGCCAGCTTCTCGAGCAGCTGATAGTCCTGCATCAGCACCGGGCCGCGCTGCCCCGCCGTCAGCGAATGTTCGTTGCTCGGTACCGGGGCGCCGGCGCTGGTGGTCAGGGTGGGCTTGTCGGCCATGGCTCTATCCTCGTCGCAGTTTATTTCCTTGCAGACGAAATGCAGCCTGACTGCCCCGGGTTCCGAGCACCATCGGGATGAGTCCCGATTTCTGGAATCGGTTTTACCAATCGATCCGGCCACGCCCGTGCAAGTCGAGGAATTCGTTGGCGCGGCTGAAGTGTCGGCAACCGAAGAAGCCGCGACGGGCCGACAGCGGGCTGGGATGGGGCGATTCGAGCACCAGATGCGGTCCGCGCGCCAGATCGTCGATCCGGGCCGCCTTGGCCTGGGCATGACTGCCCCAGAGCATGAACACGACCGGCTGCGCGCTTGCCGCCACCGCCGCGACGACCGCGTCGGTGAACGGCTCCCAGCCGTAGGTGCGGTGCGATCCCGCCTGCCCTTCGGCAACGGTCAGCGCATTGTTGAGCAGCAGCACGCCCTGACGCGCCCAATGCTCGAGATTGCCATGGTCCGGGCGCACGATGCCGAGGTCGCTCGCCAGCTCCTTGTAGATGTTGACCAGCGAGGGCGGCACCTTGATCCCATGAGGCACCGAGAAGGCCAGCCCGTGCGCCTGCCCCGCGCCGTGGTAGGGGTCCTGCCCCAGGATCACCACGCGCACCGACTCGGGGCTCGTCAGCTCGAGCGCGCGCATGCGCTTCCCGGGCGGTGGAAATACCGTGGAGCCTGCCGCCTCCTCGCGCGCGAGGCGCTCGGCCAGATCGGCAAGGCCGGGGCTCGCGAGGACCGAGGACAGGGCCTCGCGCCAAGGAGCAGGCACTCTCAGCGCCGTGGCTGCTCCGGCTTCTCCACCTGTTGCCGCCATGACCATCTCCGCCGTGAAACGCGCGCGCGATGGCGCATGCGCGCGAGCCAACCATTGCACTCGCCTCGCCCAGTCCCTAAGCACTTGCAGACCATGGCTGTCTATCTCCACGAAGAAGATCTTCCCGAGGGCGTGCTTGCGCCCGGGCCCATCGCCGTCGACACCGAGACGATGGGGCTGATCACCCGCCGCGACCGCCTCTGCGTGGTCCAGATCTCCGACGGACAGGGCGACGAGCATCTCGTGCGCTTTGCGCCGGGCAGCGACTATGCCGCGCCCAACCTCAAGGCCGTGCTCGCCGATCCCGAACGCCTCAAGCTCTATCACTTCGCGCGCTTCGATCTCGCGGCGATCGAGTACTACCTTGGCGTGATGGCCGCGCCGGTGTTCTGCACCAAGATCGCGAGCAAGCTGGTGCGCACCTACACCGACCGCCACGGCCTCAAGGAACTCGTGCGCGAACTGCTCGGCAAGGAAGTGTCCAAGCAGCAGCAGTCGAGCGACTGGGGTGCGCCCGTGCTGACCGACGCGCAGCAAGACTACGCGGCATCCGACGTGCGCCACCTGCACGCGATGCACGCCGTCCTCGTCGAGCGCCTCGAGCGCGAGAAGCGCACCGAGATGGCGCAGGCCTGCTTCGACTTCCTGCCCACGCGCGCGCGGCTGGACATCGCCGGCTGGCCCGACCACGACATCTTCAGCCACGAAGCGGCCTGACCGGCCCGGCACGTCTGAACGACCATGTCGCAGGAAGCCACCCAGATCCGCAACCGCCGCCGCCACTTCGCGGCGCCGGGCGGATCGCATGACCGGCTGGTCGCCTTCCTCGGCAAGGCCCTGCCCACCGCGATCGGCGTGATCGCGGCGGTCATGGTGCTCGTCCCGCTCAGCCCGCGCGGCGAGATCAGCTTCCTGCTCGACCGCAACAAGGTCGCCGTCACTGGCGAGCGCCTCGCCGTCGACGATGCCGCCTATCGCGGCAAGGACAACAAGAACCGCGCCTTCGTGGTCACTGCGGGCACTGCCGTGCAGAAGACCGCCGCGATTCCGGTGGTCGAGATGTTCGACCTCGATGCACGCATGGCGCTCAACGACGGCCCCGCCAAAATCGTCGCGCCCAAGGGGCGCTACGATTACAACAAGGAAGAGATCGACGTCGACGGACCGGTCGATTTCTCCGCCAGCGACGGCTACCGCATGACCACCAACAACGTCACCATCGACATCGGCGCGCGCACCGCGCAAGGATCGGGCGGCGTCGAGGGCGCGGTGCCCAGCGGTACCTTCAAGGCCGATACGATGAAGGCTGACCTCGAAGAGCGCACAGTCACCCTGGATGGCAATGCCCGGCTGCGCATGACGCCCGGGAGCAAGCTGAGGATTCCCCAATAATGTCGCCCCGTCCGCACCGCGTCACCTTCCGGGCAGCCCTTCTCTCGGCCGGGCTCGTGCTCGCCGCTTCCGGTGCGCTTTTCAGCGCAGGACGCGGCGAGGCACAGGCAATCTCCGGGCATAACACCAATGCCCCGGTCGACTATGCCGCGGACCGCATCGAGCTGCAGGAAAAGCAGAACCGCGTGGTGCTGACCGGCAACGTCGATATCAAGCAGTCCGACCTGCGCCTGACTGCCGCACGCACTATCGTCAACTTCACCAATGCCTCTTCGCTGCAGCTCCAGCGCATCACCGCCAGCGGCGGCGTGCGCGTGACTCGCGCCAACGAAGTGGCGACCGGCGACGTCGCGATCTACGACTTCAACAAGCGCATCATCACGATGGTGGGCAATGCCTCGCTCAAGCGCGGTAGCGACACCCTGCGCGGCGGCCGCTTCGTGATCGACCTCAAGAGCGGTGTCTCGGCAGCGTCCGGCGGGCGTGTCTCGGGTACCTTCAGCGTGCCCAAGAACGACTGAGCCGGATCAGTTCTGGCAGCCAGCCACGAAAAAGGGGCGCCTGTCTTGGACAGGCGCCCCTTTTTCGTGACGAATGCGTCCCCGATCAGAACGCGCGGTCGTGTACCAGTACGCGCAGCGTCAGGAAGATGATCTGGATGTCGCGCATAATCGTCCAGCCCTCGAGATACTCGAGATCGGACTGCAGGCGATTGACCAGATCCGATTCGTGGTCGGTAGCACCGCGATAGCCACGAACCTGCGCAAGGCCGGAAAGACCCGGCTTGAGCGAGTGGCGCTGCCAGTAACGCAGATCGACTTCCCAGAACAGCTTCTCACCGGCAAGCGAGCCGGTCGCGTGGGGACGCGGGCCGACGAGGCTCATGTCGCCCAGGAGCACGTTGAACAGCTGCGGCAGTTCGTCGATGCTGGTCTTGCGGATGAACTTGCCGATGGGGGTGATGCGCTTGTCGTCCTTGGAGGCCGACTGGTTGCCGTCCGCGTCGCACAGGTCCTGCGTCATCGAGCGGAACTTGTACATGTTGAAGAAGCGGTTGCCGCGCCCCATGCGGCGCTGGACGAAGAACACCGGCCCACGGTCATAGAGCTTCACCGCCAGCGCCACCACGATCAGCAGCGGCGAGAGCGCGAGGATCGCCGAGCCCGCGAAGGCGAGGTCGAACAAGCGCTTGATCGCGCGGTCGCGCATCCCCAGCGGCCCTGCCGAAACGAGCAGAAGGCCATGCTGGCCGGCCACGCGCGCGCCCTGTGCACCGAGCCGCACGACGACGTCGTCGAGGACTTCGCCATCGACGTTGGCGCCCTTGAGCATCATCGCCCATTCGGCGCGGCGTCCGACCGGGCAGCTGACGATGACACGGTCGATGTTGCGCAGCACGAGGCCAAGCTTGTCGAGGGCATTGGGGTCGCGCAGGTCGGGCACGATACCCATTGCCGCAGCCGAGATCTGGATCGAACCGGGGAAGCTCACCTTCGGCCCGCCATCGTCGATGACCAGCTCGTTCATCACCACGCTGCCACAGCGCCAGCGCACGAGACTGCGCATCTGGTAGCGCATCAGGCTGACGAAGAAGAGCGCGAACAGGCTTCCGGCATTGAAGCTGAGGCGCGGGAAACCGTAAGTCGGCTTGATCAGGAACTGCACGAAGACAGCCACCGCCACCGCGAGCACGATAGCCACGATGGCGCGTGCCACCCCGGTCCACATGTTGCGCAGCGCCTCGATCGAGTAGCTGCGATTGTAGAGCGCAAGGGTCAGGAAGATCGGAATGACGACCTGGGCATGAACCAGCGAACGAGCGGTGCCGCCAACGTCGCCGAAAAGGTAGCCGCTGAGCGCGAAGGCCAGGGCAATGGCGAGCATGTCGCCAACCATGATGCCGATGTAGCACTGCAGGCGACGCCGCTCGAGCGAGGGCGCGATCGGGTGACCTTCCGCCACTTGGGCGTGATCAAGCACAGGACGAGGCGCGAATGGCGCATTCACGATCTCGGCACTCCCTATTGCCAGTTTCACGTAGACGGCCTCCCTCACACGCGAGAATGCCGCAATGCAACATGTCTAGTGCTGCAGTGCGATAAGTATAGGCTCTTATGAAACAACAGGGCAATTGGAAAAGGGGGTTATGCCGAAGTGTTCCATTTTAGCGCTGTTTCACATTTCCGATTGCTGACCTCGCTATGGCCAGCAGCCCGTTCGACAAGATCAACTCCGCGTCCTGACTATTCGCGAGGAGTTGCTGATGCATCTCCACGAGACGTGCCACGAGACGTTCGAGTCGCGCACCACGCCAGATCCGCATCTGTTCGGATAGGACCGCCTTGTCCTTCCAGAAGACGCGGCGAGCTTTTCCTTCAGCGTCGAGAAACGCGCCAAGATCCCTTTGGTTCCCGAATCTTGCATGCAATCCGGCGAGCTGGGCCGCGCGCCGTTCGAACGTCAGAAGCAGGCCGACCGGATTGAAGCCGAGTTCGTGCATGCGGTGGAGCTGCGGCACCACCTCGTTGCGCCTGCCGGAAAGCACGGCATCGACCAGCGGTCCGAAATTGTCGTCCTCGGTCCGTGCCGCGATGGCATCGAGCGCTTCGGCCGAGACCGGGCGGGGCGCCTCCGGTGCGGCATCGAGATAGAGCGCAAGCTTGTTGACCTCGGAGCGCGCAAGGCGGGTATCGAGGCCCGAGGCGCGCGCGATGCGCTCGGCCGCCTCGCTGCCCATTTTCAGCCCCGCGCCATTGGCCATCGCGCGCACCGAAGCCGTCACGGTGGACAGGTCCGGCGGATAGAACATCGCGACGAGGCCGTCGCCGCGGGTGGCGAGCAGCTTGGCGGTGCGCGACTTGTCAGTGGCGGAGGTGGCGACGATCAGGACCGGGCAGCCCTCGACCTCGTTCTCGAGCAGGGTCTTGACCGCATCGTGCGCCTCGTCGCCCTGCGCGCGCACCCAGATGTGGCGTGCACCGCCGAACAGCGAGGTGGAGCGCGCCTCGTCGCCGAGCCGGACAGGATCGCGGCGCAGCTCGGAACCGGCCATCTCGATTCTTTCGCCGGGATCGTCGAGTAGCGAGACGATTTTGGCCGCGGCATCGCTCGCACCCGATTCGTCGGGCCCGCAGAAGAAGAACACGCGGGCCTCGCGCGCCGCGCGCTGTGCCAGCCCGGCGAAGTCCTTCTGGGTTGCCTTCACAAGCCTTCGCCGGTCCTTACTGGCTGGTGTCGCCGCGCAGGCGCAGCGCGATCTTGGTGACGATACGGCTGGCCACGTCCTTGGTCAGGTTCTCGAGCGCGGCCTGCTCGGCGGCAATCGTGGCGTAGTCGGAGGAGACAACGTCGATGCCCGCGTCCGAACCGGCGGTCGCATCGAGCACGATCTCCTCGCTTTCGAGATCGACCAGCTGGTAGCGGGTGCGCAAGGTACGGCGCTCGCGGCCGATGGTATCGTCGGAAAGCAGGCCGAAGCCCTCGAGCTGGTCGTCGACGCGCACGTCGAGGCGATAGCGCGGGTTCGCAGACTCGCCCGCACCGCTCGCCCCGAGCCGGTCGACCAGCGCATTGCGCAGCAGCCAGCCCGAACGCCCCTCGATCGCCGAGACCTGGATGCCAGAGAGGCCGCGCGCGACCTCTCCGCTACCGCCACCGGCATACATCGGCTGCATGCCGCAGGCGGGAAGCGCCAGAACGGCGAGCGCAGCGGCGAGAAGGCGTGCCTTGCGCATCACGCGACGATATTGACCAGACGATCAGGCACGACGATTACCTTGCGGATTTCAGCACCATCGATCGCACGCTGGACCTTCTCGCTGGCGAGCGCAAGCGCCTCGAGGTCTTCCTTCGAGGCGCCCTTGGCGACCGTGAGCGTGTCACGCAGCTTGCCCTTGACCTGGACCGCAATAGTGACCTCGTCCTCGACCAGCAGCGCCGGATCGACTTCGGGCCAGAGCGCCTCGGCGACGAGGCCCTTGCCGAAGCTGGCGTAGGCTTCTTCGGCGAGGTGCGGCATCATCGGCGCGATGAGCAGGAGCAGTTCGCGGATCGCGGTGGAGCGGCTTGCCGAAGGCTTGGCCTTCTCGATGGCGCCGGTCAGCTCGTAGATGCGCGCAACGGCCTTGTTGAAGCCCAATGCCTCGATGTCCTCGGCCACCGCCGCAATCGTCTGGTGCAGCTTGCGGTCGAGCGCCTTGTCCTCACCTTCCGCCGAAGCGTCGAACTGGGCAAAGAGCCTCCACAGGCGCTGCACGAAGCGCGCGCAGCCCTCGATCCCGGCTTCCGACCAGGGCAGGTCGCGCTCGGGCGGGCTGTCGGACAGCATGAACCAGCGGATCGCGTCGGCGCCGTAGGTCGCGACGATCTCGTCGGGATCGACCACGTTCTTCTTCGACTTCGACATCTTGATGACCTTGCCGACCTCGATGGTCGAACCGTCGGCCTTCAAGGTGGCGCCATCGGCCGTGCGCGTGATCTCGGAGGGCGCGAAGTAGACGTCGCGTCCGCCTTCCTTGCGCGAATAGACCTCGTGCGTGACCATGCCTTGCGTGAACAGGCTCGCAAACGGCTCCTTCACGTCGACAAGGCCGATGCGGGCCAGCGCGCGGGTCCAGAAGCGGGCGTAGAGCAAGTGCAGGATCGCGTGCTCGATGCCGCCGATGTACTGCTCGACCGGGAGCCACTTGGCGATGGCTTCCTTGTCGAAGGGCTTGTCGCCAGGCTGGCTGGCAAAGCGCAGGAAGTACCACGAGCTGTCGGCAAAGGTGTCGAGCGTGTCGGTCTCACGGCGCGCCGCATGGCCACACTGCGGGCAATCGACGTGCTTCCAGGTCGGGTGGCGTTCGAGCGGGTTGCCGGGCGTCTGAAAATCGACGTCTTCGGGGAGCGTGACGGGCAGGTGCTTCTTGGGTACCGGCACCACACCGCACACCTCGCAGTGAATGAACGGGATCGGCGTGCCCCAGTAGCGCTGGCGCGAGATGCCCCAGTCGCGCAGGCGCCACACCGTCTTGCCTTCGCCCCAGCCGCCATCCTGGGCACGGCGGATGACTTCGGCCTTGGCCTCGGCCACGCTCATGCCATTGAGGAAATCGGAGTGGACGAGCACGCCGTCCCCGGCTTCCGCCTCGCCCGCGAAGGGCGCATCGGCATCCTCAGCCTTGGCCGCGACAACGCGCAGGATGGGCAGTTCGTACTTGGTCGCGAACTCGAAGTCGCGCTGGTCGTGGCCCGGAACGGCCATGACCGCGCCGGTGCCGTAGTCCATCAGCACGAAGTTGGCGATGAAGACCGGCAGCTCGGCCCCGGTGAAGGGGTGCTTCGCGGTAATGCCGGTGTCGAAGCCCAGCTTCTCGGCGGTTTCAAGCTCGGCCGCGGTGGTGCCGCCGCGCTTGCACTCGGCGATGAAGTCCTGCGCCTCGGCACTGTCCTTCGCCACGCCCTGCGCAATCGGGTGATCGGCCGCGACGGCGACGAAGCTCGCGCCGAAGATCGTGTCGGGGCGGGTCGAGTAGACTTCGACGTTTCCGCCGTCCGAAAGGTCGAAGCGGAACTGCAGGCCTTGCGACTTGCCGATCCAGTTCTCCTGCATCGTGCGGACCTTTTCAGGCCACTTGTCGAGGCTGCCCAGCCCCTCGAGCAGTTCATCGGCGAAGTCGGTGATCTTGAGGAACCACTGGTTCAGCTTGCGCTTCTCGACCAGCGCGCCCGAACGCCAGCCGCGCCCGTCGATGACCTGCTCGTTGGCGAGCACGGTCATGTCGACCGGGTCCCAGTTCACCGCCGATTCCTTGCGGTAGACAAGGCCGTGCGCGTACATGTCGAGGAACAGGGCCTGCTCGTGCCCGTAGTACTCGGGCTCGCAGGTCGCCAGTTCACGCGACCAGTCGAGCGCGAAACCCAGGCGCTTAAGCTGCGCCTTCATGTTGGCGATGTTGTCGCGCGTCCAGCCGCCCGGATGGACGCCCTTTTCCATGGCCGCGTTCTCAGCCGGCATGCCGAAGGCGTCCCAGCCCATCGGGTGGAGCACCTCGTGGCCGCGCATGCGCTTGTAGCGCGCAAGCACGTCGCCCATCGTGTAGTTGCGCACGTGACCGATGTGGATGCGGCCCGATGGGTACGGGAACATCTCAAGGACGTAGCTGCGCGGCTTCGTCGAGGTGTCGTCCGCCTTGAAGCACTGGGCTTCGTCCCACGCTGCCTGCCAGCGGGTATCCGCCTGAGCCGGGTCGAACCGCTCGGTCATGTCTCTATGGTCTCCTGCGGCGCGATGCGTCCGCCTTGCAATGTAAGGCTCCCGGCAGCCGCGCCGCCGGGAGCGAAGTCACGTCGGGCCCGATCAGCCGCCGACCGAATCGCGGCGCAGGTCGCGCGCGCGGGTCAGGATGATGTCCTCGAGCTTCTGCACGGTGGCCGCCTCGACCGGGGCTGCAACCCAGTCCGCACCCTGGCGGATCTGACGCAGCGCGGTCACGCGCAGCGCATCGGCGCGCAGGTCGCGATCGAGAATCGCAACCGAAACCTTCATGCGCTCGCCCGGCTGCTTGGGATTGGCGTACCAGTCGGTGATGATCACCCCGCCGCTGCTGTCGGACTGGAGCAAGGGCATGAACGAGAGCGTATCGAGGCTTGCGCGCCACAGGTAGCTGTTCACGCCGATCGTGGTCACCTGCGAGGGCGCGACGACGGCGAGGTCGTTCTTCTTGCCGCCACAGCCCGACACGGCCAGTGCCGCGAGCGCGCATACCGTCACGGTCGCGACCTTGCGTGCGCGAAGAAGGCCGGTCTTGGTGCTGCCTGTCATTTTCGTTCCCGATTCCTAATCCAGTTCGGCGCCGCGTCCGCCAAGGCGGCGCGTGCCATGAAACGCCTCTATAACCCTCACCGCCCGCCCGGCAAGAGCGCCCTTCGCGCAGCCCCCGGGACGCGTGACGCGATCACGCCCGGCCACGCCGAGCGGCAGGCCGGCGCGAAATAGGCGCCCGGCAGGTAAACCTCGCCTGAACATGGCATCGCACGCGTCCTGTCGCACCCTGCCCGGCATCACGAAACGACCTGCGAAACCCGGCAAGAAACCTCAGGATTGCCGAACCGCGCAGCGCGTCCTATCTAGGACAGCATCACCAAGAAACAGCGCAAATGGCGCGTTAAGGTTCTGGTGTGCTATGAGGAGCGCCGACGCGAAGGCATAGTGACCAAGGCCAGAGATCACACGATGGGCATGCAAGCCACGATTACTGCCGGGACTGCCGCTGTCGCAAGCGGCACGACCCCAAGAGCAGATGCACGCAGCACCGCCACGCGCGGCGGCATGCGTGCAGGCGCGGTGCTGGCCGGGTCGGTCAGCCTGCTTGCCCTGCCAAGCGCGGTCATGGCCTTCAGCGCCACCTTCGGCTCCGGCGATGGGGGCACGGGCCTGCTCGAACGAATCGATTCGTCTTCCTCCGAAGGGCTCTCGCGCGCGGTTGCCCTGCGCTCGCTTGCAGGATCGCGGGCCTTCCCTTTCACGCCCGCCGGCACACCCAATCGCCCCGAGCGCTCGGTCACCGTGGCCGTGCGCGTCGACGGCGAGGCGACCCAGTCCATCATCGTGCGCGGTCAGCACGTCCCGGCGAAGGTCGACAAGAACGCGGACCACGTGCGCATCGCCTCGACCGCGTTCAACCTTGGCGTCTCGCGCGGGTACCAGAACTTCGCGCAGGATATCGCGCAGCAGACCGAGCGGCGTCGCTCGATCGCCGAGATGCCCGATCTGCAGAAGTTCAGCCTCGCCCCGGCCACACAGGCGCGCGAGCACGATTCGCGCTTCTCGACCCGCCTCTCGATCGACGAGAAGCGTGCGCCGGGCCGCGCCCCGCGCACTTTCGTGACCGATGCCGGCGAAGTCGACCTGAGCGGAGCCTACCGCCTGACCGAAAATCTCGATGTCACCGCGGGCCTACGCTATTCACAGGATCGCGAGCGCCTCAGGCCGCTGACCGATGGCCGCCAGGACAGCCAGGCCGTCTACGTCGGAACCCAGTTCCGCTTCTGATTTCCGGGACATGATTCTGGGACAAGCCCTTGCCGCGCCAGCCATTTCAGTGGTTGTCGTGGCAATTCGCGGGCAATCGGCAGCCGTTCACCATCTGCAATAAAGTTCGTTACTTCAGAACCTTGCAAGAATGCTTGCAAATAGAGCAACGCATTAAGGTGAATTTATCGCAAAAGCGGTCGTGGACAGCCTTGCTCCCTTCACATTCCTTCCATAGCCTCGCTCACGGTGGATGCACAAAAGAGCGAAAGGCTTGATATGGCACGTATTGCGATCGTAACCGGCGGGACCCGGGGAATTGGTGAAGCGATCTCTCTCGCCCTCAAGGACCGCGGCCATACCGTCGTTGCGAATTACGCGGGCAACGACGAGAAGGCCAAGGCCTTTACCGAGAAGACCGGCATCGCGGCCTACAAGTGGGATGTAGGCGATCACGAGGCGACGCTCGCTGGCGTCGCGAAAGTCGCCGAAGAGGTCGGCCCGGTCGACATCGTGGTCAACAATGCGGGCATCACCCGCGACGGCGTGCTCCACAAGATGAGCTTCGAGGACTGGAACGATGTCATGCGCATCAACCTCGGCGGCTGCTTCAACATGGCCAAGGCGACTTTCCCCGGCATGCGCGAACGCAAGTGGGGGCGTATCGTCAACATCGGGTCGGTCAACGGACAGGCCGGGCAGTACGGCCAGGTCAACTATGCCGCTGCCAAGTCCGGCATCCATGGCTTCACCAAGGCGCTGGCACAGGAAGGCGCCAAGTATGGCGTTACCGTGAACGCCATCGCACCGGGCTACATCGACACCGACATGGTCGCCGCCGTGCCGGCCCCGGTGCTCGAGAAGATCGTCGCCAAGATCCCCGTCGGCCGCCTCGGCCACGCCTACGAGATCGCCCGCGGCGTCGCTTTCCTGTGCTCGGAGAACGGCGAGTTCGTGACCGGCTCGACGCTCTCGATCAATGGCGGGCAGCACATGTACTGATCTCGGATACGACGCAGCCTGCACGGAAGCTTCCGGCAGGCTGCGAAACGGGCAATCACGGGAGCCGAGGGTAAGTGCCGTCGGCTCCCTGTTGCTTTCTGGAGCAGATGGAACGCAGTGATGACCACGCCCTACCACCCTCCGGTCAAGCGTTCGGTCGAGATCGCCGGGCACAAGACCTCGATCAGTCTCGAGCCGGTGTTCTGGGATATGCTGCGCAGCGTCGCCGCACGCGAACGCGTGCCGATCAACGCCCTTGTCGCCCGCATCGATGCCGAGCGGCTAGAGGCCGAGGTC
The DNA here is from genome assembly GCF_015865035.1 of Novosphingobium aureum. Lineage (GTDB taxonomy): Bacteria > Pseudomonadota > Alphaproteobacteria > Sphingomonadales > Sphingomonadaceae > Novosphingobium > Novosphingobium aureum. The sequence goes on along the minus strand of NZ_JADZGI010000001.1, from coordinate 220,845 downwards.
CCGCCGGGTCTTGCCGGAGCGATCCGGGTCTGGCTCGCCTACAATGCGGGATCGTTCGAAGCTCAGGCGTGACCGGGCCGGAGCCTGACGCCTGGGGTCAGGCCGCTAGTGCACCGCCCCCGGTGTGCCCGGCGCATCACCGTTGGCCTCGATATCGGCGATCAGGCTTTCCATCTCGCCGATCTCGCGCACCTGGGCATCGATGATGCCATTGGCGAGCTCGCGCACGCGCGGGTCAGAGATGTGGGCCCTGCGGCTCGTCATGATCGCGATCGAATGGTGCGGGATCATCGCCTTCATGTACGATACGTCGCCGACCGTCTCCTGGCTGCGCACGAGCCACAAGGACCCGGCGAAAGCTGCAATTGCGATGCCCAGGATCGCCATGTTGACCCGGCGACGGGGATACATGCTCCACATGAAGCCAAGCATGACGAGGGCCATGACCGCGCCCATCAGCAGCGCCATCCAGGCTCGCGTCTGGCTGAACCAGACGTGGTCCAGCGCATAGGTATTGAGATACATGAGGCCGTACATCACAAGGGTCGATGTCGCGATCATGGCTAGGAAACGGCCGTAGGACATGGATTTCACGTCGCTTGCTCCTGCTCGTGTTGCCGCCCCCCTGCTCCCTCAAACAGCGTATCGGCGGCGATCCGGTTCCAGGCCGCATACGCAAGAAGGCGGCAACCTGCCGATTGCCGCCTTCTCTCGGGTACATAACGTGCGGCCTTGCGGCCTGAATTCTCAGTAGTTCGCCGGGGGGTCGCTTGCCGGGAAGCTCTCGTCGAGCGCCTCGTCGGTCTTCGACCAGGACTTGGGCGTGTCCTGCATGTTCGCGGGCCCGGCATTGCGCACGGGACCGTCGGCATAGGGCGACTGCTCGTCCTTGGTGGCGTACTTGTAAAGCGCGTAACCGGCAACGCCGGCCGCAGCCATCTTGATCAGGCCCATCTTTCTAACTCCTCTCGAGCATTGTGGACATCATGCCCAAGCAACGCCGCGAATGGAGCACGGTTCCTCAGTCCCCGCCGATGCGTTCGATCTGCGCGCCGAGCAGCGCGAGCTTTTCCTCGAGCCGTTCGTAGCCGCGGTCGAGGTGATAGAGGCGGTGCACCCGCGTTTCGCCCTCGGCGGCAAGGCCCGCAATGACCAGGCTCATCGAGGCGCGCAGGTCGGTCGCCATGACTTCGGCGCCGGTCAGCTTCTCGACGCCGTGGACGATCGCGGTGCGGCCCTTGGTCTCGATGTGCGCGCCCATGCGGTTGAGCTCGGGCACGTGCATGTAGCGGTTCTCGAAGATCGTCTCGGTGAGCACGCTCGAACCCTCGGCGCGGCACAGCAGCGCCATGAGCTGGGCCTGCATGTCGGTCGCGAAACCGGGATAGGGCGCGGTCGAGAGGGTGACCGGGCGCAGCTTGCCATCGGCCGCGACGCGCAGGCCACCCGCCACGGATTCGACCTCGACACCCGCATCGCGCAGCGCCTGGACGGTGGCTTCCATGTCCTCGATGCGCGCGCCCTGCAGCGTGACCTCGCCGCCGGTGATCGCAGCGGCACAGGCGTAGGAGCCGGCCTCGATACGGTCGGGCATGACCATGTAGGTCGCGCCGTGCAGGCGCGGCACGCCGTGGACGGTGATGTCGGAGCTGCCGATACCCTCGATCTGCGCACCCATCGCGACGAGCAGGTTGCACAAGTCGACGATCTCGGGCTCGCGCGCGGCGTTGTGGAAGGTCGAGGTGCCCTTGCACAAGACCGCGGTCATCAGCGCGTTCTCGGTCGCGCCGACCGAGACCACCGGGAACGAGAAGCGCCCGCCGGGAAGGCCGCCATCGGGCGCGATCGCCTTGACGTAGCCCGCCGCCAGCTCGATCTGCGCGCCGAGCGCCTCGAGCACCTTCAGGTGCAGGTCGATCGGGCGGTTACCGATGGCGCAGCCGCCGGGCAGCGAAACCGTCGCCTCGCCCATGCGCGCGAGCATCGGGCCGAGCACGAGGATCGAGGCGCGCATCTTGCGCACCAGATCGTAGGGCGCGACGGTGCTGGTGATGCGGGTTGCCTGCAGCGTCATCACACGGCCGAAATCGCCCGGGCGCGAACCGGCGATGGCCGTCGAGATGCCGAACTGGTTCATCAGGTGCTGGAAACCGTCGATATCGGCGAGACGCGGCAGGTTGCGCAGCGTCAGCGGCTCGTCGGTGAGCAACGCGCAGGGGAGCAGGGTAAGGGCTGCGTTCTTGGCGCCGGAGACGGGAATCGTGCCGGAAAGACGCTTGCCGCCTTCGATGATGATCTTGTCCATCGGCCCCCTTTAAAGTCCGTTTGCGACCTCGGCAATTGCCCGCGTGCATCGCCCCGGCGCAGCCTTCGCACAGCCGGATCGGAAAAATTCCGTCCTGTCGCGAGAGACTTGATGCAATCATCTCGAAATTGGACGGGAACTGACACCGGATTGACTTGGTTTGGTTGCACTGCAGCGCATTACAGGCTTTAAACGCATTGTAACCCGACGGAGGACCAAGTCCGGCAATGACTGAATCGAATTACCGTAAACCCGTCCGCAAGGCCGTCTTTCCCGTCGCCGGCCTTGGCACCCGTTTCCTTCCCGCCACCAAGGCAATTCCCAAGGAACTACTGCCGGTCGTCGACCGTCCGCTGATCCAGTACGCCGTCGACGAGGCGCGCGAGGCGGGAATCGAGGAATTCATCTTCGTGACAGGCCGCGGCAAGACCGCGATAGTCGAGCATTTCGATACCGCCTACGAACTCGAGGCGACGATGACTTCGCGCGGCAAGTCGCTCGACCCGCTCGAACCCACCCGGATGAAGCCGGGCAACCTCGTCACCGTGCGCCAGCAGGTGCCGCTCGGCCTAGGCCATGCGGTATGGTGCGCACGCGCCGTCACCGGCGACGAACCCTTCGCGATCTTCCTCCCCGACGAACTGATGTACGGCTCGCCCGGCTGCATGGCGCAGATGATCGAAGCCTACAACAAGGTCGGCGGCAACCTCGTCTCGGTCCTCGAAGTGCCCGAGAACGAAGTCTCGAGCTACGGCGTGATCAAGCCGGGCGCGGTCAGCGGCAATCTCACCGAGGTCAAGGGCCTCGTCGAGAAGCCCAAGGTCGAGGACGCACCCTCGAACAAGATCGTCTCGGGCCGCTACATCCTCCAGCCCGAGGTGATGGACCTGCTCGCCAGCCAGGACAAGGGTGCGGGCGGCGAGATCCAGCTGACCGATTCGATGGCCAAGCTGATCGACACCCAGCCCTTCCACGCGGTCACCTTCGAGGGCCAGCGCTTCGACTGCGGCTCCAAGCTCGGCTTCGTCGAGGCGACCCTATCGATCGCGCTCGACCGCAAGGACATGGGCGATGACGTGCGCGCCATGGCCAAGCGCATCCTAGGCTGACGCGCCCGGTTCGATACGCGCAAAAAGGGCACCGTTCCTGCAGGAGCGGCGCCCTTTTTCTTGTGCGTCTACCGGCCGGGCAACGCCTTGCGGCCACCATCGCCCGGCTTCAACCGATCACTTCGTCACGACCCGGATCGAAAGCGGTGCAGCGCCTTGCGCGACGGCGATCAGGCGGTCGATGTTGGGGTGCGCGCCGGGACGCTCGCGCGCGTCCTCGGTGATCTCGGCGAAGACCGCGAGACCATGCTCGGCGGCGGCGGCATCGAGCCGTTCGAAGCTCTCGGCAAGATATTGATAGACCGCGAGCGAGCCGAGCTTGCCGGGCTGGTTCTCGATCGTGTCGGTCACCGTGCCAGCCGCGTCGAGGAATTCGATGCGCGCGACACCGTCGATGGCGGGAAGCTGGGAGAGGTTGTCCTTGAACACGGGACCCGGAGTGATCATGCGCGGCCTTTCTCGGTGCGACGGAAGGAAAGGCGCGCCCCTATCACCGGGCGGCGAGCCGCGCCATGGCGATGTACCCACACGCACGCTGCATGACACATCCGGCTCTCGTCCGGTCCGGAAATCTCTAGTGCCGAACGGGAGCGCTGAGCCGCGACATGATCGCGGCGACGTAGGCGCGGGTCTCGCGGATATTGGGGACGCCGCCTGCCTGCTGCACCCGGCGGGGACCGGCATTGTAGGCGGCGAGCGCCTTCTCGATGTCACCGCCGAATGCATCGAGCTGCATGCGCAGGTACCGCGCCCCGCCCTCGAGGTTGGCGGTCGGATCGTGGGGATCGACGCCGAGCTGCGCTGCGGTACCGGGCATGAGCTGGGCAAGGCCGCGCGCACCGACCGGCGAGAGCGCGCCCTCGTTCCAGCGGCTCTCCTGCCAGACCACGGCTTCGAGCAGTGCGGGACTGATGTCGTACTTGGCGGCAAGCTGGGCGACGTGCGAGCGCCAGCGTGCGGGACCGGCCCCGCTGTCGGCTTCGGTCAGCGACTGGGGGTGCGTGATCGTGGCATCGACGCTTTCGGGAACCTCGCCGACCACGCCCGAAGTCGCGCCGACCGGACCGCCCGCGACCCAGGTCGCGCCGCTCTCACCGATCTGCAGAACGTCGGCAGCGGCAGGGCTCGCAAGGAGCGCCAGCGGCGCGGCGAGGCACAAGGCGCGACGCGCGACGAAGGAAGAGCGGCGCGCCTGCATGCCCGCCTCACGCTCAACGCGAATTAGCGATTCGTCCACCCTCGTCATGCCCGCCCAATATCCCATCGCGCCGGGTGCGGACAAGCGCTCTTGGCGGCGTTGCATATGGTGCAGGGTCCCACACCGCCCGCAACGCCGCCTTTCGCGCTCAGTCCAGCTTGAGAGCCGCGCGGATCGCTTCCCATGAGACGAGCTTGAAGTTCTGCGCATGGGGCGCGTTGTCGCCATCCTGCGCCATGAATATCCCGCCGGGATAGTCCGGACCGAAATCGCCAAGCGCGACCTCGATGCCGTCGGTCTCGCTGGTGCCGCCAAGCGATCCGCCCTCGACACGGAAGCGACCGGCAAGCTTGCCACCCGGCAAGGTGAAGAGCGCATAGGCGCTGTCACCCTGGCTCGAGGCGAGCAGCCATGCTTGGCCGTCCTCGTCGCGCGCGAGGGCGAGGCCCTCGACATCGTCAACGAGCCCGTCTGCAGCGCCGACGCGCGCAAACGCCTTTGCCTCTAGCGTCTGAGCGTCCAGTGCGATTTGCCAGATGCCGACGTCTTCCTCGGCGAGGTAGAGCGTGCCGGTCGCATCGTCGACGACGCAGCCCTCGGCCTGGGTCGCGACCTTGACCTCGCGCAGCGCCTCGGCCCGGATCGCCCCGTCAGCCTCGCGCAGCGCGCTCTCGACGACGGTGCCATCCTTCATCACGACATAGGCGCGCGCCAGTTCATCTGCCCCGCGCGCAGCGCCCATGCAGAAGCCATAAGCCTCCATGGCGCGGTGGCCGGGCGCAAGAAACCCTTGCGTGCCGAGCGAGAGCAGCTTGCCGCTGGCGGTATCGAGCCAGAACAGCGCGATGCGCGGCTCAGCCTCGTCGCTGCGATCGCTTGCCGCAACCAGCACCGCACCCTGCCCGGAGGCAAGCGTAACCTCGCGCAAGTCGACATTGTTCAGGCGACCCGCAGCCGCGAAGTCGCGCACCTTGCCATCGAGACCGTAGACGTAGAGCCCCGCCTTCTTGTCGGTGCCCAGCAACAGGCTGGCCGCGGGATCGGCACGGTTGCGCCAGATCGCCGGGTCGTCGGCGGCATCGTCGTTGGCCGTGCCGACAGGCTGTGTCTCGCCCTTCGCAGGCACGTCGAGAGCGGGCAGACGCGGTGCGGGCGTTTCGGAAACCGTGGCGCAACCGGCAAGCAGAAAGGCCGGGAGCAATGCTCCCGACCCCTGCTTCACGACGGCTGCGGCAGACGTGAGGAAGCGCTTCATCAGAAGCTCATCCGCGCGCCGACCTTCACGGTGCGGCCATATTCCTCGAACTGAAGAAGGCGCTGGGCATTCTCGAAGTTCTGATAGGCGAAGTACTTGGCATTGTTGATGTTCACGACATCGACGGTGAGACGCAGGTTGTCGGTCACCTTGAGCTTGCCCGAGAAGTCGAGCTGGAAGTGGTTGTCCACCCAGCGGTCCTCGGAAGCATCGCCACCGACCTCGTCGAGGTACTTGTCGCGATAGGTGCCCGAAAGGCGCAGGTTGATCGGCCCCTTCTGGTAGCCCAGCACCGCGTTGAAAGTGTTCTTCGAGGTGCTCGGCAGGCTGATGCGGCGCCCGTCGCTGATGTCGCCGCTGGCGCTGGTGTAGGTATAGTTGAGCTGCGTGAGCAGGCCGTCGAACGGTGCCGGAAGCATCGTGTAGGCCTGGCTGTAGCTGGCCTCGAAGCCGACGATCTCGGCGCTGTCACCGTTGAGGTAGGTGGTGAACTCGCTGTAGTCGACGCCTTCGTAGGTCGTGCGGCCCAGGTTCTGCTGGTAGGTGTAGTTGTCGATCGACTTGTAGAAGCCGTTGAAGCTGAGCGCGCCATTCGAGGAGAAGTAGTATTCGACGCTCGCGTCAAAGTTCCACGCCTCATAGGGCAGCAGGTAGGGGTTGCCGAACTCGGCTTCCATGTCCTCGTTGACGTTCGAGCGCGGGGCCAGCTGCGAGTACTTGGGACGCACAAGGCTCTTCGAGGCGGCGATGCGCGTGACGATGTCCTGCTGCGGCGAATAGCGCAGCGTCAGGCTCGGCAGCCAGTCGGTGTAGCTGCGCTCGTATTCGACCGAGGTAATCGTGGGCAGGCCCTCGTCGGTCTCGATCTCCGAGACAACATTGCCGCGCAGCGTGTTCTCGGTGTGCTCCATGCGCAGACCACCGATGACGCGCAGCGCATCGCTGTCCCAGCGCACCAGGCCGTAGCCTGCATAGATGTCTTCCTTGACCGAGTAGTCGCTCGCAGCACCGTCAAAGGCGGTGTCGAACTCGCGGATGCGCAGCGTATCGACATTGGCATCGAGGAAGGCGAAGCCCGCGCCCTTGGCGAGCACCGGACCCATGTCGATCCCGTGCAGGCGGTAGGTCTGCTCACCCAGCTGGGCGTCGGCCATGGTGTAGTCGATCTCGTCCCCGGCGTAGCGAATGAAGTCGAAGTTGTACGACTTCTTGCGCAGGCGCGCCTTGCCGCCCGCCTGCAGCGTGAGGTCGCCGCTGGCCATCGCGAAAGTGCGCGCGAGGTCGGCCTTGAACGCCCACTCCTCGTCCTCGCTGTTCGAATCGGTGGTCAGCTCGATGCGGTTGAACTCGTAGTTCGCCGGATCGTTGATGAGATCGGCGCCGCCGGTGATCGTATAAGTCGGCACGCGGCGGTCCGAGAGATTCCAGTCGATGCCGGTGCCCGCGTCCTCGAATTCACCGACGAAACGGATCGGGTCGACCGAGCTGGTCTCGCGCTCGCTCGACTTGGAGTAGCTGGCGAGCCAGTTGAACTTCCAGGTGCCGGTGTCGGTTTCCGAACCCACGGCGACCGAGCGGATGCGCTGGCGCTCGAAGCGGTCCTTGAGATCGCGCTCGATGATAAGTGCGCCATCGCCCTCGTCATCGGCGGCATCGGTCACGGCAAAGCCATTGGCGGTGCCGGTGATGTCGGTCGCATCGCCCATGTCGAAGGTCGTGCGGCGACGGTACTCGTGGTCGTCGAACTGGCTCCAGATGCCCTTCACATAGGCCTTGGTGGTGTCCGAGACACGCCAGTCGAAGCTGAGGTTGGCGTTGATGCGCTCGCGCTCGACGTCGTAGTCGCGGTACTCGAAGACTTCGCTGAAGGGGGTGCCGTCGTCGGCCACGTCCCAGTTGTCGGACTCGACGTTATCGGTCTCGAACTTGCGCTGGTAGTAGCTCGCGCCGCCCGAGATGCCGAAGCTGTCGCCCAGCGGGACCGAGAAGCTGGCCGAGACCTTGGGCGTGACCTCTTCGGAGTAACCGTTGTAGCTGCCCTCGGCACTGACCGAGAAGCTGGGCTTCTTGAGATCGAAGGCACTGGTGGTGTTGATCTCGATCGAGGCGCCGATGGTGTCGGCATCCATGTCGGGGGTGAGCGACTTCTTGACCTCGATCGATTCGATCAGGTCGGAAGAGATCACGTCGAGCGCGACGCCGCGCGAGTCGGATTCGGGCGCCGGGATGCGCACGCCGTTGAGCGAGGTCGAGTTGAGGTCGGGATCGAGACCGCGGACCGAGACGTAGCGCCCCTCGCCCTGGTCATTGAGGATGTTGAGGCCGGGCAGGCGGCGCAGCGATTCGGCGACGTTCTGGTCGGGGAACTGGCCGATGGCATCGCGCGTCAGCACCGATTCGACACCGTCCGCAGCCTTCTGGCGCGAGAGCGCGCTCGAGAGGTTGGCGAGCTGGCCGACGACGAGAATGTCGCCCCCGCCGATGCCCTCGATCGCGAAGTTGCCCGCAACGCGGCCGGTGGCCGGAACGCTGATCGTGCGGGTCTCTGCGACACCACCGACGTAAGTCGCCTCGAGGGTATAGTCACCCGCCGGAATATCCGCGAAGATGTAGCTGCCATCGCGCGCGGTCTCGGTAACGCGGTCGAGCTCGACGATGCGCACCGTGGCCGACTGGAGGGCGCGGGTGCCGGTGGCGTCGGCGACGTTGCCCGCGATCTCGCCGGCATGGGCGATCGTCGCGAAGGAGGCGGTGGCGAGCAGACCCGCGGCGAGGCGGATGGTGGTTTTCATGGTGAAGAAGATCCCTGTTGCAAAGTATTTGCAACGGGCCCCTAGGGACCATTTATGACAGGCCCGCGCCAGTGCGGTGTCAGTTCGATGACATTACAGAATGTTAGTCGCGCCATCCGACTGACGGACAGCTCTGCGTGAGCCGCCCGCGAAAGCCGCGCGCACGAACGGGGAGCGTCGCCTCGAAGATACCGTCGCTGGATGGAGGGGAAACTGGTGCTGCTGGGGAGGATTGAACTCCCGACCTCACCCTTACCAAGGGTGCGCTCTACCACTGAGCTACAGCAGCACTCGTTTCGGGCCGGCCCCTTGGGGCGGCGTGTCGCCGGGAGTGCCCGGGACAGGGGCGCGCTAATGGTCGGGACGCCGACATTTGTCAAGCGCCGCTTGCGCTTTGTTTTTCGCAAGGCCATTGCGGAGCCTATGGAAGGCCCGTCAAAACCCGAAACCACCGGCGATTTACCCAAGGAATCCGGCGCGCGCACGCTCACCCGCGAGGAGCGGCTGGCGGCCAAGCTGCGCGAGAACCTGCGCCGCCGCAAGGCGCAGGCCCGGGCGATTGATGCCTCGGGCCCTTCACCCGATGCACATGGCGAATCGCACAGGCTTCCCAAAACGTCCCCGGAAAGCTAGGGGCTGCGGCCTGTACGTTCAGTCAAACTGCATGAGAGTGCCCCTTGTCACTGCGGCCACACGCGATGGCCGTCTCCAGTAGAGGATACCTGCCTTGCCCCGTCTGATCCTTGTCCGCCACGGCCAGAGCCAGTGGAACCTCGAAAACCGCTTCACCGGCTGGTGGGACGTGGACCTCACCGAAAAGGGCGAGGCAGAGGCCCGCGCTGCCGGCAAGTTGCTGAAGGACAAGGGCATGCTGCCCACCGTCGCCTTCACTTCGCTGCAGACCCGCGCGATCAAGACGCTGCACTACGCGCTCGAGGCGGCGGGCATCCTGTGGATTCCCGAAACCAAGGACTGGCGCCTCAACGAGCGCCACTACGGCGGCCTCACCGGGCTCGACAAGGCCGAGACCGCAGCCAAGCACGGCGAGGACCAGGTCAAGATCTGGCGCCGCAGCTTCGACACGCCCCCGCCGGTGATGGATGCGGGCAGCGAGTTCGACCTCTCCGCCGACCCGCGCTACGCCGGGATCGACGTGCCGATGACCGAGAGCCTCAAGGACACCATCGCGCGCGTCCTGCCCTACTACGAGAGCTCGATCGTGCCGCACCTCAAGGCCAGCCACGATGCGACCGTGATCGTCTCGGCGCACGGCAACTCGCTGCGCGCGCTGGTCAAGCACCTCTCGGGCATCTCCGACGAGGAGATCACCGGGCTCGAGATCCCGACCGGCCAGCCGATCGTCTACGAGCTCGACGCCGATCTCGGCGTGAGCGACCGCTACTATCTCTCGGAGCGTTGAGATGAGCGAGGCACCCCGCGTCGCGATCATCATGGGCAGCCAGTCGGACTGGCCGACCATGGAGCGCGCCGCCCAGATGCTCGACAAGCTCGAGATCGCCTACGATGCGCGCATCGTCTCGGCGCACCGCACCCCCGACCGTCTGGTCGAATTCGCCAAGGGCGCCGAAGCTGACGGCTTCAAGGTGATCATCGCCGGGGCCGGGGGCGCTGCCCACCTGCCCGGCATGGTCGCCGCGATGACGCACTTGCCGGTGCTCGGCGTGCCTGTGCAGAGCCGCGCGCTCTCGGGCCAGGACAGCCTGCTCTCGATCGTGCAGATGCCCGCCGGCATCCCGGTCGGCACGCTCGCCATCGGCGAGGCCGGTGCGGCCAATGCAGGCCTGCTCGCCGCCTCGATCCTCTCGACTTCGGACGAAGCGCTTGCCGGGCGGCTCAAGGCGCTGCGCGCCGAGCAGACCGCGAGCGTGGCCGAGCGCCCCTCCTCGACCTGACCCTCTTCCCGAAACCCCTCTAGGCAGACCAGACAGCGCATGATTGCTCCCGGCGAAACCATCGGAATTCTTGGCGGCGGCCAGCTCGGGCGCATGATCGCGATGGCCGCGGCCCGGCTCGGCTACCGCTGCCATATCTACGCCCCCGAGGAACACTCGGTCGCCGCCGAGGTCAGCGCCGCGCACACGCGTGCCGACTACGACTATGCGGCCGGCCTCTCCGCCTTTGCGGCGGACTGCGCCGTGGTGACCTACGAGTTCGAGAACGTGCCCGTGGCCCCGTTGGCAGCGCTCGGCGACGTGCCGGTCTATCCGCATCCGCGCGCGCTCGAGACCGCGCAGGACCGCCTCGCCGAAAAGACCTTCGTGACCGAGCTGGGCGGCACGCCCGCGCCCTTCGCGCCGGTCGATTCGAAGGCGGACCTGATGCACGCGATCGAGACGATCGGCACGCCGGGCATCCTCAAGACCCGACGCGACGGCTACGACGGCAAGGGCCAGTGGCGGATCATGTCCCCCACCGATGCCGAGGCGCTCGAACTGCCCGACACCGCGCTGATCTACGAGGGCTTCGTGGACTTCGCCGCCGAGTTCTCGGTGATCGCGTGCCGCGGTGCGGACGGCGACATCCGCTACTTCGATTCGGCGCACAACGAGCACGAGAACGGCATCCTCGCACTCAGCACCGTCCCCGCGCCCGCGGTCATCACCGAGCAGGTACCCGCAGCGCGCGAACTGGCCGCCAAGGTCGCCGAGGCGCTCGATTACGTCGGCGTGCTGACGCTCGAGTTCTTCGCCACCGCCAACGGCCCGGTGTTCAACGAGATGGCGCCGCGCGTCCACAACTCGGGCCACTGGACCATCGAGGGCGCGGTCACCTGCCAGTTCGAGAACCACGTGCGCGCGATCTGCGGTTTGCCGCTGGGCAGCACCGAGACCGTCACCGGCGGGGCGCGCATGCGCAACCTGATCGGCGACGAAGCCCACGACTGGGCGCAGATCCTCGCCGATCCGGCCAACCACCTGCACCTCTACGGCAAGGCCGCCGCGCGCCCGGGCCGCAAGATGGGCCACGTCACCTGGCTCACCTTCGACTGAGACGCGGGTTCGGCACGGATACAGACTGGGCTAGGGACCGGGGCATGGCACGCGACATCTTCCTCATCTACGCGCGCGCCGAAAACGGCGTGATCGGCAAGGACGGCGCCCTGCCCTGGCGCCTGCCTGCCGACCTCAAGCGCTTCAAGGCCATGACCATGGGCCTGCCGATGATCATGGGCCGCAAGACCTTCGAGAGCTTCCCCTCGCCCCTGCCCGGCCGCCGTCACATCGTGCTCACCCGCGATTCGGGCTGGCAGGCGGACGGCGCCGAAGTCGCACACGATGTCGCAGGCGCGCTCGCCCTCGCCCTGCCCGAAGACGCCAGCGGCAGCGTGGCGGTGATCGGCGGCGCGCAGATCTACGGCGAATTCATGGGACTGGCGAACCGCATCGAGCTGACCGAAGTCCATGGCCGTTTCGAGGGTGACACCACGATGCCCGAACCCGGTCCCGGCTGGCGCGAGACCGCGCGCGAGGAGCATGGCGCGCAAGGTGCCTTCCCGGCACACGCTTTCGTGACGCTCGAACGCGCCCTATAGCCGCCGCCGATGATTCGCCTCGACAACATCCGTCCCGTTCCCGAAGCCCTGCGCGGCGCGATCATCGCGCTGGGCAATTTCGACGGCTTCCATCTCGGCCACCAGGCCGTTGTCGGCGAAGCGATCCGCTGGGCGCGCGAGGAAGGCCGCCCGGTCATCGTCGCGACCTTCGACCCGCACCCGGTGCGCCTGTTCAAGCCCGATGCCGAGCCCTTCCGCCTGACCAGCCTCGACCAGCGCGAGGCCCTCTTCGCCGGCGCGGGCGCCGATGCCATGCTGGTCCTGAAATTCGACCAGGCGATGGCCGCGATGCCTGCACGCGAATGGGTCGAGACCATGCTCGTCGCGCACCTTGGCGCGCGCGGCGTGGTCACCGGCGAGGACTTCACCTTCGGCAAGGGGCGCGGCGGCAACCCGCAGGTGCTGGGCGAGATCGGCGCACCGCACGGGCTGGCCGCGCGCACCGTCGGTCCGATCAGCGACGAGGACGGCACGGTCTCCTCCAGCCGCATCCGTGACGCGCTGCGCCTCGGCGAGTGCGAGGCCGCCGCGCGCCTGCTCACCCGTCCCTTCGCGATCCGCGGGCCCGTTCAGCACGGCGACAAGCTGGGCCGCACGATCGGCTTTCCCACCGCCAACATCGACATGGGCAGCTACCTGCGCCCGCGCTACGGCATCTATGCGGTGACCGGGCGCCTGCCCGACGGGCGCGTGCTCAAGGGCGCGGCCAACCTCGGCATCCGCCCGACCTTCACCCCGCCCAAGGAACTGCTCGAGCCCTATTTCTTCGACTTTTCCGAAAACCTCTACGCGCAGGTGATCGAGGTCTCGTTCCACCACTTCCTGCGCTCGGAGGAGAAGTTCGATTCGCTCGACGCACTCGTCGAACAGATGAACGCGGACTGCGCGCGCGCGCGCGAACTGCTCGAACGGCTCGACTGAGGGCGATCCTCGCCAGAATCGAGGCATCGGTGCCCTCGCGCACTCTTCCAACCGTCGCGCAATTGTTCTAGTGCCCGCCGGTCATGACCGAACAGCGCGATTACAAAGACACCGTCTTCCTGCCGAAGACCGATTTCCCCATGAAGGCCGGCCTCGCCCAGAAGGAGCCGGGTATTCTGTCGCGCTGGGAGGACGAGGGTCTCTACAGGCAGATTCGCGAGGCCCGCGCCGGACGCGAGAAGTTCATCCTCCACGACGGCCCGCCCTACGCCAATGGCGACATGCACATCGGCCATGCGCTCAACCACATCCTCAAGGACATGGTCGTGCGCACGCAGACGCTGCTGGGCAAGGACGCGCCCTACGTGCCGGGCTGGGACTGCCATGGCCTTCCCATCGAGTGGAAGGTCGAGGAACTCTACCGCAAGAAGAAAAAGAACAAGGACGAGGTCCCGGCCGAGGAATTCCGCGCCGAGTGCCGCGCCTATGCCCGCCAGTGGGTCGACACCCAGCGCGACCAGCTCAAGCGTCTTGGCGTGGGCGGTGACTGGGATCACCCCTACCTGACGATGGACTTCGACGCCGAGGCGACCATCGTGGGCGAATTGCTCAAGTTCGCGAAGAGCGACATGCTCTACCGCGGCGCCAAGCCGGTGATGTGGTCCCCGGTCGAGAAGACCGCGCTCGCCGAAGCCGAGGTCGAGTACGAGGACATCACCTCGACCCAGATCGACGTCGCCTTCGAGATCGTCGAGGCCGAGGACGCGGATCTGGTCGGTGCTTTCGCGGTGATCTGGACGACCACGCCCTGGACGATCCCGGTCAACCAGGCGCTCGCCTATGGCGCGCACATCGACTACCACCTGATCGAGATCGAGGGACGCCGCTTCCTCATCGCCGAACCGCTGGTCGATAGCTTCGTCAAGCGCATGGGCCACGAGGCCCACGACCTGCACTTCTTCATCAAGGGCGCCTCGCTCAAGGGCACCAGGGTGCGTCACCCGATGCACCATCTCGGCGGGTTCTATGCTGAACTTCGCCCGCTGCTCGACGGCTCGAGCTTCGTCACCACCGATTCGGGTACCGGCCTCGTGCACATGGCCCCCGACCACGGCGAGGACGACTTCGACCTGTGCAAGGCCAATGGCCTCAATCCCAAGTTCGTAGTCGAGGCCGATGGCCGCTACCGCGAGGACTGGGGCTGGCTCGGCCGCGCCGACGAGCGCTCGATGTCGGTCATCAATCCCAAGTTCAATGCGCCCGACGGCCCGGTCTGCTCGGACCTGCGCGAAGCCGGCGCGCTGCTCTCGGCCAGCGCCGACTATACCCATTCCTATCCGCACTCGTGGCGCTCGAAGGCCAAGGTGATCTACCGCTGCACCCCGCAGTGGTTCGTGCCGATGGACAAGCTCGCCCCCGAGGCCGGGATGCCCGCGGGCAAGACGCTGCGCGAAACCGCCGTGCAGGCCATCGCCGACACGCGTTTCGTGCCCGAAAAGGGCCGCAACCGCATCGGCGCGATGGTCGAGGGACGTCCCGACTGGGTGCTTTCGCGCCAGCGTGCCTGGGGCGTGCCGATCACGCTGTTCGTCGACCGCAAGACCGGCGAATACCTCGTCGACGATGCGGTCAACGCGCGCATCGTCGCGGCCATCCGCGAGACCGGCGTCGACGCCTGGTCGGACGCGCGCGCGCAGGAATACCTGGGCGATGCCTACAAGGCCGACGACTACGAGCGCGTGGTCGACATCCTCGACGTCTGGTTCGATTCGGGTTCGACTCACGCCTTCGTGCTCGAATCGGGCAAGTGGCCCGACCTTCTGCGCCCCGAAGGCTACGAAGGCCCCAAGGCCGACCTCTACCTCGAAGGCTCCGACCAGCATCGCGGCTGGTTCCAGTCCTCGCTGCTCGAATCGTGCGCGACGCGCGGCCATGCGCCCTACAAGGCGGTCCTGACCCACGGCTTCACCATGGATGCCAAGGGCCTCAAGATGTCGAAGTCGCTGGGCAACACGATCAGCCCGCTGAAGGTCATGGAGACCAACGGTGCCGACATCATCCGCTTGTGGGCGCTCTCGGTCGACTTCACCGAGGACCACCGCATCGGCGACGAGATCCTCAAGGGCGTGGGCGACCAGTACCGCCGCCTGCGCAACACCATGCGCTACATGCTCGGTGCGCTCGACGGCTTCTGCGAGGAAGAGCGCCTGCCGCTGGCCGAGATGCCCGAGCTGGAACGCTACGTGCTCTCGCTCCTGGCAAAGCTCGACGCGACGCTGCGCGAGGCGGTCGATGACTTCGACTACAACACTTACGTGCGCGCGCTCGTCGACTTCTGCAACGAGGACCTCTCGGCGTTCTTCTTCGATATCCGCAAGGACCGTCTCTACTGCGACGCCCCCTCGGACCCGAAGCGCCGCGCCTACCGCACCGTGCTCGACCTGCTGTTCCACGCGCTCGTGCGCTATGCCGCGCCCGTGCTGGTGTTCACCGCCGAGGAAACCTGGGGCACGCGCTATCCCGAGGCGGGCAGCGTGCATCTGCTAGAATGGCCCGAGGTACCTGCGGTCGACAGCGATGCCGCTCGCTGGCAGGACCTGCGCGCCTTGCGCGAAAAGGTCACCGAGGCGATCGAGCCGCTGCGCCGCGAGAAAATCGTGCGCTCCAGCCTCGAGGCCGAGGTCGAGGTCCCGGCCGATGCCGTTCCAGCCGGTTTCGATACCGGAGACCTCGCCGAACTGTTCATCTCGGCGAAAGTCGCGCTCGGGCAGGGCAAGGCGGTGACCGTCGCCAAGACCTCCGAGGCCAAGTGCGGGCGCTGCTGGCGCCATCTGCCCGACGTGGCGGAAGACGGCGCGCTGTGCGATCGCTGCGAAGACGCGG
The DNA here is from genome assembly GCF_015865035.1 of Novosphingobium aureum. GTDB lineage: Bacteria > Pseudomonadota > Alphaproteobacteria > Sphingomonadales > Sphingomonadaceae > Novosphingobium > Novosphingobium aureum. Next base: position 204,808 of record NZ_JADZGI010000001.1, on the reverse strand, counting down.
TCGCCGAGATCGACGGAGCCGCGGCGTGACGATGATCGCGAAACGGCTGGCAGGCCTCGGGCTTGCCGCCGCGATCTTCCTGCTCGACCAGTACGTCAAGTACCTCGTGACCGGCCCCATGGGCATCTACGGTCCCGACAAGATCAAGACGCTGCTGCCGATCTTCGACTTGCGCTTCACCCAGAACTTCGGTGTCTCGCTCGGCCTGTTCACGGCAGGCTCGCCCGAGGCACGCTGGGCGCTGGTATTCATGACCGGGGCCATCGCCGCCTTCGTGCTGGTCTGGCTGCTGCGCGAACGGCGCCTGCCCGATATCCTCGCGCTCGCGCTCGTGCTGGGCGGCGCCTGCGGCAACATCCGCGACCGCTATTCCTACGGCTACGTCATCGACTATGCCGACCTGCATTTCGGCGAATGGCGTCCGTTCCTCATTTTCAATCTCGCCGATGCCGCAATCACTATCGGCGTCCTGATTATCCTTGCCCGATCCCTGCTTGTGCGCGACAAGCCGGAAACAGCGGCAGACCCTGCCCCGGAGAGTTGATTTGATGTTCGTGAAGAAAACCGGTGCCCTGATTCTCGTGACTGCCGGGGCAAGCCTGCTCGCCGGCTGTGGCAGCACCGGCCTGTTCAACCGCGCCCGTCCCGACGAATTCGCGGTCCAGCGTCAGTCGCCGCTGGTCGTGCCGCCCGATTTCGCACTGACCCCGCCCAAGGAAGGCGAACCGCGCCCGTCCGAGGGTGCGCTGCAGCAGCAGACGCTGGACGCGCTGTTCGGCGGCCCGCAGGCCCGCTCGGAGATCGAGCGCAATGCCATCGCGATGGCTGGCCCCTCGGACCCCGGCATCCGCTCGAAGGTCGGTGATCCCCAGACCTACACCGTGGCCAAGGGTCAGGTGACCCGCTCGATCCTCTCGGCCCCCGAGGGCGACGGTCGCGACGCACAGGTCACCATCGGCGGCTGATGCAGGACACCGCAGCTCCCTAGGGGCTGCGACCGAAACCGAAAGAGGCCGGAACAGCACGCGCTGTTCCGGCCTCTTTCGTTGCGTCAGGCCCATGCACCTTTGAGAGGACGCCAAGCGTCGGTGCGAGGGCTCCTGCCGGCCTTGCCGAAGCGATGACGGAGCATAAGACCGCTCAGGTCTCGCCCGCGACTCCATCACCCTCGGGCTCGGGCGCCTCGCGTCCGACCAGCACCTTGTCGATTTTGAGCCCGTCCATGTCGACGACCTCGAAGCGCCAGCCCTGCTCGGAGAAGAACTCGCCCTCGCCCGGCACCTTCTTGAGCACGGCCATGACGAATCCCGCCGCGGTGGCGAACTCGCGATCCTCGGGCAGTTCGATCCCGAGCCGATCGGCGAGCGCATCAGCTGGCATCGAGCCCGAAACGAGCAGCGAGCCGTCCTCGCGCTCGACGAACATCGGCTCGTCGCCCTCGTCCTGATGGCTGGCGAAATTGCCCGCGAGCGCCGAGAGTACGTCCGAGGGGGTCACCACGCCCTCGAGGTGACCGTATTCGTCATGGACGATCGCCATCGCCACTTCGGCGGTCTGCAGCTTGCGCAGGGCATCCATAGCGTCGAGCTGGTCGGGGATGACTTCGGCCTTGCGCATCATCGCGGCAATGTCCACCGGACGGCCTGAGACCATCGCCGCGAGCACTTCGCGCACCTTGAGGATGCCCACGAGGTTGTCGCGCGATTCGCCGTCGGCAACCGGCAGAAGCGAATGCGGCGAGGCTTCGATTCGCGCCATCAGCTCCTCGCGCGAGGCATCGAGGTCGATCCAGTCGAGCTGGTTGCGCGGGGTCATAAGTTCGCGCACCGGACGATCGGCGAGGCGCATTACCCCGGTCATCATCGCGCGCTCCTCTTCCTCGATCACCCCCGAACGCGTCGCCTCGGCGAAGATCATCTGGAGTTCCTCGGAGGTCAGGCGCTCCTCCCCCGAACCGCGTATCGACAGCAGGCGCAGGATCAGCCCGGAAGAGCGGTCGAACAGCCACACTGCCGGCGCCATGATGCGCGAGAGCCAGACCATTGGCAGCGCCATGATCATCGCGACCGCCTCGGCCGCGCGCAGCGCCAGCTGCTTGGGCACGAGCTCGCCGATGACGACGCTGGCATAAGTCGTGCCGATGATCACCAGCGCGAAGCCGATCTCGGTGGCGTAGGCGGGCGGTACCCCAAGCATCGCCAGCCGCTCACCGACCGGCCCACCCAGACTTGCGCCGGAGTAGGCACCTGCGACGATGCCGATCAGGGTGATGCCGATCTGGACGGTAGAGAGAAACTTGCCCGGGTCACGGGCCAGGGCCATTGCCGCGATCGCCGCCTTGTTGCCCTTGTCGGCGGAGACCTGGAGCCGCGCGGAACGTGCGGACACGATCGCGAGCTCGGACATGGCGAAAAGACCATTGAGCAGGATCAGCCCAACGATGATGAGGAGGTCGGTCCAGGGAAAAGGCGTCACAATGGTCCCGCGCTAGCAGAGTTTTCGGCACCTGCGAAGCACTTGCTGCGCTCGCGCGGATGGCCTGGCTCTTTCGGCAGCCCCGATACCGAAGGAAGGCGCGGCCTGCACCGGGCCTCCCGGACCTGTTCCGCGCGGTTGCATGGCACGCGCAAGGCCCCTCTCGTGCGATAAACGGAACAGGAAATGCCGCGAGGCGTTACCCGTTCATATGCGAGCCATAGACATGTGTACTATTAAACAGATGCCGTGAACGGCACTTAGAAGGAAGGGATTGATAAGATGAGAACTTCGCGGGTGATGATGAGTGCGGTTGCGGCACTTTCCCTGGTTGGCCTCTCGGCCTGTGTGACCGATCCCAATACCGGCGAGCGCAAGGTCTCGCGCACCGCGATCGGTGCGGGCGGCGGCGCCGGGCTTGGCTATCTGCTCGGCAGCGTGATCGGCGGCAAGACCGCGCGTATCGTCGGCGCCGGTATCGGCGGTGTCGCGGGCGGCGTAGTCGGATACCAGAAGGACAAGCAGATTCGCGAGCTCAAGGAGCAGACTGCCGGTTCTGGCATCGACGTGAGCGACCAGGGCGACGGCATTCTCGTCAACTTGCCCGACGTGACCTTCGCAGTCGATTCGACGGCGATCAGCCCTTCGTTCCAGAGCGCGCTCGACAAGGTCGCGCAGTCGATGGTGCAGTATCCCAACAGCCTCGTCGACGTCTACGGCCACACCGATTCCACTGGTTCGGCAGCCTACAACCTCGACCTCTCCAAGCGCCGCGCCGATTCGGTGGCTCGCTACCTGATCAGCCGGGGCGTCTCTTCCGCGCGTATCCAGACCCAGGGCATGGGCGAGGACTACCCGGTTGCCGACAACACGACCCCCGAGGGTCGCTCGATCAATCGCCGCGTCGAGATCAAGATCACGCCGGTGACCACGGACGAAGCCAGCGCCGCGCGCTGAGCAACGGATTCGTACCAGCATTGCACAGCGCCGGGCCTTGGTGGCCCGGCGTTCGTGCAGCCGGAACAGTCCAGATAGCCGTCTCAACCCAATCGTCGGCCAAAAAAAAGGGCCAACCCGAAGGCTGGCCCATGAAAGTTTTTTGGGAGAGGATGCCTGAAAGGCCCGTCCTAAGTAGGCGAAGCTTGGCTGTCCGACAAATGCGATTTGATGAATTACGATTGCATAATGCGCAACAAATACGGATTTCCGCCCGAAAAATCGGCGTGAGCGCTTGCATTTGCTACACTTTAGAACAGCTCCTGCTTAAAAATTGAGCAACCCACGCCATGCAAGGCGATCTCGCGGCTGCAGGCCTGCGAACTGCGCGACGACATGAAAAGACTCATCGCAGCCGCGATTGGCCGAATCCCTCTGTGACAAACGAAAGCTAGAGAGGCGCGCGCCGTCACATGAACCGGGAAATGACTGATCCGCAGTATCGGCCCCGCACCGAGGATCCGCGGACCTGCTTGAATTCCGCTGCACCACGGCGCGCAAGGATAGTCCCGATTGCTGCTCGTGCCCCTGCTCCTCCAGCGAAGACTGCACCAAGCGGGAGCAGAAACAATATCCACATCAGTGTTTTCACTTATAGATAGAGCGCTATTTATTATATAAGAAATGGAAAATAACTTAAATAAATCCTGACATATCATCAAAATCGAAACCGCATACCACTGATGCGACCATCAGTTCGAACTGATCCGGCCCACATGGACGGACTTTTCGCCAGAAACTGTTGCGCAACACATGCAGGTCAAACTTATTGAAGCGATGGAGGCAGTGATGGACAGGCACCAGATCATCCTGATCGACAGCGACGTACGACGACGGGCGCAAATCTCCCATGCGCTCACCAATCTGGCGGCCTTCGTCATTCCGCTCGAGCATTACAGCGAGATAAGCCAGGCCTGGCCCGACGAGGCAATCATCCTGATCGAGGACAGGGGCGATTCGGTCGCTTCGCTGCATCGCATGATGCAGTTGCACAATCGCACGCTGCCGGTCGTTGTGCTGACCGGTGAGACCAGCGCCCTGCGCAAGTCTGAACTGCTGTTCAACGGGGCGACCGCCTGCCTGCCCTGGCCGTGCGACATCGCGCGCATCAAGACCACTGTTCAGGCAATCTTTGCCCGGCGCATCCGCAAGGCAGAGCCTCGCACCGCCGTCACCAGCCCGGAAGCCACCACCAGCAGTTTCCCGCAACTCACTGCCGCCCGATCCAGCCGTGCTGACATCCCCGCGATTGCGACCACTCTCGTGCAGTCCGAGCCAGGCCCGCATTCCGAAGCAGGCCGCCCCGAATCAGTTCGACGCAGCGGGGTGCTGATCGAGCGCCCTCTTGTTCACGCAGCGCCCGATGGCGCACTTCAGGCGGAGTAGCGCTCCGCCCGGTCGGCAAGGCGCTCGACGGCCGCCGCGTGCAGGGCGCTCGAGCAGCACAGGACGCCAAAGGCGCGCGGATCGTGCTTGTTGTAATTGAGCGGCTTGCCGAAGGCATCGGTCACCGCCGCGCCCGCCTCGCGCGCAATCAGGCCGGCAGCCGCGATGTCCCATTCGAAGCCCCAGCGCAGCGTCGCCAGCAGGTCCGCCTCGTTCGATGCCACCATCGCCATGCGCAGCGCGATTGAATTGGGCTGGTCGACGAGCACCAGATCCTCGTCCTCGGGTGCCAGCTTGCGCGCGGGAACGCGTGCGCCGCCAAGCGCCGAACGCGCGCTCGCGAGCAGGCGCTCACCGTTGCGCCAGGCTCCTTTGCCCAGTTCACCCGCCCAGAACTCGCCGCCTTCCTCGCGACGACGCGCAGGGGCATAGAGATAACCGAACAAGGGCCTGCGCGTATTGACCAGCGCGACCGAGACCGCCCAGCCGGTACGCCCGGCGATGAAGTCGCGGGTGCCGTCAACCGGATCGACCAGCCAGACCAGTTCGTGCTCCTGCCGCTTGTGGCTGTCGAGCGTCTCCTCGCTCAGCCAACCGGCTGAAGGCAGCAGCGCATGCAATTCGCGCTTGAGGAACTCGTCCACGGCAAGGTCGATCGTACAGACCGGGCTTCCCGGCACCTTCTCCCAGTGCTCGAGCGCATGGCCGTCGCCGGGCCATCCGGCGAGGGCGATCCGCCCTGCCTCGCGCACGATTGCCTCCAGTCTGTCTCGATCAATCATTCTGTCCTGCAATCGTCCGCAAGCTTCGAAATCGCGGGCTCTTCGCACCGCACCTATGCAATTGCTCAGGGAACGGGACTTTTCAAGCCGTCAGGGATGTGCTTAGGCGACGCAGCAAAATCCGCAATCGCGCCCTTCCCCGGGGAAACTCCAGCAGAAAGCGTTTGACCGATGAACATTCACGAATATCAGGCCAAGGAACTGCTCGCGAAGTACGGCGTGGGCATCCCCGCCGGTATCGCTGCACTGACCGTCGAAGAGGCGGTCGCCGCTGCCAAGCAGCTTCCCGGACCGCTCTACGTCGTCAAGGCGCAGATCCACGCCGGCGGCCGCGGCAAGGGCAAGTTCAAGGAACTGGGTCCCGATGCCAAGGGCGGCGTGCGTCTCGCCAAGTCGATCGAGGAAGTCGAGGCTTTCGCCAAGGAAATGCTCGGCAACACCCTCGTCACCATCCAGACCGGTGACGCTGGCAAGCAGGTCAACCGCCTCTACGTGACCGACGGCGTCGACATCGCCAAGGAATACTACTTCTCGATGCTCGTCGACCGTGCCACCGGCCGCGTCGCGATGATCGCCTCGACCGAGGGCGGCATGGACATCGAGGAAGTCGCTCACTCGACCCCGGAAAAGATCACCACGATCACCATCGACCCGGCGGAAGGCTTCCAGCCGCACCACGGCCGCGCCGTGGCCTTCGGCCTCAAGCTCTCGGGCGATCTCAACAAGCAGGCGCAGAAGATCGCCAAGCAGATCTACGAGGCCTTCATGGACCTCGACTGCGACATGCTCGAGATCAACCCGCTGGTCGAATCGAAGGACGGCCAGCTGCTCGTCCTCGACACCAAGATGAGCTTCGATTCGAACGCGCTCTACCGTCACCCCGACGTCTTCGCCCTGCGCGACGAGACCGAGGAAGACCCGGCCGAGATCGAAGCCAGCAAGTATGACCTTGCCTACATCAAGCTCGATGGCGACATCGGCTGCATGGTGAACGGTGCGGGCCTTGCCATGGCGACCATGGACATCATCAAGCTCAACGGCTCGTTCCCGGCGAACTTCCTCGACGTGGGCGGCGGCGCCACCACCGAGAAGGTGACCGCAGCCTTCAAGATCATTCTCAAGGACCCCAACGTGAAGGGCATCCTCGTGAACATCTTCGGCGGCATCATGAAGTGCGACGTCATCGCCGAGGGCATCGTGGCTGCGGCCAAGGAAGTGAACCTGGGCGTGCCGCTCGTGGTTCGCCTCGAGGGCACCAACGTCCAGCAGGGCAAGGACATCCTCGCCAACTCGGGTCTGCCGATCGTTCCGGCTAACGACCTGGGCGATGCTGCCAAGAAGATCGTCGCCGAGGTCAAGAGCGCGGCCTGATCGCGCCTGCCCCTCGTGGCCGAATGAAAAAGCGGTGGGAGCCTTTGCGCTTCCGCCGCTTTTTTCGTCTGTCGGAAAGGTCGCGATGTCATCGTTCACGCGATGGCCTGCACACCGCAGAAGCCTGTCACTAAAGCCAGCCTTGGCACCGCCGAGAAAAACCGGGGGTTGACGAGCGGTTCGCAGGACGCGATGGCTTTTTCGCGCAATTTAATCGCGCGGCTAAATCAATGCCGTGCCGAGACTGAGAGGACCCATTCTCATGAAAATCCTCGTCCCCGTAAAGCGGGTGATCGATTACAACGTGAAGCCACGCGTCAAGGCCGACGGCTCGGGCGTCGATCTTGCCAACGTCAAGATGAGCATGAACCCCTTCGACGAAATCGCCGTCGAGGAAGCGCTCAAGATCAAGGAAGCCGGCGGCGCCGAAGAAGTCGTCGTGGTCTCGATCGGGCCGGCCAAGGCCGCCGAGACGCTGCGTACCGGCATGGCGATGGGCGCGGACCGCGCGATCCACGTCACCACCGACAATGAAGTCGAGCCGCTCGCCGTCGCGAAGATCCTCAAGGCCGTCGTCGAGGCCGAGACCCCGGGTCTCGTGATCCTGGGCAAGCAGGCGATCGACGACGACAGCAACCAGACCGGCCAGATGCTCGCCGCTCTGCTTGGCCGTCCGCAGGGCACTTTCGCCTCGAAGGTCGTGGTCGAGGGCGATTCGCTTGCCGTCACGCGCGAAGTCGACGGCGGTCTCGAGACCGTGAAGCTCGCCATGCCCGCGATCATCACCACCGACCTGCGCCTCAACGAGCCGCGCTATGCTTCGCTGCCCAACATCATGAAGGCGAAGAAGAAGCCGCTCGATGCCAAGACGCCCGCCGACTACGGCGTCGACATCGCACCGCGCCTCAAGACCCTCAAGGTCGCCGAACCGCCGGTCCGTTCGGCCGGTATCAAGGTCGAGGACGTCGACGCGCTTGTCGCCAAGCTCAAGGAAATGGGAGTCGCCTGATGAAGACGCTTGTTTGGGTCGAACACGACAACGCGTCGGTCAAGGACGCGACGCTCGCCACCGTCACCGCAGCTGCCAAGCTGGGTGAGGTTCACCTCATCGTCGCCGGTTCGGGCTGCGCGGCAGTTGCCGACGAAGCTGCAAAGATCGCCGGCGTGGCCAAGGTCCACCTCGCCGACGACGCTGCCTACGAGCACGCGCTGGCCGAGAACGTCGCACCGCTGATCGTGGACCTGATGGGTCACCACGACGCCTTCGTGGCGCCTGCCACCACCACCGGCAAGAACGTCGCACCGCGCGTCGCCGCCCTGCTCGACGTGATGCAGGTCTCGGACATCCTCTCGGTCGAGGGCGAGAAGACCTTCACGCGCCCGATCTATGCCGGCAATGCCATCGCAACGGTCGAGAGCACCGATGCGAAGCTCGTGATCACCGTGCGTGGCACGGCCTTCGAGAAGGCTGCGCCCGAGGGCGGTTCGGCCGAGATCGAAGCCGTCTCGGGTGCCGGTGACGCCGGTCTGTCGAGCTTCGTCGGCGCCGAGATCGCGACTTCGGAGCGCCCGGAGCTGACCAGCGCCAAGGTGATCGTCTCGGGCGGTCGCGCGCTCAAGGACGCCGAGACCTTCGAGGCAACCATCATGCCGCTCGCCGACAAGCTCGGCGCCGCCGTGGGTGCCAGCCGCGCTGCGGTCGATGCGGGCTATGTGCCCAATGACTACCAGGTCGGCCAGACCGGCAAGATCGTGGCGCCCGAAGTCTACATCGCCGTCGGCATCTCGGGTGCGATCCAGCACCTTGCGGGCATGAAGGATTCGAAGACCATCATCGCCATCAACAAGGACGAGGACGCCCCGATCTTCCAGGTCGCGGACATCGGCCTCGTCGCCGACCTGTTCAACGCGGTGCCGGAACTGACCGGCAAGCTCTGAACCGAGCAGGCCTTAGCCAGACACGAGAAAGCCCGGGTGGAAACGCCCGGGCTTTTTTTGATGCGAGGTATCGGCAGTCTGCCATTTGGACGTAAAAAGCCTCCGGTTTCCATCGAGATAACCATCTGCCATGGTTGCCGTCGAGAGAGCGAAACAGGGGATACAATCAAGATGGGGATCGCAATTCAGGCTCGGGCCCTGATCGTGGCGACACTGCTGGGGGCAACGCTTGTGCCTTTCCCGGTCAGGGCGGCGAGCGAGCCGGTCGTGCTCGAGCCGACGATGGCCTGGAATGTCGACTGGGCGGCGAACTACTGCACGCTGCAACGCACGTTCGGGACCGAGGAAGCGCCGCTGCTGCTGCGCATCAACAGCTACCAGCCGGGCTATACCTTCGAATTCTTCATTGCCGGAGAACAGACCCGGCCGCTCGGCAAGCGTGGCAGTCTTGCGATGACCCTCGGCGACCATGGTCCTTTCGACATCGAACATCCCAAGCTGGCCGACAGTGAAAATTTCGGGCCCGGTTTCATTTTCTCCAAAAACATCCACGAAGCTGATCCATCTGCAGGCGACGAGTTACGAGGGGAGCAGGACCAGCCCATGCCCGTTGCGGACCCTGCGTTCGACGCCGGGCTTCGTTCGATCACCCTGAGCAGCGATGGACATTCACTCGAACTGCGGACGGGTCCGCTGGCCGCAGCCCTCAAGGCCATGCGCTCTTGCGTCGACAACATGGTCGCTTCCTGGGGGCTCGATCCCGCAGTACAGGCCGGGGTGACGCGCATGGCCCGTGCCCGGGACACGGGCAAGCTGGCGAAGCGCATCCAGGCTTTCTATCCGCAAGCGCAGGCGAGGAAGGGCGAAAACGGCTGGCTCAGTCTGCTCGCGATGATCGACGCGACAGGCAAGCCGACGAGCTGCAAGATTCAGCTCACCTACGCCGACAGCGCCTTCAACGACCAGCCCTGCAAGGTCGTCATGGATTCGCACTTTGAACCAGCGCTCGACGCCAGGGGCCAGCCTGTTGCCTCGTTCTGGCGCACGACCATCAATTACTTGCTGAGCTAGCGCCCGCGCTCGAGCAATGTGAGAACGGCGCCATCCTCGAGGCGGTGCTCGCCGTAGCGTGCGAAGCCGAGCGCGGCTGCCAGGCGTTCGCTCGGCGCGTTGCCCTGCTCGATCATGCAGGCGATCCGGCGCGCGCCGTGGGTGGCGTCGAACCAGGCGAGCGCCGCATCCATCGCTTCGCGTGCGACGCCCTTGCCGGTCCAGTCCTCGCGTACGATCCAGCCCGCCTCGGGGACGTCGTCGAGGCCCTCGCCATAACCGCGCCAGCTATGGAACACACCACAGGAGGCGACGACCTCGTCCGAGCCATGCGGGCGTACGGCGAAGGTGCCGTAGCCATGAAGCGCCCAGGACCCGGCATTGCGCGAGAGGCGCTCGTACTGGGCTGCAGGCGCGGGGCTGGCGGGTCCGAGGAAGCGGCGCGTGCTGTCCTCGCGCAGCAGGCGGCACATTGCCGGGACGTCGCCTGCCTGCGGCAGCCACAAACCGAAGCGCCGGGTGCGCAGCAGCGGCTCGGCCGGGGCCTGCACGAAAGCCCCAGGTCTCACAGGAAGCGTTCGACGGTGTGGATGGCAAGGCCGAAGAGCCCGCCGACCAGCGTACCGTTGATGCGAATGAACTGGAGGTCGCGCCCCACCGCACCTTCGATACGGTCGGAAACGGTGCGCGCGTCCCAGCGCTTCACCGTCTCGGAGACCAGCCGGACGATCTCGCCGCCATAGCGGGTCGATACGCCGACCAGCGTGCGGCGGGCAAAGCGGTTGACCATCAGCTGCAGGCGCGGATCGTCGGCGAGCGCATGGCCGAGCTGTCCCAGCGATTCGCCGATACCCCCGGCAAGCACCTTGTCGGGATTGCGCACCGCCCGCAGCAGGGCGGCGCGGGCACGCTCCCACATCGCATCGAGCCAGATGCCGACCGCAGGATTGGCGAGCAGCTCGGCCTTGATCCGCGCGACCTTGGCCTGAACCTCGGGGTCATGACGCAAGTCGTGCGCGAGCGTCGCCAGCGCCTCGTCGATCTTGCCGCGCAAGGGGTGGTCGGGCTGGACGATGATCTCGGCGAGCAGGCGATAAGTGCCGTCGAGCACCCCGCTCGCCAGCTTTTCGTCGAGCCCGGTCCAGCGCATGATGGTGTTGGCCCGCGTATGGATCATCTCGCGGATCATCGCCTCGTTGGCCTCGATCACGCCGCCGAGCTTGCGCAGCAGCGCCTCGAGCACCGGCAGGTGCTTCTTGTCGGCGATCGCATTCTCGAGCATCTGGCCGAGCAGCGGCGCGGCATCGACGCTCTCCAGCTGGCGCCTGAGCCCTGCCTTGACCATCCCGCCCATCTGGTCGGGATCGAGCGATTCGAGCACGTCGGCAAACAGGTTCGCCGCGCCCTCGCGCACGCGCGACTGCTCCTCGCTGCGTGGGTCGGCGAGGAAGCCGCCAGCAGCGGCAGCAAGGTTGAAGTGGCGAAGCCGCCGCGCGACGACCTGCGGGGTGAGAAAGTTCTCGCGCAGGAAGCGCGCCATCGAATCGGCGATGCGGTCCTTGTTCACCGGAATGATCGCGGTGTGCGGGATCGGCAGCCCGAGCGGGCGGCGGAACAGCGCGGTGACCGCGAACCAGTCGGCAAGGCCGCCGACCATCGCCGCCTCGGTGAAGGCGATGGCATAGCCGAGCGGCACGTCCCAGCCCGGGTAGAGTGTGTGCAGGCGGTGCAGCACGAGGAAACCTGCCGCCATGGCCATGAGCAGGCCGGTGGCGAACAGGCGCATCCTGCGTGCCCGGTCCGGGGTCATCCCCGATCTGCCGGGCAAGCTCTGGTTCGGCATTGGCTCTGCTGCCCGGGCGATCGCGCTATCCTAACCTATTCGGCGGGAAGCGCGCCTTGCTCGGCGCGGTGCGCTTCCTCTGCGTGGTGCGGCTCGAACGTCAGCAACGTCGTGCGCAGCTTGGGCCCGATCCGCTTCTCGAAACCGTCGGCAAGGCTAAAGGCTGCAGGGACAATTACCAGCGTCAACAGCGTCGAGAGCAGCAGTCCGCCGATCACAACCATGCCCATCGGCGCACGGAAGGCCCCGTCGCCCGAGAGCGAGAGTGCGGTCGGGACCATGCCCGCGGTCATCGCCACGGTGGTCATCACGATCGGCTGCGCGCGCTTGTGCCCGGCATCGATAATCGCAGTAACCTTGTCGACGCCCTTGCCCATCTCCTCGATGGCGAAGTCGATCAGCAGGATCGAGTTCTTGGCGACGATGCCGAGCAGCATCAGGATGCCGATGTAGACCGGCATCGAGACCGGCTGGCCGACGATGGTCAGCGCGAGCAGGCCACCGAGCGGGGCGAGCAGCAGCGAGGCCATGTTCACCAGCGGCGAGACGAAGCGCTTGTAGAGCAGCACCAGCACCGCGAAGACGAGCAGGATGCCGCTGATCACCGCGATGACGAAGTTCATGATCATCTCGGCCTGCCACTGGTCCTCGCCGACCGGGGCATTGGAGACGCCCATCGGCAGGTCCTGCATGATCGGCAGCTTCTGGATCTGCTCCATCACCGGTCCCTTGACCTGGCCCGCGCCCAGATCGGCGCCAACGAAGACGCGGCGCGACTGGTTGTAGCGCTCGATCTTGGTGGGACCTGCGCCAAAGCGGATCTCGGCGACGCGCTTGAGCGGCACTGTCCCGCCCGAGGAGGTCGCAACCGGCAGGTTCTCGATCGTCGTGAAGTCACGGCGCGAATCGCGCGCGAGAACGACGCGGATCGGCACCTGGCGGTCCGAAAGCGAGAACTTGGCCGCGTTCTGGTCGATCTCGCCGAGCGTGGCGATGCGGATCGTCTGGCTGAGTGCGGTCGTGGTCACGCCAAGCTGTGCGGCAAGGTCGAGGCGCGGGACGATCACGAGTTCGGGGCGCTGCAGGTCGGCCGCAATACGCGGGGCGACGACGCCCGGAATCGTGCGCATCTGCTCGGCGAGCGTTTGCGCGGTCTTGTTGAGCAGCTCGGAATCGCTGCCCGAGAGCATGACCGAGATGTCGCGGCCCGAACCGAAACCGCCCGACTGGCTGGCGAAAGTCACGCGCGCATCGGCGATGCCTTGCAGCGCGGGCGCAAGGCGGCGCTCGAACTCGATGCTGGTGGTGGGGCGTTCCTTGGCCGGCTTGAGCGTCACGTAGAGCGTGGCGTTGCCTTCGCGCGAGGCGGCCATGACCATTGCCACCTCAGGCTCGCGCTCGAGGATGCGGGTCGCACGCGAGGCGACCTCGACGGTCTGCTCGAGCGTCGTGCCGGGCACCATCTCGATGTTGACGCGGCTGGTGTCCTCGTTGGTGCTCGGCTGGAACTGCTGGGGCAGGCCGGCGAGCAACGCAAAGGTGACCACCAGCGCGTAGATGCCCGCGCAGAAGGCGTAGAAGCGATGGTCGCGCATGCGCGCGGCGATGCGGTCGGACAAGTAACGGTACCAGGTCCCGAAGGCCCCGAGCACGCCAAGCACGGCGCGCAGGACCTTGCCCAGGACGAAGACCGCGACCGGCACGGCGAGCGGCGCGACGAGGGCCGCGACAACGATCGCCATGTCGCCCACACCCGCACCGCGCAGTCCCGTCTGGACGAGCGTGAAGATCATGACGGCAAGCGCGATGCCCGCGGCAAGGATCGCCGCGATCGGGAGTATGGCGATGAGGCCGTACCACCAGTGCGAGACGGCGGGCCGCTCGAGCGCGGCCTTGCGACGCAGCGCGTGACTGGAATCGAGCGTCCAGGCGAGGACCTTCATGTAAAGGTCCATAGCGCGCCCGCCGCCGTGCTCGGCATGGCCGTGAGCCTTGAGGAAATAGGCCGCGACCATCGGCGTGATCAGGCGCGCGACGGCAAGGCTCATTAGCACCGCGACGACGACGGTCAGGCCAAAGGCCTTGAAGAACTGGCCCGAGATGCCGGGCATCAGGCCGACCGGCAGGAACACCGCGACGATCGAGAAGGTCGTCGCGACCACGGCGAGGCCGATTTCGTCGGCGGCGTCGATCGAGGCCTGATAGGCGCTCTTGCCCATGCGCATGTGGCGCACGATGTTCTCGATCTCGACGATGGCATCGTCGACCAGCACACCCGCCACGAGGCTGAGCGCGAGCAGCGAGAGGAAGTTCAGGGTGAAACCCATGAGGTCCATGAACCAGAAGGTCGGGATCGCCGAGAGCGGGATCGCGATTGCCGAGATCATGGTCGCACGCCAGTCACGCAGGAACAGGTAGACGATCACGATCGCCAGCACTGCGCCCTCGACCAGTGCTTCCATCGAACTGGTGTACTGGCCCTTGGTATATTCGACCTGCGAGAACAGCTTGGTGAAGTGGACGTCGGGGTTGGCCTCGCGGATCGCGTCGAGCTTCTTCATCGCCTCGTCGTAGACGGCGACGTCGGAAGCGCCGATCGCGCGCTCGAACCCGAAGGTGACGACTTCGCGGCCCTTGATCTTGGCGATACGCGAGCGCTCCGAATAGCCGTCGTAGACGTTGGCCACGTCCGAAAGCTTGATCTGCCGGCCATTGCCCAGGTTGATGCGGGTCTGCGAGAGGTCGTAGGCGCTGTCGGCATTGCCCAGCACGCGCACCGACTGGCGCGACCCGGCGATCTCGGCCTCACCGCCTGCAGCGTCGGTATTGACCTGACGCAAGACGGTATTGATGTCGCGCGCGGTGACGCCCAGGGCAATCATCCGGTCGGGATCGACGACGACGCGAATTTCGCGGTCGACACCGCCGTTGCGGCTGACTGCGGCGAGCCCCTCGACCGAGAGCAAGCTCTTCGAGACGGTATCATCGATGAACCAGCTGAGCTGCTCGATCGTCATGTCGTCGGCGCTCACCGCGAAAACCGCGAGGTTGCCGCCACCACCGGCCTCGACCTTGGAGACCTGCGGCTCGAGAATGCCCTCGGGCAGGTCGCCGCGAATCTGGTCGATGGCGTTCTTGACCTGATTGGTCGCGACATCGGCGTCGGTGCCGATGGCAAAGCGCACGAAAGTGGTCGAGCTGCCTTCCGATGCCGAGGACTCGATCTCCTCGACCCCGCTGATCGAGCGGGCCGCGCCCTCGACAATCTGGGTGATCTGGGTCTCGATCTCGGTCGGGGCGGCACCGGGCTGGCTGATCAGGACGAGGACGCCGGGAAACTCGACGTCGGGCATGTTGTTCACGTCCATCCGGTTGAACGAGACCAGACCCGCGACCATCAGGCCGATGAACAGGACGATGGGGATGATCGGATTACGGATCGACCATGCGGAAATATTGCGGAGGCCCATGTGCTTGCTCTGTCCCGCCCGGCTCAGTCCGCGGCCTTGGCCGCTTGCGGCTTGACCTTGTCGTCGGGGTTGAGGAAGCCGCCGGCGCGCAGCACCACGCGCTCATCGCCCTTGAGCCCTTCGGAAATGACGATGCCCTTGGCGGTAACCAACCCGGTCTTCACGCCACGGCGCTGGACGCGCTGGTCCTTGTCCACGACGTAGACGAAGCTGCCCTTGTCGTCGTTCTGGATCGCGGACTCGGGCAGCATCGGCGCAACCACGGTGGCGCCACGGATGGTGACGCTGGCAAAGCCGCCCGGACGCAGTGCCCGGTCGTAGGAAAGCGCGATGCGCGCAGTGCCCTGACGCGTGGTCGAATCGATCACCGGCGAAATCTGCCAGACCTGCCCGGTGAAGGTCTTGCCCGAGCCGGTCGGGGTGACCTCGGCCTGCGTGCCGACCTCGATCGCGGCGAGATCGTCTTCGCTCAGGTTGGCGAGCAGTTCCATCTCGCCACCCTTGGCAAGGCGGAACAGGACGCTCGAGCCGCCGCCGACGACCTGGCCGGGCTCGACGTTGCGTTCGAGCACGAGGCCCGAGGCGGGCGCGACAATGTTGAGGCGGTTGGCCTGGGCCTGGAGCTGACGCAGGCTGGCGCGCGCGATCTGGACGTTGGCGAGTGCCGCGTCGCGTGTCGCGGTCAGGCGGTCGATGTCGGCGGTCGAGATGAAGCCGCGATCGACCAGCTTGAGCGCACGGTCGAGGTTGGCCTGCGCGAGGCGGGCATCGGCCTGCGCAACCTCGATCTGGGCGGACTGGCTGGCCTGCTGCTGGACCTGGACCGAGCGGTCGACTTCGGCGAGCACCTGCCCCGCGTTCACCCAGTCGCCCGGCTCGACGCGCACGGCGCGCACCTCGCCACCTTCGCCGACCGATCCGATCGGCATGGCACGGCGCGCGGCGAGCGTGCCGGTCGCGCCGATCTCGCCGACGACGGTCGAGCGTCCGGGCTGGACCACGGTGACCACCGGAACCTGCGCGACGCCGGTCTCGTCTACCGGACCGGCGCTACCGGAATGGAGATAGAACCAGATGCCGACAATCATCGCGACCGCAGCGATGGCGACGGTCCACAGGGTCCGGCTCGACATGCCGCCCTGTTCGGGCTCGCCGACCAGCGTATCGTGTCCGAACGCCATCGATCCGGGCGCCCCGGCCTGGCTGTCGCTGTCCGCCTCAATCTTGCTGTCGTAATTCATCAGATCACCGCCATGGCCGCGAATTGCCGGCACCATCTGCCGGGCCTCAATTCTCGTTCCGGCACAGTTGATCGCATGACCCACTCCCCGAAACTGCGGCCTTAAATCCCTGTTTATCGACATAGACCTGCGTGCACGGAGAGGCAACTTGCACTCGCCGCGCGACAGACCGTGATCGACTAACGACATGATTGCGCAAACAGGCCGATTTACGGAATTTCATTACCCCGAATACACGAAAGCGGCGGCAAACCCGAGGTTCGCCGCCGCTCTAGCTTGTCCGTAAGCGCGGAACAGCTTCGATCAGTACTTCTGCTGACGCTCGTAAAGATCGCGGTAGTGTTGAATTCGGGTAACACGCAGGCCCTGCATGCCCGAGCGGTCCACCGCGCGCTGCCACGAGGCGAATTCCTCCAGGGTAAGCTGGTAGCGTTCACAGACCTCGTCAATCGACAGCAAGCCACCGTTGACTGCGGCGACGACCTCGGCCTTGCGCCGCACCACCCAACGCGAAGTGTTCGGCGGAGGCAGCGAGTCCAGCGTGAGCGGTTCGCCAAGGGGCCCGATCACCTGCGCGGGTCGGATTTTCTGGTTCTCGATCATTTCAGCCCTCGATCACCGGTTCTGCCTGGGGGGCCGGCGACGAAAAGACCTTGTCCCCCACCGACTTGCGATAGCTTGAACCACTAAGGTTAACGAAGCTTTGCGAAGCTTTATAGGTAGTTACCACTGAGGCCGTCTGGCCCTCGAAACTGCCCCGCAAACGCATACCCCGGAGGGGCTGCGGGGTCATCGCAAGCGGGCCGCAAAGCAGGCGGGCACGAAGCCGTTCCCAATCCGGCGCGGCCCGAACCGCGCGGAAAGCCGGGTCTTCGACCACCCCGTCCGGGCCAGCGACACTGGAAATCGGATCATGTTCGGTAATCATGAAACGGGCGGTAACATGACCTTTGTCAAAGCTTCGTAAAGAAGCCCGAAAAAGGGCCCGGAATTGATCGGAACAGGGTGAACTGCCTCGTGGCACGGACAAGCCGAGCGGCATTCTCTTAACCATGTTTGCGTCAACACGCCGCGGCCCGCCGATCTCGAGCTCCGTAACCGGGAGCAGAGGTAGGAATCGCCGCCAAGGAAGCGTAAGGGGTGCAGCCATGACTGCCCTCAACGATCTGCTTGCCGGCCTCGACCCGGCCGCGCTGTTCCAGCTTCCCGAGCCCGTCTCGGCACGGCGCATCGTCGTCGCCATGTCGGGCGGCGTCGACAGCTCGGTGGTTGCCGCCATGGCCGCCGCGACCGGCGCCGAGACCATCGGCATCACCCTGCAGCTCTACGACTACGGCGCCGCCACCGGGCGCAAGGGCGCATGCTGTGCGGGCGACGACATCCGCGATGCACGCGCCGTCGCCGATCGCCTGGGCATTGCCCACTATGTCTTCGACCACGAGAGCGCGTTTCGCGAAGAGGTCGTCGAGCGCTTTGCCGACGACTACCTCGAGGGGCGCACCCCGATCCCGTGCATCCGCTGCAACATGGGGCCCAAGTTCACCGACCTGCTGCAGATGGCCCGCGACCTCGGCGCCGACTGCCTCGCCACCGGCCACTACGTGCGCCGCGTCGAGGGTCCCGCCGGAGCAGAACTGCACCGCGCGCTCGATCCCGCACGCGACCAGAGCTACTTTCTCTACGGCACCACCGAGGCGCAGCTCGACTTCCTGCGCTTCCCGCTCGGCGGCCTGCCCAAGAGCGAGACCCGCCGCCTCGCGGGCGCAGCGGGCCTGCGCGTCGCCGACAAGCCCGACAGCCAGGACATCTGCTTCGTGCCCGACGGCGACTACGCCAGGATCGTGCGCTCGGTCCGGCCCGAGGGCGTTGAAGGGGGCGAGATCGTCCACGTGCTCACCGGCGAAGTGCTCGGCACCCATCCCGGGGTGATCCACTATACCGTGGGCCAGCGCCGCGGGCTCGAGATCGGCGGGCAGAGCGAGCCGCTCTACGTCGTGCGCATCGAGGCCGCGACGCGCCGGGTCATGGTCGGCCCGCGCCGCCTGCTCGGCGTTGCCGCGGCGCGCATCGTCGAGACCAACCGCATCGGCCCGGTCCCCGCCGACCAGCCGGTCACCGCCAAGGTCCGCTCGCTCGCCAAGCCCGTGCCGGTCACGCTCGAAGGGCCGATCGGCGAAGGCGCAGCGGTGACGATCCGCTTCGCCCAGCCCGAATTCGGCGTCGCCCCGGGTCAGGCCGCGGTGTTCTATTGCGGCGAGCGCGTGCTGGGCGGTGGCTGGATCGACGCCACCACCCCGGCCGAGCCCCTACCCGCTTAGACCTTGCCCGCTTAGACCTTCCGCCTGATCCGGCCTGGCGCGCTCACTCGTCCCAGGCGTCGAGCTGGCAGCCCTCTTCGGGGGTGAAGCGCGCGCTCTGGCGGCCGAGCAGGGGCAGCCCCGCGCTGACGCTGCGCGTCTCGGCATCCTCCGAGAGCGAGACCATCCCCGCGAGCCCCGGCAGCGGGGCGAGTGCGAGGTCCGCCTCGCAGGCGTCGAGACCACGGTTCGAGACATAGCGGCACACGCAGCCGATCCGCGCGGCGTAGGACGCGCCGATACGGGTGCGCCCGCGCATGTCGCTCCAGTTCCACGCGAGCAGCCCCGCGACCACCGCCAGCACCAGCACCACGAGATAGCGCAGCCGCCGCGAAGGCTGGCGGATCGGCAGGCCGGGCGCCCGGCGCTCGCGGCGCCCCACGCCCTGCGCCATGCCGCGTGCGGCCTGCGCGAGCTTGTCCCCGAGCGGGAATTTGGGGGGTGTTGCCATCGTCATGCTTCTCGTACAGTGCAACCCGCATCATGCCGGTTCGCCGCCTTCCCCATATCCTCGCCCTCCTCGCCCTGCCAAGCCTCACAGCCTGTGGAGAAAAGGCACCCGAGGGCCCGCCCCCGCCGAGCACCGAAGCGGTGCGCGCGATCAAGGACGATGGCGGCGCCCCCGAGCAGGATCTGGGCCGCGCCATCGACGGTCTTTTCGACAAGCTCGCGGTCGGCGAGACGCAGGCGCTCGTCATCATGAAGCGCGGCGCGGTGATTGCCGAACGCTATGCCCCCGGGATCGACGCGAAGACCCGCCTGCCCGGATGGAGCGCGGGTCAATGCGTGACCGCGCTGATGATCGGCCAGCTGGTGAGCGACGGGCGGCTGCGCCTGAACGAATCCGCGCCCGTCCCCGACTGGCAGCGCGCGGGCGATCCGCGCGGCGAGATCACGCTCAAGCAGCTGCTGCAGATGCGCTCGGGCCTGCGCCACGTCGAGAACGCCGAGGCTACCGGGAGCGGGACCGACAGCGCGCGGGTCGCGCGCCAGTCCGATCGCATGCGCATGCTGTTTCTCGACGGACGCGACGACATGGCCGCCTATGCCGAGGCCCAGCCGCTCGAGGCTCCCGCCGGACAGGCCTTCAAGAACTCGGCGGCGAGCGCGGTGATCCTCGCCGACCTCGCCGCGCGCGTACTCGCGCCGCAGGGCGATGCGACCTATCGCCGCGAGGCGGTGGGCGGATATCTCAGGAGCCGCGTGCTCGCCCCGATCGGGATGACCTCGACCATGGTCGGCTTCGACCGCGCGGGGACGCTGGTGGGTGCAGGCATGATCCACGCCAATGCGCGCGACTGGGCCAAGCTCGCCGAATTCCTGCGCCATCGTGGCTCGGTGCGCGGCGCACAAGTGCTACCGCGCCGCTGGATCAGCGTGATGATGGACCCCAGCCCGCGCAACCCGGCCTATGGCGCGGGCGTCTGGCTCAACCGCGCCGACCCGGGCGACGACGCGCGCCTGTGGCCCGCCTCCTCGCCCGCCAATACCTTCGCCTGCCTCGGCGAATACGGCCAGTACGTCGTCGGCTCGCCCGACCAGCTGCTCTCGGTCGTGCGCCTCGGACGCAGCGATCCGGTGCAGGAGCGCGAGCTGCACGATCGCATCGGCAAGCTGCTCACGCTCTTCCCCGGCGGGCGCTGACCACCGCCTCGCCCACTGCGCAGGCTGGCCTTGCGCCTTTCCCCTGTGCGGAATATACGAAGCGTATATGGTTCATATAGCAAGGCCCCGCTGATGGGCATCGTCAACATCGAGGACGAGCTGCACGACCAGCTGCGCCGCGCCAGCAAGGTCTCGTGCCGTTCGATCAACGCACAGGCCGCCTACTGGATCAGGATCGGCATGCTGTGCGAACTCAATCCCGGCCTCCCGTTCCAGGAAGTCGTGCGCCGCGAGCTGCGCGAGGCGGGCGTCGACCCGGCGCTACCGCCCGGTGCCCTGCCACCTGGTGCTCAGCCAGCCGGAGCCGGCACGCCATGATCAAGAGCCCCGCGGAAATCGAGCTGATGGCCGAGGCCGGGCGTCTGCTCGCATCGGTCTTCACCCATCTCGACGCCCAGCCGCTCGCCGGGCGCACGACCATGGAGATCAACGACCTGGTCGAGGCCTATATCGTCGACACGCTCGAGGCGCGGCCCGCCAGCAAGGGCCAATACGGCTTTCCCTATGTGCTCAACAGCTCGCGCAACGAAGTGGTCTGCCACGGCATGCCCTCCACCACGGAGACGCTGCAGGACGGCGACATCGTCAACTTCGACATCACGCTCGAGAAGGACGGCTACATCGCCGATTCGAGCAAGACCTACATGATCGGCAAGGTCTCCCCCGCCGCCCGCCGACTGGTCGAGACGACTTATGCCGCCTTGTGGAAGGGCATCGCCGCAGTGCGCCCGGGCGCGCGGCTCGGCGACATCGGCCATGCCGTCGAGAGCCACGCAAGGAGCGCGGGCTACAGCGTGGTGCGCGAATATTGCGGCCACGGCATCGGGCGCGAGATGCACGAAGACCCGCAAGTGCTCCACTTCGGCCGCCCCGGCACCGGGCTCGTCCTGCGCGAGGGCATGACCTTCACCATCGAGCCGATGCTCAACCAGGGCCGGCGCACCGTGGCCGAGCTCGAGGACGGCTGGAGCGTGGTCACCGCCGACGGCAAGCTCTCCGCCCAGTTCGAACACACCGTCGCAGTGACCGCCGATGGCGTGCGCGTCCTCACCCTGCGCCCCGACGAACGCGCGGCAAGGTGCGGGAAGACGGCGGCTTAGAGCTGGGTATCGAATTCTTCGTCATTCCCGCGAAGGCGGGAATCCACTCGGCGCAACGCTTCAAAGTCCAGACCGGCGATGAGAGCGCTTCGCTGCGGACTGCCTTCCACGATCGAGCTCCGTTTTCAGCCACGGCCCCATGGCAGGCGCTGAAACCCTCAAGGTAATCGCTGCGATGCTGGGCGATGCGCTGGATCACGTTCGACGTAGTGCCGGTGAAGAGCGCGCCCTTCCGGCCCGAGACAAGCTTGGAGAGCAAGGCCGCGAAGGTCTCCTTCATGGCGAAGTTGCTACTGGATTCCCGCTTTCACGGGAATGACGAAGGGAATTGATAATGTGCAGGCCCATCTGAATCGTAAGAGCCTCGTCAACCCTCGCTTCCGAGCAGTGGAACTGAGGTAGTGGACGGAGCGAATGGGCGCGCAATGCAAGGTAGATCCATTGCATTGCAGTCGTGCGGTATCCCTGACATCGTGCTTCGATGAAGCGCCGAACGCAGATCATAGTGATCTTTTCCGTGATCCTGCTCGTTGCCTTGGCAACTCTCCCAATTTGGGGGATGGCGCCTGCGGCCTTCCTTGATTCACGTCGAACCGTAATCTCGCAGACGATCTCACCAGACGGAAAGCGCGCAGCTCAAGTCGAGCGGATGGTTGTCGGTGGAGAGCCATCCATCGTAGTTATGGTAAGGTCTTGGTGGTTGCCCGACTGGTATATGGCCGGCTGCGCGGCAGCTTCGCACTATGAGGAAGCTGAAGCGCAAGTCCGCTGGATCTCGAACGATGCGATTGCCGTGTCTCACACTGATGATCAGCTTTTTTGGAAAACCGGGTCGGCGCCTTTCCACAGCACCTCGTGCAAAGAAGTGTCGGTCAAGTTTGTAGACGAGCACCAAAGGCGGGCTCCACGAACATAGCCCGAAAACCCGCCCCCGACGCAGGCGCCACCCTCACCCCTCAGCGAGGTCGACCCGTATCGGCGGGAGGACATCCTTGGCGGCATTGCCCTGCTCGTCGACATGCCCCTCGGGATCGGGGTGGATCAGGATCTCGACCTCGGGGAACTCGGCGTGAATGCGATCCTCGATCTCGTCCATGACCTTGTGCACCTCGCGCACGGTCATCTTGCCGTCGACCCAGATGTGGAACTGGACGAAGTCCTTGTTGCCCGAGGTGCGGGTGCGCAGGTCGTGGACCCCGGTGATGTCGGGATTGCGTGCGAGCAGGTCGAGGAAGCGTGCCTTCTTCTCCTCGGGCCACTCGTGGTCCATGAGCTGGTCGATCGCCTCCTGCGAGGCCTGCCACGCGCCCCAGGCGAGCCAGCCCGCGATGCCGAGGCCGAACAGCGCGTCGGCGCCGCGAAGGCCTGCGAAGACCTCGAGCGCGAGCGCCACGATCACCGCGAGGTTGAGCAGCAGGTCCGACTGGTAATGGACGTTGTCGGTCTTGATCGCGAGGCTTTTGGTGCGGCGGATGACGTAGCGCTGCCAGCCGATCAGCGCGAAGGTGACGAGGATCGCGATTACCGAGACGGCTATGCCCTCGCCCGCTGCCGCGACCTCGCCGCCGCCCATGAGCTGCTCGATCGCGCGCGCGGCGATGCCGAGCGCCGAAATCGAGATCAGGACGATCTGGAACATGGCCGCGATGGCCTCGGCCTTGCCGTGCCCGAAGCGGTGCTTGTCGTCGGCAGGCTGCGCCGCGATCCACACGCCGAGCAGGGTCGCAAGGCTCGCCACGAGGTCGAGCGTGGTGTCGGCGAGGCTGCCGAGCATCGCGGTCGAGCCGGTGCTCCACGCCGCCCAGCCCTTGAGCGCGAGCAGCACCAGCGCCGCGGAGATGCTCGCCGCAGCCGCGCTCTTGTTGAGCCAGGCGTGATCGCGCCCGCCGGTCTCGCTCATTGCCCCGTATCCTTCAATTGGCCCTGCCCTTTGATTTGCACTGTCCTTCAGTTGCGCCGCGTCCCGATCACTGCGTCCGGCGTCACGGATAGAGCAGCGTGCTCGACCAGGTCCCTTCGCCATCGCGCACGAAGCGGCGACGCTCGTGGAGGCGATAGGGGCGATCGTGCCAGAATTCCATCGCCTCGGGCACCACGCGGTAGCCGCCCCAGTGCCTGGGCCGCTCGACCTCGCCGCCCTCGAAGCGCGCGCGCGCCTCTTCGTAGCGGGCAAGGAAGGTCTCGCGCGAATCGAGCGGAGCCGACTGGTCGGAAGCGACCGCGCCGAGCTGCGAATCGCGGTGGCGCGAGTGGAAGTAAGCCTCGGCCTCGGCCTCGCTCACCGGGGCGAGCGCGCCCTCGATGCGGATCTGGCGGCGCAGGCTCTTCCAGTGGAACAGCAGCGCGACATGCGGATTGGCCGCGATCTCGCCGCCCTTGCGGCTGTGGCCATTGGTGTAGAAGACGAAGCCGTCGGGTCCATAGCCCTTCAGGAGGACCATGCGCACCGAGGGACGGCCCTCGGGGCTCGCAGTGGCGAGCGCCATGGCGTTCGAATCGTTGGGCTCGCTCGCGCGCGCCTCCTCGTACCAGGTCTCGAACAGCGCCAGCGGATCGCCGTGCGGGATGACTTCGCGTGCCTGTTCGCTTTCCATGGTTCGGGTCCTTTGCCTGCGGTTCGTGTGCCCGATAGCCCCGCCAGCGCGGCGAGGGAAGGCGCAAGCGCCATGACGCGGCGATGAAAGTGGCTCGCAAGATGCGGGCAAAGCTTGCCGTTCAGCCAAGCGTCACCTAGCTAAAAGGGACCATGGCAACAGATCCCTACACCACCCTTGGCGTGTCGCGCGGGGCCGACGAGAAGGCGATCAAGTCCGCCTATCGCAAGCTCGCGAAGGAACTCCACCCCGACCGCAACAAGGACAACCCCAAGGCTGCCGAGCGTTTCTCGTCGGTGACCCAGGCCTACGACCTGCTTTCCGACAAGGAAAAACGCGCCCAGTTCGACCGCGGCGAGATCGACGCGGAGGGAAACCCTACCATGCCCTTCGGCGGCGGAGGGTTCGGCGGTGGTGGACCGCGTGGCGGCATGGGCGGCGGCAGCGGCGGTTTCGGTGGTTTCGGCGGTAACGACGGGATCGACCTCGAGGACCTGTTCGGCGGCATCTTCGGCGGCGGCGCGCAGCGCGGTGGCGGAATGGGCGGCGGCATGGGTGGCGGGGCACGCACCCGCGCCGCGCCGCGCGGAGCCAACGTGTCGTATCGCCTTTCGGTGAACCTTGCCGATGCGGCCGAGCTCAAGCCCCAGCGCATCACCTTGTCCGACGGCAAGACGATCGACCTCAAGCTGCCCGCGGGGCTTGAGGACGGCACGCAGATGCGCCTCTCGGGCAAGGGCGAGCCGGGTCCGGGCGGTGCGGGCGATGCCATCGTCACCCTCGCGCTCCAGCCGCATCCCTATTTCACCCGCGACGGCGACGACCTGCGCGTGGACCTGCCGATCACGCTCGACGAGGCGCTCAACGGCGCCAAGGTCAAGGCGCCCACGCCCTCGGGCGCGGTCATGCTGACGATCCCCCCGGGCTCGAGCTCGGGCAAGGTGCTGCGCCTCAAGGGCCGCGGCATGAGCCGCAAGAACGGGACGCGCGGCGACCAGCTGATCGCGCTCGAGATCGTCCTGCCCGAAGGCGATGCCGAGCTGGCGCGCAGGCTCGAGGGCTGGAGCGACACCCGCGACGTACGCGCGAAACTCGGGGTCTGAGCGCTCACTGGCAAAGTATCGGACCGGTCCTCGCGCCGGTCTGCTTGCCAAATACGCCGAAATCGGCGCAGTCCCTTGCCGAATCCGCAAAGTTCTCCTAAGTCGGGCCGGTACGGCCGCTCCGCGAAGGGGCGGCCCTTATTGTTTCCGCCGGAGATAGAGACATGAGCCAGCCCACTCCGCTGATGCCGCACGCGACCGCCTCGTGGCTGGTCGACACCACTGCGCTGACCTTCGAACAGATCGCGGAATTCTGCGGTCTGCACATGCTCGAAGTGCAGGCGATGGCCGATGACCTGGCATCCGCAAAGTACACCGGTCGCGACCCCGTGCGCGCCGGCGAACTGACCATGGAAGAGATCGAGAAGGGTCAGGCGAATCCGGAATACAAGCTGCGCATGCACAAGATTCCGGTCACCGCGAGCCGCACCAAGGGTCCGCGCTACACCCCGGTCTCCAAGCGCCAGGACAAGCCCGACGGCATCGCCTGGATTCTGCGCAACCACCCCGAGGTCTCGGACGCGCAGATCGGCAAGCTGATCGGCACCACCCGCAACACGATCGCGGCGATCCGCGACCGTTCGCACTGGAACATCGCCAACATCACCCCCAAGGACCCGGTCACGCTCGGCCTGTGCTCGCAGCGCGAGCTCGACGCGATCGTCGCCAAGGCTGCCAAGAAGGCCGGCATCGAGGGCGATGCGTTGGGTGACGAGCGCCTGACCGACGACCGCGAGGCGCTGATCGAGGAACTGCGCGCCGAGCGTCAGGCCGCCACCAAGGCTGCAAACGAGGCCGCACAGGAAGCCGAAGCCGCCGCCTGGCTCGAAGCCAAGCGCGCTGCCGAAGCCGAAGAGGGCCGGGGCGAATAAGCCCTCCCTCCCCGGTCCGTCAAAGCCGGACAGCAAAAAGGGCCGCTCCCGAAGGAGCGGCCCTTTTTCCGTCGGTGCGCCTGGATGCGAGTGCAAAGCGATCGAGCGAGGATGCCGGTCTGCCGTGCTGGTTGTGACTTCCCGCTGCCAAGAAAATGACCGCCGAGGGACGTGCGGACTAACCTGCGCTACGCGCGCAGATCAGCGCGAGGGCCATGAGAACCCCGGCCTGCGCCGGGATGACGCCTTGCGCGCCGCAACGGGAGCAAGAGGGCCAAGGCCCCGCCCCTGCAATGCTTACTCTGCCGCTTCAACCAATGCCGGCTTGGCAGGCGCAGTCTGCTTGCCAATCGCAGGCGGAACCTGCCCACCGCTGGGTGCGAGACGGCCCTCGATGCGCGCGCCCTGCTCGACGGTCAGGCTATCGTAGCTGACGTCGCCCTCGATGTAGGCGGTCTTCTCGATCACCACGTTGCGTGCCGTAACCGTGCCCCGGATGCGCCCGGCGATGCGTGCGCTGTCGGCCTTGACGTTGCCCGAGATCTCGCTCTCGGCGCCCTGGACGAACGAGGCACAGGTGATGTCACCCTCGACCCGGCCATCGAAGTGAAGGTCGGCACTGGCCTCGATATCGCCCCTGATGACGGTATCGGAGCACAGCATCGAGAAGGTCGACGCATTGCCCGCGCGGGCTGCGGAAAGCGACTTGGCCATATCAGTTGTTTTCTTTGTGAACATTGCGGGATGCCTCGAGGAACGGACGCGGATTGACCGGCTTGCCGTTCACGCGGACTTCGAAATGGAGGTGGGGTCCGGTCGAGCGACCAGTGCTGCCCATCGCCGCGATCGGCGTGCCTGCCTCGACCTTCTCGCCGACGTGGGCGTCGAACTTCGAGAGGTGGGCGTAGCGCGTCATCAGGCCGTTGCCATGGCTGATCTCGATGCAGTTGCCGTAGCCGTGACGGCGACCGACGAAGCTTACGCGGCCCTTGGCGGCAGCGTAGATCGGCGAGCCCATCGGGCCGGGGAAATCGAGCCCGGCGTGGAAGGCGGCGCCGCCCGTGAAGGGATCGGAACGATAGCCGTAGCTCGACGAGACGTAGGCGACGTGCGCCGGCTTGTACTGCGGGATCGAGGCAAGACCGTTCTCGAGCGCTTCCATCCGCTCGAGGCTGGTGCCCAGCTTCTTGAAGCGCGGATCGACCGAACCGTCGGCCGAAGTCGCCAGCTTCACCAGCGGACCGCCCTGTGCGCGCCGCTGGCTTGCAGCGATCGTGCGCGGATTGAGGCCCAGCTTGCGGATCGCGTTGCTGGCCGAATCGGCACGTTGCTCGGCGTAGCGGGTCAGGCGCTCGACGAAGGCGAGCTGCGCGGCCTCGATATGCGCGAAACGGCCCGATTGCGGCATGTTGGCACTGATCTTGGCTGCCTGCGCATCATCGGCCTCGCCCGCGGCGTCCTTGGCGGCGCCTTCCTCGGGCAGATCGCCGATATGGGCCTCGACGACCTTCTCGATGAACTTCTGGCGCTGCGCGAGATCGGAGGCGACCTCCTCGGTCTGCGAGCGGTAGCGCGCGACCCGGTTCTCGGCGCGGGCGACCTCGGCCTCGCGCTGCTGCAGCGCGGCCTGCTCGGCATCGGCCGACATTCCGGCGAGCGCGACCGCGCCGAGCGAACCGCCCCAGGCGATTGCCAGCGCACCGGCAGAAGCAGCCGCCACGACCTGAAGCCGGGAGGAAATTCGGATGAAACGGACTTGTCCCTGCGATCGCATGATCAGTTCGCGATCCGGGAATGCTGTCCTGAGGCGTTTCAGGAACGCCCCGGCAGATTGTAGATTCAAAACGACCCCGCGTGCATTTTCTGCTGTACGTTACCCCGGCACCTTGGGTAGCAGCCGCCCGCCGGGGTGGCGAATCGACTGACCGCAGACCCGCCCCGATTCAGGTTGAGTCGAGCCAGTCGCGCGACGAACCGCAGGAACTCTTTCGAGTCTCATCGTTTGCACTAGTAACCGTTCGGCAACTCGCGCGGCCCGTGGCCCTGTCCGGCGCCCTTCGTGCGCGCCCCGAGGCGCAGGCCCCTTGCGCGTTTTCAGTTGCTTTGGCGGCCACGATGCCGACGCGCAGGCGCCAGCCTGCTACCGGCCCGCCGCCGTGACTTGTGCTCCAGCTAATGTTAGGCCCCGACCATGACTGTTGAAACTCTCGAAGCCGGCACCAAGACTGCCGAGACGCCCGAAGCGCTCGTCGAGCGTATCGCCACCGAAGGCCGCGCCGCCCAGCGCGTGCTCGCCCGCATGAGCGATGCGCAGAAGGCCGAGGCACTGCGTGCCGCCGCCAAGGCGCTGCGCAGCGAAGAGGCCGCGATCCTCGAAGCCAATGCCAAGGACATCGCCGCAGGCGAAGAAAAGGGCCTCTCGGGCGCGATGCTCGATCGCCTGCGTCTCGATCCCGAGCGTCTGGCCGGTATCGCCGACGCGGTCGAGGCGGTCGCCTCGCTGCCCGACCCGGTCGGTCAGGTGATCGAGGAATCGAGCCGCCCCAACGGGCTCAAGATGAGCCGTGTGCGCATTCCCATCGGCCTCATCGGCATCATCTACGAAAGCCGGCCCAATGTGACTGCGGACGCTGCCGCGCTGTGCCTGCGCTCGGGCAATGCCGCGCTGCTGCGTGGCGGCAGCGAAGCCGTTCACTCGAACCACGCGATCCGCGCCGCCTTCGCCAAGGGACTCGCCTCGGCAGGCATCCCCGAGGCCGCGATCCAGCTCGTGCCTACGCAGGACCGCGCCGTGGTGGGTGCGATGCTGACCGCAGCGGGCTTGATCGACATGATCGTGCCGCGTGGCGGCAAGAGCCTCGTCGCGCGTGTACAGTCCGATGCCCGCGTGCCCGTGCTCGCCCACCTCGACGGCATCAACCACACCTATGTCCACGCCGATGCCGACGAAGCCACCGCGGTCGACGTCGCGGTCAACGCCAAGATGCGCCGCACCGGCATCTGCGGCGCGATGGAGACCCTGCTGCTCGATGCGCAGTTCCCGGCTTCGGCCAAGGTCGTCGCGGCGCTGATCGAGGCGGGTTGCGAGCTGCGCGGCGATGCGCGCGCGCGCGCCATCGATTCGCGCATTCTCGCCGCCACCGACGAGGACTGGGACACCGAGTACCTCGAGGCGATCCTCGCAGTGAAGGTCGTCGACGGCCTCGATGCAGCGCTCGATCATATCGCCGCGCACTCCTCGGGCCACACCGACGTGATCATCACCAGGGACGATGCCGCTGCCGAACGCTTCCTCGCCGAAGTCGACAGTGCGATCGTGATGGTCAATGCCTCGAGCCAGTTCGCCGATGGCGGCGAATTCGGTCTCGGCGCCGAGATCGGCATTGCCACCGGCCGCCTCCATGCGCGCGGGCCCGTCGCGCTCGAGGGTCTCACCACCTACAAGTGGCAGGTGCGCGGCACCGGCCAGGCACGCCCCTGATCGGGCGCGCCCGGGCTCCCCTGAGCCGGGCTGCGAAGGGGATGCGGCGAAGCGGGTTTGCAAGCCCGCCCGCGCATCCCCATCTCGGCCGCGAAAGGAGCCTTTCCTCATGAAATACAACAGGCTTGGCCGCACCGGCCTCAAGGTTTCGGAGCTGTGCCTCGGGACCATGACCTTCGGCGGCGAGGGCATGTGGGCTGCGATGGGCGGCATCGGCCAGGACGACGTCAACGCGCTCGTGCGCGGCGCGCTCGATGCCGGGATCAACTTCATCGACACCGCCAATGTCTATTCCGCGGGCATGTCCGAGGAGATGACCGGCAAGGCGCTGCGCGATCTCGGCGTGGCGCGCAGCGACGTGGTCGTCGCGACCAAGGTGCTGGGCCCCATGGGCGATGGCGTCAACGACACCGGCACCTCGCGCTATCACGTCATGAACCAGATCGACGCCAGCCTCGAACGGCTCGGGCTCGATCACGTCGACCTTTACCAGATCCATGGCTGGGACCCGCATACGCCGGTCGAGGAGACGCTGCGCGCACTCGACGACATCGTGCGTTCGGGCCGGGCACGCTACATCGGCGTCTCGAACTGGGCGGCCTGGCAGATCGCCAAGGCGCTGGGCGTTTCCGAAAGGCTGAGCCTGCAGCACTTCGCCTCGCTCCAGGCCTACTATTCGGTCGCGGGCCGCGATCTCGAGCACGAGATCGTGCCGATGCTGGAGAGCGAGGGTCTGGGGCTGATGGTTTGGAGCCCACTCGCCGGCGGCTTCCTCTCGGGCAAGTATACGCGCGAGGACGACAAGGCGGGTGGCGAGGGACGACGCGCTTCGTTCGATTTTCCGCCCGTCGACAAGGACAGCGCCTTCGACGTGATCGACGTCATGCGCGAAATCGCGAAAGCCAAGGGCGCGAGCGTGCCGCAGGTCGCCCTCGCCTGGCTGCTCGCCAAGCCGGCGGTCACCAGCGTGATCGTGGGTGCGAAGCGGCTCGACCAGCTCACCGACAACCTCGGGGCGAGTGATCTCGACCTCGATAGCGGCGAAATGGACCGGCTCGATGCCGCCATGCCCAACGCCCCGCGCTACCCCGGCTGGATGATCGAGCGTCAGGGCGAGTATCGCCAGGGCGGCAAGGCCGGCGAGGCGCCGAAGTCCTGACGTCATGGCGATGCGGGGGACACGATACGCCGGCGCTCAGGCCGGGACGCGCAAGGGGCCGGTCACCGGCCTGCTGGGCGGGAGCTTCAATCCCGCACACGGCGGGCATCGGCGCATCAGCCTCTTCGCGCTCGAGGCCCTCGCGCTCGACGAGGTCTGGTGGCTGGTCTCGCCGGGCAATCCGCTCAAGGCGCGCGAGGGTATGGCCCCGCTCGGCGCGCGGATCGAATCGGCACGGCGGCAAAGTCGCCGCGCGCGGATCCGCGTCAGTGCGATCGAGCGCGAACTGGGCACCCGTTTCACCACCGACACGCTTGCCGCCTTGTTGCGCCGCTACCCCAAACGCCGCTTCGTCTGGCTGATGGGGGCGGACAACCTCGCTCAATTCCATAAGTGGAAACACTGGCGCGATATCGCGCGACTCGTCCCGATTGCGGTTATCGCCCGACCGGGGTATGATGCAGATGCCTTCGCGAGCCCCGCGATGGCCTGGTTGGGGAAGTACCGGAGGCCCCAGTCCAGTCTCAGACGTCCGGATAGGTGGAGCGCACCTGCGCTGGTGACATTGCGATTCGATCCCGATACGCGGTCGGCCACGGCTCTACGCCAGGCTGATCCGGACTGGGCCCGGAAGTCCATGGCCGGTCATTCCGGCAAGCGATTTCCGCGCGATCCTGTCACGTACCGCCCGATTCCCGGCGATGCTGCGTGAGGTCGGCCACAGGCCCCCTCTCCATGCAAATCCGGCCCAAGCCGTTGAATCGATCGAACCTGCCACCTTGGCCCGCCCTCTCGGGGCAGACCACGGTGCTCGGCCGATCCCAGAAAGGAGCAGAACCAAACTAGATGCCACAGGCACAGATTGAGCCGGAACAGACCGGCGCAACGCCCCCGGCCATGGTCGACAGCGACGATCCGTTGCTGGCCCTCGTCATGCAGTCGCTTGACGACGATCAGGCCCAGGACCTCGTGACCATCGATCTCGAGGGTAAATCGAGCATTGCCGACTTCATGGTGATCGCCTCGGGTCGTTCGACCCGCCAGGTCGCCGCGATGGCTCAGAAACTCGGCGAACGTCTCAAGCAGAACGGCTTCGGTGCTCCGCGCATCGAGGGTCTTCCGGCAGCCGACTGGGTGCTGGTCGATGCGGGCGGCGTAGTCGTCCACCTGTTCCGTCCCGAAGTGCGCACGTTCTACAACCTCGAGCGCATGTGGGGCTTCGACGGACCTTCGGGCGCAGCCTGAAGTCACCGCTCCGGCATGCACTGCCGGGCGGCGCGAACGAGAGAGGATCATCCCGGCCCATGACCGGCCGGGGCACCGGAAGGACCTGACGCGCGGGGCGAGGATTCATGCCCTGTCGCGCAAGGGTTCCGCTTTCATCGCCGTCTCGCATGCAGCGGTCCTCTCAGGGTTGCAGCATCGTGAGGAACGGGCCGATGAATCCCGCGCCTTGCGGTGACGACCGAAGCGCGCCTAGGGAACTTGCCATGCTTCTCCACATCATCGCCCGAGGCAAGATCGCGCGCAGCCCCGAGGCCGAGCTCCTCGAGCGCTATGCCAAACGCATCACCTGGCCCTTCCAGCACAGCGAACTGCCTGATGTCGGTGTCAGAATCCCGCCGCCGCGCCACACGCCGGTGCGCGAGGTCCTGCTCGACGAGCGTGGCAAGGCCATGACCTCGGAGGAATTCGCAGCCCTGCTCGGGCGCTGGCGCGACGAGGGTGTGCGCGAATGCCGCTTCCTGCTCGGCGCTGCCGACGGCCACGGCGACGAGGCCCGCGCGCAGGCCGATCACCTGCTGTGCTTTGGCAAGATGACCTGGCCACACCTCATGGCGCGCGCGATGCTGGCCGAACAGCTATGGCGCGCGACCGCGATCCTCGCCGGTCATCCCTACCACCGTTCGGGCTGAACCGGAGGCGGGCTGCCAGCTCGATCCCGCGCTACTTGCCCCGCCCGCCGCGCATCGCGACGACCATCGCCAGCGGCACCGCGCAGCCCAGCACGAAGCCGATCCCTGCGCCCCACATCGACCCGGAATTGCCGCCCAGCATCGCTCCGAGAATGGCCCCGGCCACGAAAAAGACGGCGGGCAACAGACACCCGATTGCAAACATCGACCCGGTCCAACCCCTTTTTGCGGTGTTGTCGGCAGACCCCAATGGCCGCCCGGCGCGCATGATCGCGCGCCCGGCTCCCAGATAGGGGCCGAAGCGCGAAAGTCATCCCGTGCGCGCCGTTCCGCTTTCGCAACCAGCCGGTGCTGCCAGTGGAAAGTCGGCCGCGCGGCGCGCCAGAGAGGCCCTAGGCGCGCGAGCCATGTTGGACTAGGCATCACCTTGTGAAAATGCCCTTGCCGACCAGTCTGTCCTTGCCGACCAGCCTGCCCTCGCAGCGCCACCTCGTGCTTGGTGCGCTCGTCGTGGGCAGCCTGCTGGCAGCGAGCGAGGGGCTTGGACTGCCGGGACAGCGACTTTCGACGATCGATACCGCCGGACTGGATGCGGCAAAAGCGCGCGCCCAGATCGAAGCTGCCCGCAAGGAAGGCGCGGTCGTGCGCAAGCGTGCCGAGAAGCTCGAAGCCCGCGCCCGCAGCGCGACGCGCGAGGCCGACAAGGCAGCCCGCGAGACCGCCGCGCTGGCCGCGCGTATTCAGGAGAACGAGGCCGCGATCGCCGCGCGCGAGGCACGCATCTCGCTGATCGCCTCGCAGCGCATGAAACTGCGCGCCGATCTTGCCGAGAGGCAGGGCCCGCTGGCGCGGCTCACCGGCTCGCTCCAGCGGCTCTCGCGCCGCCCGCCGCTGCTCGCGCTGCTGCGTCCCGGCTCGGTACGCGACACGGTCTACCTGCGCGCGCTGCTCGACACGGTGCTGCCCGAAGTCGACAAGCGGACCGCTGACCTGCGCGCCGAGATCGAAAAGGGCCGCCGTCTCGAACGTGAGGCACTCGCCGCCGAGACCGATCTGCGCCAGGCGCAGGCCACCATGCGCGAACGCCGCCAGCGCCTCGCCGCGCTCGAGACGCGCCAGCGCCTCGCCAGTCGCGCGGTCGGCGGCACCGCGACGCGCGAGAACGAGCGCGCCCTCGCGCTTGCAGAAAAGGCGCGCGACCTTGGCGAACTGGTCGCGGCCATGGATGCGCAGGGCAAATTGCGTGAAAAGCTCGCCGCATTGCCGGGACCGATCATGCGCCCGCCGCGCCCGGAAGATGCGCAAGTCGTCGCCACCCAGTTCGTCGCGCCGCCCGAAGGGCTGGGAAGCTGGACCCTGCCGGTCATGGGGCGCCTCGTCACCGGTTTCGCCGAGGAGGCCCCCGGACAGGCGCGCGCCAATGGCATCACGCTAGCCCCCCGCGGCAATGCGCAGGCCATCGCCCCGGCACCCGGGCGAGTCGCCTTTGCCGGGCTCTACCGTGGCCATGGCCGGATCGTGATTCTCGAACACGAGGGGGGCTGGACGAGCCTCGTCACCGGCCTTGCCCGGCTAGACGTGCGCGTAGGCGAGACGCTCGTCGCGGGCGCACCGCTCGGCATCGCGGCCCCGCGCGATCCCCGGGTGATGGTCGAGCTGCGCCGCGAGGGAACTCCCGTTAATCCTCTGGATTACGTCCGTTCGCTATGATCGCGCCGCGATCGCTGCCCGCAGCCCGGGTCAGGCCCCTGGGGCAATCCGACCGCTGGCAATTGCTGGCACGCGCCGGTATCATGGCATTCACACTACCGGAACGTGACCGTTTCCGGCCCACGAACGAGAGGCATGACGCCCGATGAAATTCGCCCCCCTGATGCGCGCCGCCCTGCTGGTTTCCGCGGTGGCCGTCCTGCCCGCAGCCACCTCCGGGCTGGCTGCGGTCGACTCGCGCGTCAATCCCGAGTTCGACAAGCTCTTTCACATCTATGCGCTGGTGAAGGACAACTACGTCGACCAGGTCGATGACGACAAGCTGCTCAAGGGCGCGATCGACGGCATGCTCGCGAGCCTCGACCCGCATTCGAACTACCTCGACGGCCCGGCCCTGCAGCGCCTCGAGACGATGATCGACGGCAACTACTCGGGTCTCGGCCTCTCGGTCATCGAGGAGGATGGCGCGGTCAAGATCATCTCGCCGTTCAAGGGCAGCCCGGCCGACAAGGCGGGCCTCAAGGCGGGCGACTACATCACGCACCTCGACGGCGTGCTCTACTACGAGCGCGACCTCGACGAGGCGGTCTCCAAGATGCGCGGGCCCGAGGGCACCTCGATCAGGCTGACGATCTACCGTCCGGGCCGCGACGAGCCCTTCGACGTGACCGTGACGCGCGGCGTGATCGAGCTCGAACCGGTGACCTGGGAACTGAAGGGCGACGTCGGCGTGGTCTCGGTCAACGAATTCTCGCGCGATGTCGGCAAGGACGTCAACGCGGCCATCGCCGACCTGCGCAAGCAGGCCGCAACCAGCGGGGTGGGCAAGATGGTCGGCCTCGTGCTCGACCTGCGCTCGAACCCGGGCGGCTCGCTCGACGAGGCGGTGGCGCTCTCCGACCTGTTCCTCGACAAGGGCGTGATCGTCTCCCAGCGCGGCCGCCGCGCGAGCGAGAACCAGTTCTACCGCGCCGAATCGATGTTCCGCGGCGACGTCATCAAGGATCTGCCGATCGTGGTCCTGGTTGATGCCGGTTCCGCCTCGGCCTCCGAGATCGTCGCGGGCGCACTGCAGGACCAGAAGCGCGCAGTGATCATGGGCGAACGCACCTTCGGCAAGGGCTCGGTACAGAGCTTCCTCCCGCTCGACCGCACCAGCGCGGTCAAGCTGACGACGGCGCGCTACTTCACTCCTTCGGGCCACTCGGTCCAGGAGGGCGGCATCGAGCCGGACATCAAGGTGCCCCAGCTCTCCGACCCCGACGCACGGGCGCGTGCCGAGCGGGCTGTGCGCGAATCGGACCTGCGCGGACACCTGATCAACGAGGCAGCGCTCAAGGACGAGGACCTCGAGAAGGACAAGATCGACGATCCGCGCTTCAAGGTGACCGCCAAGGAGCTCAAGGAGCAGGGCATCGAGGACTTCCAGCTGCACTATGCGGTGACCACGCTCGAGCGCACCGCCGGCAAGCCCGCGCTTGCCAAGGCCCCTGCGGCAAAGGCCCCCGCCGCCAAGCCGAGCACGACGCCGCGCAAGGACTGAGCCCGAAACCATGAGCCTGCCCGTTGCACCGCCGGTCAAAGCCGCGCGCCTGATCGCCCTCGCCATCCCGGTCCTCGCGCTGGGCGGAGCCTATATCGGCCAGTACGGCTTTGGCCTCTACCCATGCGAGATGTGCTGGTGGCAGCGCTATCCGCACATGTTCGCGCTGGTGCTCGCTGCCCTCGCCTTCCTGCGCGGGCCGGTGCGCCCGCTTGTCGCCGTCGCCGCGCTGGCGATCCTCGTCTCGGGGCTGATCGGCGGCTTCCACGCCGGGGTCGAATATGGCTGGTGGGAAGGCATCACTACCTGCGCCGTCACTGCCGCGCAGAGCCACGACCCGCTCGCCGCGATCATGGCGGCCCCGGTGGTGCGGTGCGACGTCGTCCAGTTCGAGCTCTTCGGCATCTCGCTCGCGGGATGGAACTTCCTGCTCTCGACACTCGGCGCCCTTCTCGTGCTCGGCCTGATCGGCCGGGCCAATGCAGCGAGTTGAAAGGCCAACTGAAATGACTGATACCCCGACCAAGCCCGCAAGCTCGCGCCAGTCGGAGCGCATGATCCGCGTCGATCAGGCCGGCGAATACGGCGCCGTGCGCATCTATGCCGGACAGATGGCGGTCATGGGCAACCGCGCGCCGCACGCCGGCGAGGTCGCGCACATGGCCGAGCAGGAAGCCGAACACCGCGCCCGCTTCGATGCGATGATCGCCGAGCGCGGCGTACGCCCGACCCTGCTCCAGCCGGTGTGGTCGGTCGCAGGCTATGCGCTGGGCGCGGCTACCGCCCTGATCGGCCCCGAGGCCGCAATGGCCTGTACCGCCGCGATCGAGACCGAGATCGACAAGCACTACACCGACCAGATCGAGGAACTGGGCGACGAGGATCCCGAACTGGGCGGCGTGATCCGCCAGTTCCGCGACGAAGAGCGCGAGCATCGCGATGCGGCTTTCGCCGCAGGGGCCGAAAAAGCCCCGGCCTATCCGCTGCTCTATCACGCGATCCGCTTCGGCTGCCGCGCGGCCATCAAGCTGTCCGAGCGAATCTAGCTCGGCTCGCTGAAACCGGTAAGCAAGTGCGCGCGTTGGATTTCGGGCACCCGGCAATCTTTCACGCGCGAACTTAAGCTGTCGTTCAAGCCGTGAACGGGTATAGCTTGGGCCAGGTGCGACGAGCCAATGCCCATGGCTTCTTGCCAATGGCCCTGTCAGGGCCCCGTATCGAGTGGAGTGACCCGCGATGACCCGCCTAATGACCGCCTCCGCCACGCTGGCTGCGCTGCTTGCCGGCGCGTGCCTTGCAAGCGCGCCCGCTGCCGCTCAGGACGATCCGGGCGACAAGGTCAATCAGGTCATCGTCTATGGCGACGATCCCTGTCCGGCCTCGAACGGTGACGAGATCACCGTGTGCGCTCGCAAGCCCGAGGGCGAACGCTACCGCATTCCCGCGCCCTTGCGCGGGGTCGACTCGCCCACCGCCCAGTCGTGGAGCAACAAGGTCGATGCCTACGAGACGGTCGGCGCCTTCGGCACCCTGAGCTGCTCGCCGGTCGGCGCAGGCGGATCGCAGGGCTGCACCCAGCAGCTGCTCGACAAGGCCGCAGCCGAGCGCGCCAACGGTACCGACGTCAAGATGTCCGAGCTGATCGCGGAAGAACGCGCCAAGCGCCTCTCGACCATCGATTCCGAAGCGGCCGAACAGCAAAGGCGCGTCGAGGAAGCCGAAGAGGCCTATTTCGCACAGCAGCGCCGCCAGCAGGCAGAACGCGATGCGGCCGAGAAGGGCGACGATACGACTGGCGGTCCCCAGCAGCCCTGAGCGCGGCGCAGTCGGGCGCGCGAAGCCCCCCGACACAAGATATGAAAAAGGGGCCGGGAAGCGAACTTCCCGGCCCCTTTTTCGTCACGGCTCGACGCGCGGTCAGCCCAGTGCGATGTCGGGCGCGTCTTCCTGCTTCATCCCGACTACGTGGTAGCCCGAATCGACGTGATGGACCTCGCCGGTCACGCCCGAGGACAGGTCGGACAGGAAATAGAGGCCCGAACCACCCACGTCCTCGATCGTGGTATTGCGGCGCAGCGGCGCGTTGAGCTCGTTCCACTTGAGGATGTAGCGGAAGTCGCCGATACCACTGGCGGCGAGCGTCTTGATCGGCCCGGCAGAGATCGCGTTGACGCGGATACCCTGCGGCCCGAGGTCGTTGGCAAGGTACTGCACCGAGGTCTCGAGCGCGGCCTTGGCAACGCCCATGACATTGTAGTGCGGCACGACCTTTTCCGCGCCGTAGTAAGTCAGCGTCAGGATCGAACCACCGTTCGGCATCATCGCCATCGCGCGCTTAGTGACCGCGACGAGGCTGTAGGCCGAGATGTTCATGGTCATCAGGAAGTTGTCGAGGCTGGTGTCGACGTACTTGCCGCGCAGCTCGCTCTTGTCCGAGAAGCCGATCGCGTGGACCACGAAGTCGATCGTCTCCCAGCTCTCGCCCAGCTTGGCGAAAGCGGCATCGATCGCGTCCATGCTCGAGACGTCGCAGTCGATCAGCAGATCGCTGCCCAGGCTCTCGGCCAGCGGGCGCACGCGCTTGGCAAGGGCATCGCCCTGATAGGTGAAGGCGAGCTCAGCGCCCTGTTCGTGCAGCTTCCTGGCGATACCCCAGGCCAGCGACTTGTCATTGGCAAGGCCCATGATCAGGCCGCGTTTCCCCTGCATCAGACCGGTCATTCTTTATCTTCCTGTACTTCGTTATCGCCTGTCCCCGCCGCGACGCCCGGTTGTCCGAGCAAGTCCCGCTCCTCGGGCGAGACCGTCAGCGCGGCATTGAGTTCGGCGCCCACTACCATCCCTAAGCCGACAAGCCAGAAAAAGAAAAGCGCGATCATCACCCCGGCGAGGCTTCCATAAGTGAGATCGTAGACGAAGAAGTTGCGCAAGACGCGCGGCAAAGCCCATGCGACGAGCAGCCACCACAGCGTGACGAGCGCCGCGCCGGGCCACTTGGGATGGCTTCGCGCCTGGTATTCGCGCGGAGTCAGCATGAGAAACAGCCCGTAGATCGAGCCAAACAGCGTGCCCGCACTCACCAGCCGGGATACGACGATACGATCGACTGCGCCGGTGAGCGCCGGAAACAGGATCGCGAGGATCTCCTCCAGCGCGCTGATCAGCACCTGCGAGGACAGTGAAACCAGCAGGAGAAGGACCGAGGCGAAGATCAGTCCGGTCGAGGAGAGGCGATAGTGCCAGTAAGCGCGCGACTTGGCCGTCCCGTAGGAGCGGTGCAGGATATCGCGTACGGTCTCGATCAGGCTGGTCGCGGTCCAGAGGCCGAACAGCCCTCCGATCCACAGCAGCCACCCATGGCGTGCGGCGACGACATCGCGCGCGACCGGGGCGAGCACTTCAGAGACGCGTGGCGGCATCGCGACCAGTACCGCGTCAATCGAGGCATCGAGCCGCGCCGCTTCGCCCAGCGCCGAAAAGATCGCCGCCAGTGCGATGAAGAAGGGAAACAGCGCCAGCAAGGTCATGTAGGCGAGGTTTCCGGCATGGATGAAACCATCGTTCCACGCCCCTGCTAGGACCCGGCGCACGATTTCGAAGAAGCGCGATCCCGGCCCCGCCTTGCGACGCAGCGTCGAGGCGAGACGCTTGCCCGTGCCTCGCCCGCTCTCGCGTCGTCCGGCGCGCTGCCGCAGGGCCGCGCGGCGACGCCCCTCGGGCGTAAGGTCC
Source organism: Novosphingobium aureum (assembly GCF_015865035.1). Taxonomy (GTDB): domain Bacteria; phylum Pseudomonadota; class Alphaproteobacteria; order Sphingomonadales; family Sphingomonadaceae; genus Novosphingobium; species Novosphingobium aureum. Next base: position 165,027 of record NZ_JADZGI010000001.1, on the reverse strand, counting down.
TGCACGGGACCGGGAGCCGCAAAGGCTTCGGAGGGCGGCGGGTCGGCCTTCATGGCGCCGAGATAGGCGCTGGCACGCTGCGGATCAAATCCTTCACCGGATGAAGGCATCGCACCAGCGAGCTTCCTTCTGGCCGGGAAAGGATACTGAACGAGGCCCCCTCCAGCGGCGCTCTCAGGCGGACATGGCGACGTAGCCGGGCAAAGCCGCGATCCGGTCGAGCCAGCGGCAGATCGCGGGATAGTCCTGAAGGCGAAATCCCCCGGCCTCGCAGACGTGCGTGTAGGGATAGAGCACCAGGTCGGCGAGCGAGACCGAATCGCCGACGAACCAGTCGCGCGCGGCGAGATGCTCGTTCATGACCCGCAGCGCTTCCTCGCCGGCAGCGCGCTTGACGGGAATCTGCCCGCGCTGGGTCGCGCTCAGGTTCGCCTCGCCGAGGTAAAGCAGCCAGAACCGCAAGGTCGCGATGTTGGGCTCGTGGTTGTACTGCTCGAAGAACATCCAGCGCAGCATGTCCGCCCGCTGGAAAGCGTCTTCGGGGATCAGCGCGCTGCCCTCGGCAAGATACCAGCACGCGGCATTGCTTTCGGGCAGGAAGCGGGTCCCGACCTGCAGGACCGGGATGCGCCCGTTGGCGTTGACCTGTGCGAGGAAGTCGGGGCTGCGCGTATCGCCCTTGAGGATGTCGTACCCCCGCCGCTCGAGCCTCGTGCCGAGCAAGGCCGCGGTCAGGCGGATCTTGTAGCAGTTACCGCTGCGCACGTCCTCGTGCAGCACGAGCCTTGTAGACACGTCGTTTCACTCCTCGAAAGCGGCGCACGGGCGCCGTAGCAACCCTTCCGGCCGGTCAGGCCTCGAGGACGATCTTCCCCACATGTCCGCCATCTTCCATATGGGCATGCGCCCTGGCGGCATCGGCGAGCGCGAAGCTGCGATCCATCACCGGACGCAGCTCGCCCGAGAGGACCAGCGGCCAGACGTTGGCGATGATCTCTTGTGCGAGCAGAGCCTTGAAGGTGTCCGAACGCGAGCGCAGCGTCGAGCCGGTGAGCGTGTAGCGCCGGCTCATCACCACCGCCATGTTGACCTCGGCCTTGATGCCGCCCTGTACTGCGATGGTGACGTGGCGTCCGTCCATGGCGAGGCACTTGAGGTTGCGCTTGACGTAGTCGCCCGCGACCATGTCGAGCACGATATCGACCCCGCGCCCCCCGGTAATGCGCGCGACTTCCTCGACGAAGTCGCTCGCCTTGTAGTCGATCGCGTGATCCGCCCCGATCTCGCGCGCGCGCGCGCACTTCTCGGGCGAGCCGCAGGTGACGATGACGGTAAGCCCGAAGAGCTTGCCCAGCATCGTCGCCATCGAGCCGATTCCGCTCGTGCCGCCGTGGACCAGCAAGGTATCGCCCTCGCGGGCATAGCCGCGCTCGAAGACGTTGTGCCACACGGTGAACAGCGTCTCGGGCAGCGCGGCAGCCTCGTCGAGCGCCAGGTTGGCGGGAACCGGCAGGCACTGGTCGGCACGCGCCTTGCAATACTGTGCATAACCCCCGCCCGCGACCAGCGCACAGACCCGCTCGCCGATGGCCGGCGCCCGCACCCCCTCGCCCAGTGCGACAACGGTGCCCGAGATCTCGAGCCCGGGCAGCGGTGACGCTCCGGGTGGCGGAGGATACTTGCCCTGGCGCTGCACCACGTCGGGGCGGTTCACCCCGGCAAAGGCAACCTTGACCAGTACTTCGCCGGGTCCGGGGACGGGCACTGCATGTTCGCCCGCATAAAGGACCTCGGGTCCGCCCGGTTCGTCGAAGCCGACGGCGGTCATCGTTTGCGGGATGGTATCGGCGATCACCTCTTGCATGGCCACTTGGTGCCACACGATGGCCGTCCAAGGGAACTGTTTTCGGGCCATTGACAGCGGGCGATTACAGTCCGATGCTGCGTGGGATGGACGATGATGATCGACCGCGGCGGCACTCTTCCGGGCACGAGCTCGGGCTTGCCAGTCAACTCGCCAGCGAAAGCCTCGAGCGCTATTCGCTGGACGAACTCGATGAACGTATCTCCCTGCTACAGACCGAAATCCAGCGCATTGAGGCGCATCGCACGGCATCTGCCAGGCACATGCTCGCCGCACAGGCGCTGTTCAGCTCCGGCCCCTCAGGTTCCTCTTCATGATCGGTGCGATCGGCCTCGCACCCGGCGACAGCCCGTCGCCTCGCAACCGTCCCGATCGTGCTTATATGAATTATGTAACCCGCCACGGTCACGCTTTCCCGCAAGGAGAGTCATCCTCCCAACCGAGAGAATGCTAAATGCCTAGTTTCGCCCAAAGCCTTGAAAAGACCCTGCACACGGCTCTGTCCCACGCGTCCGAGCGGAGCCACGAGTACGCGACGCTCGAGCACTTGCTGCTTGCGCTGATCGACGATCCCGACGCGGCGCAGGTCATGCAGGCTTGCGGCGTGGACCTCGGCGATCTCGGCGACGTGGTGCGCCAGTATCTCGACCAGGAATACCAGTCGCTCAAGACCGACGACAAGGGTGACCCCTCGCCCACCGCCGGCTTCCAGCGGGTGATCCAGCGCGCGATCCTGCACGTCCAGTCCTCGGGCAAGGATACGGTGACCGGTGCCAACGTGCTCGTCGCCCTGTTCTCCGAGCGCGACAGCTACGCGGTCTACTTCCTGCAGCAGCAGGACATGAGCCGCCTCGACGCCGTCAGCTACATCAGCCACGGCATCGGCAAGGGCGGTCGCCGGATCGAGGACCGCAACCCCAAGGGCAACGACGAGGCCGCGCCCCAGCCCGAGGAAAAGGCCGAGAGCAAGAGCAGCTCGAAGAAGGATTCAGCGCTCGACCAGTTCTGCGTCAACCTCAACGAGAAGGCGCTGAACGGCAAGGTCGACCCGCTGATCGGCCGTGGCCCCGAAGTGGACCGCACGATCCAGATCCTGTGCCGCCGCTCGAAGAACAACCCGCTCTACGTGGGCGATCCGGGCGTGGGCAAAACCGCCATCGCAGAAGGCCTCGCGCGCAAGATCGTCGAGGGCGAAGTGCCCGAGGTGCTCGCCGAGGCGGTGATCTACTCGCTCGACATGGGCTCGCTGCTCGCAGGGACGCGCTATCGCGGCGACTTCGAGGAACGCCTGAAGCAGGTCGTTTCCGAACTCGAGAAGATGCCCCACGCGATCCTGTTCATCGACGAGATCCACACCGTGATCGGTGCCGGCGCCACCAGCGGCGGCGCGATGGATGCATCGAACCTGCTCAAGCCCGCGCTGTCGGGCGGCACGATCCGTTGCATCGGCTCGACCACCTACAAGGAATTCCGCAATCACTTCGAGAAGGACCGCGCGCTCCTGCGCCGGTTCCAGAAGATCGACGTGAACGAGCCTTCGGTCGAGGACACGATCAAGATCCTCAAGGGTCTGCGCTCGGCCTTCGAGGACCACCACAAGGTCAAGTACACCCCCGATGCGATCAAGACTGCGGTCGAGCTTTCGGCGCGCTACATCAACGACCGCAAGCTGCCCGACAAGGCGATCGACGTGATCGACGAGGTCGGCGCGATGCAGATGCTCGTGCCGCCCAGCCGCCGCAAGAAGACCATCGGTGCACGCGAGATCGAGCAGGTCATCGCGACCATGGCCCGCATCCCGCCCAAGTCGGTGTCGAAGGACGACAAGAAGGCGCTCGAGAATCTCGAACGCGACCTCAAGCGCGTCGTCTTCGGCCAAGACAAGGCCATCGACGTGCTGTCGACCGCGATGAAGCTCAGCCGTGCGGGCCTGCGCGATCCGGACAAGCCGATCGGCTCGTTCCTGTTCTCGGGCCCCACCGGCGTCGGCAAGACCGAGGTTGCCAAGCAGCTCGCCTCGATCATGGGCATTCCGATGCAGCGCTTCGACATGTCCGAGTACATGGAGCGCCACTCGGTCTCGCGCCTGATCGGTGCGCCTCCGGGCTACGTCGGCTTCGACCAGGGTGGCCTGCTCACCGATGCCATCGACCAGCAGCCGCACTGCGTCCTGCTGCTCGACGAGATCGAGAAGGCCCACCCCGACCTGTTCAACATCCTCCTGCAGGTGATGGACAACGGCAAGCTGACCGACCACCACGGCAAGACCGTCGACTTCCGCAACGTGGTCCTCATCATGACCACCAACGCGGGCGCTTCGGACATGGCGCGCAACGGCATCGGCTTTGGCGACGTGTCGAAGGCGGACGCGGGCGAAGAAGCGGTCAAGAACCTCTTCACGCCGGAATTCCGCAACCGTCTCGATGCCATCGTGCCCTTTGCCTACCTAGCCAAGGACACCATCAGCCGCGTCGTCGACAAGTTCATCCTCCAGCTCGAACTCCAGCTGGCAGACCAGAACGTGCACATCCAGTTCGACGCCGATGCCCGCGCATGGCTGGGTGACAAGGGCTATGACCGCCTCTACGGCGCGCGTCCGATGGGCCGCGTGATCCAGGAGAAGGTCAAGCAACCGCTCGCGGAGGAACTGCTCTTCGGCAAGCTTGCGAACGGCGGCGAGGTCCACGTGACGGTCAAGGACGCGAACGGTCTCAACTTCGAGCTGACTCCATCCGCGCCCAAGGTCTCGAAGAAGCGCAAGCCGGCCGCGAAGAAGGCTCCGCCCAGGAAGAGCGGTCCCGATTCCGAAGCCGATCCCAAGCCCGAGGCAAGCTCGGACGACTGATCCGCGCTGCCTCCGGCAACGGACGACTGAAAATCAGGAGCCCGGTCTCGCGAGAGGCCGGGCTCCTTCGTTGTCGAGCAACTATCGACACGCACGACCGCCCCCGGCCCTGTGCCTTTTCAGTGCGACCTATCCGAACGGCGACCACTCGCCCACGCGCCGACCACGCGTTCGACGAGCGCCATAGCCTGCCTCGCGCAAACCAGCCGGGGGGAACCATGAAAATTGCCAAGATCCTGATCACCTGCAGCGCAGTGGCCGCGCTGGCTTCGGGCCAGGGCCTGCTCGCCAGCGAGACAGGCCCCGTGGACATGGTCGCAGTTCCTGCCGGCAGCTTCATGATGGGCTCGACCAAGGCCGAAACCGACGCCGAGCAGGCGCTGACTCACCACACCGGCCTAGCCGTCGACGACGATTTCGCACCGCGCGAGAAGCCACGGCACGAAGTCCAGGTCCCCGCCTTCGAGATTGCCGCAACGATGGTCACGCGTGGCCAGTTCGCCCGCTTCGTCGCGGCCACGGGCTATAGTGCCAAGGGCTGCTATGCCTATCTCGGCACGAAATATGGGATGCGCGAGGATGCCGACTGGCAGTCGATCGGCTTCCCCCAGTCCGACCAGCACCCGGTGACCTGCGTCAACTATGATGACGCGCGCGCCTATGTCGCATGGATCTCGCGCGAGACGGGCACCGCCTACCGCCTGCCGACCGAGGCCGAATTCGAATATGCCACCCGCGCAGGCACCGTGACCTCGCGCTACTGGGGCGACGACATCACCCTGCAGTGCGCCTATGCCAACGGCGCGGACCTCACCGTCCAGGCCCGCGACAGCGACTGGATCACCGCGCAGTGCCACGACGACTACTACGGGCCCTCGCCCGTGGCGACCTTCGCGCCCAATGCCTGGGGTCTCTATGACATGATCGGCAACCTCTACCAGCTCGTCGAGGACTGCTGGCACGACAGCTACGAGGGCGCCCCCGTCGACGGCAGCGCCTGGACCGACGGTGCGAAGGACGGGTCCGCCTGCGAGATGCACCCCTTGCGTGGCGGCTCGCATAGCCCGCACCCGGGCAGCATGCGCTCGGCCAGCCGGGTCATGACCAACGCCACCCGCTCGGCCTTCGTCGGCTTTCGCCTCGCCCGCTCGGTGCCCTGAGGGTCGGGACCCTTGAGGGGAACCGTGCGGGCCCAGTCTCATTTCATGATGCATGGCCCGTGATTTCAGCTGGATTCGCCCGGAGCCCTGGGGGATCCACGTCGTACCCGCCGATTGCTGGATAGACCCGGCGCGGCCCGTGGACCGGGCGCTTGTGACGCACGGCCATGCCGACCATGCGCGCGGCGGCCATGGCGAAACCTGGGCCACGCCGGCAACGCTCGCGATCATGAAGTTGCGCTACGCAACTTCGCAAGGCGCGGTCCCCGTCGAATACGGCGAGACGGTGAAGATCGGCGGCGGGGTCAACGCGACCTGGCTGCCGGCCGGACACGTTCTCGGCTCGGCGCAGATCCTGCTCGAACACGCGGGCGAGCGCATCGTCGTCACCGGCGACTTCAAGCGCCGCCCCGACCCCACCTGCCCGCCGTTCGAGGTGACACCCTGCGACGTCCTCATCACCGAGGCGACCTTCGGCCTGCCGGTTTTCCGCCATCCCCCGATCGAGGACGAGATCGCCAAGCTGCTCGATGCGCGCGCCGCCAACCCGCAAGGCAGCGTGCTCGTCGGGGCCTATGCGCTGGGCAAGGCGCAAAGGGTCATCGCCGAACTGCGCCGGGCCGGACACCATGACGTCATCTGGCTCCACGGGGCGATGGAGAAGATGTGCGCGCTCTACGAAGAACACGGCATCGACCTCGGCCCGCTCGAACTGGTCTCAGACGCACCCGACAAGGCCGCGATGGCAGGCAGCGTGATCATCGCCCCGCCCTCCGCGCTCAACGATCGCTGGAGCCGCCGTCTGCCCGATCCCCTGACCGCCATGGCCTCTGGCTGGATGCGCGTGCGCCAGCGCGCCCGCCAGCGCATGGTCGAGCTGCCGCTGGTGATCTCCGACCATGCCGACTGGGACGAGCTCACCCGTACCATCGCCGAGGTCGATCCGGTCGAGACCTGGATCACGCACGGACGCGAGGACGCACTCCTGCGCTGGTGCACGCTCAACCAGCGCAAGGCGCGCGCGCTGGCGCTGGTCGGCTACGAAGAGGAAGCCGAGTGATGGAGCGCTTTGCCGCCCTGCTCGACGCGCTCGTCTATACCCGTAGCCGCAATGCCAAGCTGCGCATCCTCGCCGACTACCTGCTCGAGACGCCCGACCCCGACCGGGGCTGGGCGCTGGCGGCCCTCACCGACGGGCTCGACTTCCCAGCGGTCAAGAGCGCGACGATCCGGCGGATCATGGCCGAACGCGTCGATCCCGAGCTCTGGGCGCTCAGCCGCGACTACGTCGGCGACACCGCCGAGACCGCCAGCCTGCTCTGGCCCGAGCCAGTACTGGCCGCTGGAGAGATGCCCCCCTCCCCGCCAACGGTCAGCGAAGCAGTCGACACACTCGCAGCGATGACCCGCGCCAATGTCGCGAGCGAACTGCCGCGCCTGCTCGACCGGCTCACATCGAGCGGACGCTATGCCCTGCTCAAGCTCGCCACCGGCGCGATGCGTATCGGCATCTCCAGCCGCCTCGCCAAGACCGCCTTCGCGCTCGCCTTCTCGGTGCCGGTCGAGGAAGTCGAGGAACACTGGCATGGCCAGCAACCGCCCTATGGCCCGCTGTTCGACTGGGCGGCCAAGGGCGCGCCGGCGCCCGATTCGACGAACATGCCGCTGTTCCGCCCGTTCATGCTCGCGCACCCGCTCGAAGAGCGCGAGGTCGACCTTGCCGACTATGCCGCCGAGTGGAAATGGGATGGCATCCGCGTCCAGGTCGTGCGCGCGGGGGGCGAGACGCGGGTCTACTCGCGTTCGGGCGACGACATCTCGGCGACCTTCCCCGAGATCGTTGCCGCGCTCGACATCGACGCCGTGCTCGACGGCGAACTGCTCGTGCGCGGCAGCCACCAAGGCGGCGAGGAAGGTGGCGCGGCGAGCTTCAATGCGCTGCAGCAGCGCTTGGGGCGCAAGACCGTCTCGAAGAAGATGATGGCCGAGGCCCCGGCCTTCGTGCGGCTCTACGATGCGCTCCACGTCGAGGGCGAGGACTTGCGCGAGGGATCATGGACGCAGCGTCGTGCCCGGCTCGAAGCCCTGCTTCCGCGGCTGCCGCGCGATCACTTCGACCTCTCCGCGCTCATCCCCGCAGCAGATTTCGGCGCGCTCGCTGACTTGCGCGAAAAGGCACGCGACGATGCCATCGAGGGGGTCATGCTCAAGCATCGCGACAGTCCCTATGTCGCCGGGCGCAAGGTCGGACTGTGGTACAAGTGGAAGCGCGACCCGCTGCTGATCGACTGCGTTCTGATGTATGCGCAGCGCGGTTCGGGCAAGCGCTCCTCGTTCTATTCAGACTTCACCTTCGGCTGCTGGGACGGCGATCCCGACGATACCAGCGGGCCCGGCGCCGAACTGCTTCCCGTGGGCAAGGCCTACTTCGGCTTCACTGACGAGGAACTGGCATGGCTCGACAAGTACGTGCGCGGCCATACCGTCAACCGCTTCGGCCCGGTGCGCGAGACCGACAAGTCGCTGGTGCTCGAGGTCGCCTTCGATTCGGTCCACGCCAGCAAGCGCCACAAGTCGGGGCTCGCCATGCGCTTTCCGCGCATCAGCCGTATCCGCCGCGACAAGCCCGCGCACGAGGCCGACCGCATCGAGGCGCTGCGTGCGCTCGTGCGCGACTGAACCAGGGCTTCGCGTCGAAGATTTCGAAACCTTGACCGCGATCAAGTTCCACGTGGAACGCCGCGTGTAGAACCCGAGGCTGCCCCGAGACCGCCCGGAAAGGATCTGCGCCGTGACGACAAGCGCCCAAGCACGCACCGATGTCCCCGAGGCCGCGCCCGAACCGCGCACGCCTTTCTACATGCTGGGCGGTGCGCCGGTCTTCGAGGCGATCTGCCAACGCTTCTACGACCTGATGGAGCAGGACCCCGCCTATGCCGAGCTGCGCGCGATGCATGCCGAAGACCTCTCGCCGATGCGCGAATCGCTGCCGCAGTTCCTCGCGGGTTGGGCGGGCGGCCCGCGCGACTGGTTCGAGGCGCATCCCGACCGATGCATGATGAGCATCCACAAGCCCTTCCGCATCACCGCGAAGACGGCTGATCAATGGGCTGGTGCGATGCAGCGCGCGATTGCGGAGATCGACCCGCAGCCCGCGCATATCGCCAAGGCCATGGGCGAGGTCCTTGCCGACCTGTGTACCGCAATGGCCGCGCGCCCGCCGCAGAACCCGGTCACTTCCTAAGCGTCACCCGATTCGACAGTCCATCCGCTCAGCCTGAGATTGTCGAAGGCTGAGCGGGGGCGAGAGGGGCACTGCGACTAGTCCCGATCGACCCGGAACTGCTTGTCGCGCGAAGTTGCGCCGCGCAACAAGTCGATGCGGCTCGGGGCGATGCCGAGCGCCTGTGCGAGCAGTTTGCGCACCGCGCTGTTTGCCTCGCCGTCCTGCGGCTTGGCGCGCACTTTCACGTGGAGCACGCCCGCCTCGACGCTCATCGCCTCACTGCGCGCACCGGGCGTGACCCTGAGCTCGATACGGCCCTCACCGTCGAGCAGCGCGCGCACCGCTTGTGCATCGGGCAGTTCGAGGCGAGGCCGGGCCAGCGCTGCCTCCGCTCAGGCAAGGCCGAGCGCAGCGGCATGCGCGCGCCCGTTCTCGACATAGCCGCGCACGCCCGCCTGGTTGGCCGCAATCGCCGTATCGTCGAGATCGCGCAGGTATTTCGCCGGGCGGCCCATCCACAGCTGGCGCGCGCCGATGCGCTTGCCGGTGAGCTGGGCGCCTGCCGCCAGCATGCCATCGCTCTCGATATGGCTGCCGTCCATGACGATCGCGCCGAGCCCGACGAAGGACCGGTCCTCGAGCGTGCAGCCGTGGACCATCGCCATGTGCCCGATCAGTACGTCCTCACCGATCAGCGTGGCGAAGCCTTCAGGGCGCGATGGCTTGGGGCTGTCGCAGTGGACTACGGTTCCGTCCTGAATATTGCTGCGCGCACCGATCACGACGCGGTTGACGTCGGCACGGATCACGCAGTTGTACCAGATGCTCACGTCCGGCCCGATCTCGACATCGCCGATGATCCGGCATCCCGGCGCGATGAAGGCGCTCGAATGGATGCGCGGGGCCTTGCCGTGAATGGCGGCGATCGTCACGTCGCTGCGCGTCATGCTTGCTGTTCTCCTTTGCGTGCCCGGTGCCATGCCTCGGCAGTGATCGTCCAGGCCAGCGTCTCGCCGATCTCGGACGCAAAACGCGCGTCAAGGTAGTCGAGCGCAGGCGTGCGCACCATGCCGAGCCGCTCCATCAGCCCCCAGCTGGCACGGTTGGGCGGATTGGTGATGGCAACCACGCGCGATGCGCCGAAGCGGTCGAACCCGGCATCGAGCGATGCGATCGCGGCCTCCTTGGCATAGCCATGGCCCCAGGCCTCCTCGCGCAGCCGCCAGCCCACCTCGAACTCACCGGTAAAGGTGCTCGCGGGCGCATTGCCACGCTTGAGACCGCAGAAGCCGAGAACTTCGCCGGCAAGATGCCCGCCGTCGCCCTTGCGCTCGACCAGCCAGAAGCAGTGCCCGTGCGCCGCCTCGCATGACGTCACGGCCTCGAACAGCGTCTCCAGCCCGGCTTGGTCGAGCGGGCCGCCGAGCCAGCGCATGACCGCGGGCGTATTGGTCACCGCCGCGAAGCGCGCGAGGTCCTCGTTGCGCCACGAACGCAGCACCAGCCGCGCGGTCTCGAGGCGGAAATCAGCCACGCAGCAGCCGCGCGGCAAGCGGTGCATGGTAGGTCAGCACACCCGAGCAGCCAGCGCGCTTGAATGCCAGCAGGGTTTCGAGCACCAGCGCGTCGCGGTCGCCCGCACCGGCTGCCGCTGCCGCCTCGATCATCGCGTATTCGCCCGAGACCTGATAGGCGAAGACCGGAACCTCGAAGGCTTCCTTCACCCGGCGCACGATGTCGAGATAGGGCAGGCCCGGCTTGACCATCACGCTGTCGGCGCCCTCGGCGATGTCGAGCTCGACCTCGCGCAGCGCTTCCTCGGTATTGGCCGGGTCCATCTGGTAAGTCTTCTTGTCGCCCTTGAGCAGTCCGGTCGAGCCGACCGCGTCGCGGAACGGACCGTAGAAGGCCGAAGCATATTTGGCCGCATAGGACATGATCTGGACATTGGCGTACCCCTCGCCCTCGAGCGCCTCGCGGATCGCGGCGATGCGCCCGTCCATCATGTCCGAGGGCGCGATGATGTCCGCGCCCGCCCGCGCCTGGTTGAGTGACTGGCCGACCAGCACCTCGACGGTCTCGTCGTTGATGACGTAGCCGTTGGCATCGACGAGGCCGTCCTGCCCGTGCGCGGTATAGGGGTCGAGCGCGACGTCGGTAAGCAGGCCGACGCCGTCACCGCAGGCATCGCGCACCGCGCGCAAGGCGCGGCACATCAGGTTGTCGGGGTTGAGCGCCTCGCGCCCGTCGTCGCTGCGCCGCTCGGGCTGGGTATTGGGGAACAGCGCGAGGCACGGGATGCCCAGCTCGACCGCTTCCTTCGCGCGGGCGACGATGCCGTCGACCGACCAGCGCGAGACGCCGGGCAGCGAGCCGATCGGCTCCTCCACGCCCTCGCCCTCGGTCACGAACAGCGGCCAGATCAGATCTGCGGGGGTGAGCAGGGTCTCGCGGTGGAGCGCACGGCTCCATGCGGTGGCGCGGGCGCGGCGAAGGCGGGTGTGGGGATAGGTCATGGCCCGGTTGCTTGCCGCAAAAACCCGGTGCGTTCAATCGCGCAGCAGGTCGCCCCGCTTGCAGCGTGCGGCAGGATCGGCTCAGCCGACCGCTTCGGGCTCGAGCCGGTCGATCTCGCGCCCGGTATCGGCAGCCTCGCTTTTGTCGGGGGCCATGTCGGCGAGCGCGGCACCGGGCGCAACGGTCTCGAGCGCGTGGAGGCGCGCCATGAAGGCATCGCGTTCCTTGCCCTCGATACGCGGGCGCTGGAGAATCTTGAGACCTGCCGGGTTGATCGTATGCCCATTGCGATAGGCCTCGAGATGCAGGTGCGGCCCGGTCGAGAGACCGGTCGAACCGACATAGCCGATGACCTGCCCTGCCTTGACCCGCGTTCCGCTGCGCACCGCGATGCGGCTCATGTGGCCATAGCCGGTGCCAAGGCCACCCGAATGCTCGAGCCTGACATAATTGCCGTGGCCGCCGTGGCGCCCGGCATAAGTCACCCGGCCATCGGCGACGGCGTGGATCGGCGTGCCATAGGACGCGCCATAGTCGATCCCGGCATGCATGCGCTTGTAGCCGAGGATCGGATGGCGGCGCATGCCGTAGTTCGAGGTCACCCGGCCCGCGACGGGCTGACCGATGGGAACCTTGCGCGCTTCGCCAAGGCTTCCGGCAGCGAACATCTCGCCATCCTTGCCCCAGCGCAGCAGCTGCAGGCGCGGCTTGCCCTCGCGCTCGACGCCGGCATAGAGCAGTTCGCCCACTTGTCGCTCGCCGCGCGCCGAGCGCTTGTAGGCGACGATCATGTCGAACTCGTCGCCCGACTGGATGTCGCTGTCGAGGCTGAGATGGCGGTCGACGGCCTTGAGATAGGCCTGGATCGCTGCCACCGGCGCACCGGCGGCGCGTGCCGAGCGGTAGAGCCCTGCCCCGACCTTGCCGCGAATGCGCAGCGGGGTCGCGTCGACCGCGATGGGATGGCGATGAAGCGCGAGCGGCCCTGCGACCGGCTGCGCGGGATCGTCTACCCCCGGACGCGCGACCGAGAGGTCGAGATCGAAGCGGGCGCGAAAATCGATCGCCTCGAGACTGCGCGGCGCATCGGGCGAGGGTCGCTTGCCCAGCGTAATGTCGAAGCGCGTGCCCGAAGCGATCTCGGAGAGCGGCATGGCCTGGCCCACCAGCCCCGTCACTTGTGCAATGTCCTGCGCGCCCAGCCCGGCACGTTCGAGCATGCGCTGGAAACTATCGCCCTGTGCGAGCGTCGAGACCAGTTCGATGCGCGGACGGTCGGGCACGGCATCGAGCGGAGTGACCAGCGGGCTCGCGCCCATGTGGCGGCCCACGTCGGCGCCGAAGGCCAGCGGGCTGATCGTCTGGCTGCGGAATTCCTCGCGCATGCGCCCCTCGACCGGGACCATCGTCGCGGCCTCGACGGCGGAAAAGTCGGGCCACAGCGCGATGGCGGCGGCGCTCAGGCCGAGCATCGTCGCGAGGCCGCGGAACCACTTGCGACTGCCAATGTCGCAGGCGAGGTCGGGCGCGATCTCAACGCGCGCACACCATGCCTCGAAGGCAGTGACCTGCGCGCGAAGGCCGCCCTCGCGGCGCTTCGTGCCGCCGGGAACCCGCGCGGCATCAGCCGCGTTCTCTTCGAGAATGTGCGCGTGCGAGAGGCGCGCGGCATGGCATCGTGCGCCGTCCGGCCCTGCGCCGTCGTTCTGCTCGTGTGCCTTGAACACTGCCCCGTCCTCTTGCTTCGCTAACCCGTGGAGCTCATTCTGGCGGCCCGGACCATCGCAATTGGCGTCAGACGCAGACCCTATGGACTGCGCGCACCTTGGAAACTTGCGCAGATACCCTGCGCACTCAAGGTTAACCACTCCCTTACACTGTGGATTTTCGACAGGATTTCCGGCGAACCGGCCCTTGCGAGCGGCCAGTGGCGATGCCACACTTGACCACGCGATGGTTCACAAGGCTCATGCGTCTGTGCGAAAGGACGCTTCAGAAGGCGTGAAGGCGGTTCTCGGACCGACCAACACCGGCAAGACTCACCTCGCGATCGAGCGCATGTGCGCCCATTCGAGCGGTATGATCGGCTTCCCCCTGCGCCTGCTTGCGCGCGAGGTCTACGACCGTGTCTGCGCGATAAAGGGCGAGCAGAACGTCGCGCTGATCACCGGCGAGGAGCGGATCGAGCCGCGTCACGCGCGCTACCTTTTGTGCACCGCCGAAGCGATGCCGGTCACCGACCGTTCGATGGCCTTCGTCGCCATCGACGAGGCGCAACTCGGCGCGGACCGCGAGCGCGGGCATGTCTTCACCGACCGCCTGCTCCATGCGCGCGGCCGCGAGGAGACGCTGATCCTGGGCTCTTCCGCCCTCGAGCCGATGGTGAAGGCGCTCGTTCCCGGGGTCGAGGTGGTCACCCGGCCGCGCTTTTCGACGCTCAGCCACGTGCCGCCCAAGAAACTTTCGCGCGTCCCCCCGCGCAGCGCCATCGTCGCCTTCTCGGCCGAGCAGGTCTACGCCATCGCCGAGATGCTGCGCCGCTTCCGGGGCGGCGCTGCGGTGGTGATGGGCGCGCTCAGCCCGCAGACCCGCAACGCGCAGGTCGCGCTCTACCAGTCGGGCGAGGTCGATTACCTCGTCGCCACCGACGCCATCGGCATGGGGCTCAACCTCGACGTCGAGCACGTCGCCTTCGCCGGGCTCTCCAAGTTCGACGGCCAGCGCCAGCGCCGCCTCACCAGCGCCGAGATGGCGCAGATCGCAGGCCGCGCCGGGCGCCACCAGACCGACGGCACCTTCGGCACGCTCTCGGGCTCGGGCGGCACCCACGGCGGACGGCGCGGCGAGGAACTCGAGTTCGAGCCCGAGGAAATCTACGCGATCGAGGAGCACCGCTTCCCGCCGCTGACCAAGCTGTTCTGGCGCGAACCCGAGCCGCGCTTCGATTCGATCGCGCACCTCGTCGCCGACCTCGAGACCCCGCCCGACCGGCCCGAACTGGTGATCGCACCCGAGGCGATCGATCTCGCCGTGCTCAAACGCCTCGCCGACGAGCCCGCGATCCACGACAGCGTGCGCAGCCCGGTACAGGTCGAGCGCTTCTGGCAGGCCTGCCGCCTTCCCGATTTCCGCCAGCAGGGCGTCGAGACTCATTCGCGTTTCGTGGCACGGCTGTGGCAGGACCTGCGCCATGGCGAACTGGGCGCCGACTTCGTTGCCCAGCAGATCGCCCAGCTCGACCGCACCGGCGGCGATATCGACACCTTGCAGGGGCGCATTGCCGCGATCCGATCATGGGCCTATATCGCCCAGCGACCCGACTGGGTCCTGGCCCGGGACGAGATGGCCGCGCGTGCGCGGGCGGTCGAATCCCGGCTTTCCGACGCCCTTCACGGCAAACTGACCGAACGCTTTATCAATCGCAGGACAGCGGTACTCATGAAAAAACTGGGCCCGGACTCGGATCTGCTCACCGTCCGCCTCGAGGACGAGGAAGTCCTCGTCGAGGGCGAACACATCGGCTCGCTGCGCGGCTTCACCTTCAAGGTCGACCCCGGCGCGCGCCTGACCGACCGCAAGCTGCTGCTCGCCGCCGCCGAACGCCACCTTCCCGGCCTGCTCGAGGTGCGCGCGGAAGACCTCTCGCGCCAGATTCACGAGGGTAACGCCCCGCTCACGCTCGAAAAGGGCGTGCTCGCCTGGGAGGGAGAGACTCTCGCCACCCTCGCGCAGGGTCGCACTTTCCTGACCCCGGTGCTGGTACCCGACCGCGTGCTCGACACCGTCCCTGCCCCGGCCCGCAAGACGCTCGTCGCGGCGCTCGAGGCCTGGCTCGCCAAGGCGCTCGAGCCGCTCGCCCCGCTCGACAAGCTCGACGAAGCGAGCCGCTCGCAGGACTCGGGCCCCGAGCTGCGCGCGCTGCTGATCCAGCTGGTCGAGCATGGCGGCATGCTCGCGCGCGAACACTCCGGTCTCGACAAGCTCGACAAGGGCCAGCGCACGATGCTGGCGCGGATCGGTGTGCGCGTAGGCGCGCTCGACCTGTTCGTGCCGGCCATGCTGCGCCCCGCCCCGATCACGCTCTG
Organism: Novosphingobium aureum; assembly: GCF_015865035.1. GTDB lineage: Bacteria > Pseudomonadota > Alphaproteobacteria > Sphingomonadales > Sphingomonadaceae > Novosphingobium > Novosphingobium aureum. The sequence goes on along the minus strand of NZ_JADZGI010000001.1, from coordinate 149,330 downwards.
GCGCGAACTGGCCAGCGTTGCCGGACGCAAGACGCGTGGCGGTGCACCCGAGGCCGAAATGCCGCCCGCCATCGATGCCGGCAAGCGCGAGCGCGTGCCCGGCTACCGCGGCGTCGGCAAGCAGCTGGTGCGCCTCGACATGGCCGAAAAGCTCCTGCGCGAGGCGCATGGTGCCCGCGAACAGGCGCGCGAGGCCGCGGCGAAGGCGCCCGAGCGCAAGCCCGAAGACGAGTCCGAAAACAAGCAAGCCGAACCCGCTCCTGCCCAGGATACGAGCGCATCGCCCGAAACCGGTGAACAGCCCTCTACCGAGGCGCCGCAGGATGCTCCGGCACCGGCCGAAACCGGCAAGCAGCGCAAGTCCGGTCGCGGCGGCAAGTCGCGCGACAGGAAGGGCGGCGCAGCAGGCAAGCAGGGCCGGGCCGCACGCAATGCGAGCTTCACGCTCGATCCCGCGCGTGCGGTCTCGATGGGCCTTACCACCGCAAGCTATGCGCGCCTGCTGCGGCTCGGCGGTTTCCAGCCCTCGAGCCCGCGCCCGCTTGCCGAAAACGCCTTTGGCCCGCCCGAACCGGTGCGCTGGAGCTGGCGTCCGCCGCGCCGCCAGGTCGAGCAGGCCCGTCCGGTCAAGGCCCGCGAGGGGAGCGCCTTTGCCGCGCTCGCCGACATGGTCCGGTAATGCGCATCGACAAGCTGCTGTGGTTCCTGCGTCTCGCCAAGACGAGGCCCCTCGCCCAGGCTATGGCCCAGGACGGCCACATGCGGCTCAACGGTCGCCGGATCGATCGCGCCCACCACAAGGTCGCGACCGGCGACGTCCTCACCGTGCCACTGGGCAACACGGTCAGGGTTATCGAGATTCTCGCACTGCCCGAGCGCCGCGGACCGGCGAGCGAGGCACAGGCCTGCTACAGAGTGCTTGACGGAAGGGCAGAACTTCCCGTAGCGGCTCCGGGTCAGCAGTAGGCTCTCAGGAAGGACAACGCCGCAATGACCTATGTCGTCACCGACGCATGCATCAAGTGCAAGTACACGGATTGCGTCGAGGTCTGCCCGGTGGACTGCTTCTACGAGGGCGACAACATGCTCGTCATCAACCCCAGCGAGTGCATCGACTGCGGCGTGTGCGAGCCCGAGTGCCCGGCCGAGGCGATTATTCCCGATACCGAGCCCGGTCTCGAGAAGTGGCTCGAACTCAACACCAAGTACTCCGCCGAGTGGCCGAACCTGACCACCAAGAAGGACGCGCCCGCCGATGCGGACGAGTTCAAGGACGTCGAGGACAAGTTCGAAAAGTTCTTCTCGCCCGAGCCCGGCGAAGGCGACTGATCGCACCTGTGGCCCGCTGCGCGGGCTGCAATGGTGAAGCAGGGCCTGCCTGACGACCTGCTCCAATTGCGTACTTGCGCTTTTTGGATTTAGGCCGCAGTCAGGCGCTAGCAGGGCAATAAGCCTGACTCGCATGAATCCGTGCCGCGGACGCGAAAAGCGTACCCGCGGGTCTGGATATTTTGTCACATCGATGCTATATAATACGTCAACTGCCCGAGTCCCCCGACTCGTTTGGCAGATATTTTCATGACGAGGCAGGATTCGAAAGCAAACGGCGGAAGAGTGATCTGACCGGGCGGTGGAAGCATCGTGGCTTCCAGGTCGCAAGCCTCACCCGGCACTTTTTCCCAGCTTTCGTAGGTCTGCAGGCGAAAGGACGATACATGGCAACCAAGGCCGATGCCTTCGATGTTGGAGATTACGTCGTTTACCCCAAGCACGGCGTAGGCCGTGTGATCGAACTGCAAAAGCAGGAAATCGCCGGCATGCAGCTCGAGCTTTACGTGCTGCGTTTCGAGAAAGAGCGCATGACCCTTCGCGTTCCCGTCAACAAGGTCGAATCGATCGGCATGCGCAAGCTGTCCTCGGACAAGACCCTGCGCGAAGCACTCGACACGCTCAAGGGCAAGCCCAAGGTCAAGCGCACCATGTGGTCGCGCCGCGCCCAGGAATACGAAGCCAAGATCAACTCGGGCGATCTCGTCTCGATCGCCGAAGTGACCCGCGACCTGTTCCGCGCCGACGACCAGCCCGAACAGAGCTACTCCGAGCGCCAGATCTTCGAGGCCGCTTCCTCGCGTCTCGCCCGCGAACTCGCGGCGATGGAAAAGACCGACGAGCCGGCCGCACTCCAGAAGATTCTCGCGATCCTCAACGAGTATGCGCCCAAGTACTACGAGAGCGCCGAGACCGCCTGAACCGGCGATCACGTCAATCCATGAATGACATTCGCAAGAGGCCGTCCCGCAAGGGGCGGCCTTTTCGATTCCGGCGCCATGCGGCCGATACAAGGGCGCGGGTCATCAGCGATTAACCGCATTGCGCCAAGACTGGCGCCATGACAGACCCTCGGCTCATGACCCGCAGCGCCTCGTTTACCCCGGCCCCGCGTCTGCTCGCGCTCGTCGCCATGCTCGCCCTTCCCGGCTGCGTGGCAAAGACCGCTCTCGACGTCGCGACGCTGCCGGTACGCGCGGGTAGCAAGGCGGTCGATCTTGCCACGACCAGCCAGTCCGAGGCCGACGAGAAGCGCGGTCGGGAAATGCGCGAGCGCGAGGAACGCATCGCCGATCTCGAGCGCGACTACCGCAAGCACATGCGCCAGTGCGACCAGGGCGACAACCGCGCCTGTCTCAAGGCACGCGACGACTACGCGATGATCCAGCAGCTCTCCGCACGCTGAGGCGCATCCGCGCAAGTCGACGGTGGACTTGGCACAAGCACACGTTGCCACCCCTCCCTGCCCCCGCCATGGTGCGCCGATGACCTGGTACGAACGCCGCGAGCAGTGGGCCGCGCAGAACGAGGACGCACGCGAGGATGGCGACATCGACTACGCGCGCGTCATCCACTCCGCCTCGTTCCGCCGCCTTCAGGGCAAGACGCAGATTCTCAATCTGGGCGACAGCGACTTCTATCGCACCCGCCTCACCCATTCACTCGAGGTCGCACAGATCGCCGGCGGCCTCGCCCGCCAGCTCGCCAAGAGCTTTCCCGGCCACCCCGCAACCGCACACCTGCCCGACCGCAGCCTGATCCACGCCATCGGCTGCACGCACGACTTCGGCCATCCCCCCTTCGGCCACGGCGGCGAGGTCGCGCTCAACTACTGCATGCGTGATGAGGGCGGTTTCGAGGGCAATGGCCAGACGCTGCGCATCCTGACGCGGCTCGAGAGCTTTTCGGCCAATGCGGGTGCGAACCTGTGCCGGCGCACGCTGCTTGGCGTGCTCAAATACCCTGCCGCCTTCTCGGCGACCGCAAATCCCGAGCTCACGCCGCGCCTGCTCGATGGCCCGAGCACCATCCGCGTGCTCGATTCGCGTCGCTGCAAGCCGCCCAAGGCCTATCTCGACGGCGAAAGCGACGTGGTCGACTGGATTCTCGCCCCGCTCTCCCCGCAAGAGCACGAGGCCTTCACCGCGGTCGAGCCGCGGGCAGGCAAGCATGCCCGGACGCTGCACAAGAGCTTCGACTGCGCGATCATGGATCTCGCCGACGACATCGCCTACGGCGTTCACGACCTCGAGGACGCCATCGCGCTCGGCCTCGTGGGCAAGGACGCCTTCGCCGCCGCGCTTGAAGCACCCAGTGCCCCTTTCCTCGATGCGCTCAAGGACAAGTACCCGGGCGAGAGCGAGAACGATGTCTTCTCGCGCATGATCGATGGCCTGTTCGGCGACGAGGGCACCCGCAAGCGCTACATTGGCCGCCTCGTGCACCACTTCCTGACCGGCGCGCGCTACCGCGAGGAGGCCGCCTTCACGCTGCCGCTGCTGCGCTGGCGCGTCGCGCTCGAGGGCCCGCGCCGCGCGTTCCTCGACGCGCTGCAGGGCTTCATCGTCAGCGAAGTCATCGCCAGTCCCGAAGTCCAGCATCTCGAATTCAAGGGACAGGCGATGGTCGTCGCGGTGTTCGAGGCGCTGGCCGCCGATCCCGGGCGGTTGCTGCCAAGGACCGCTCTCGCCGCCTACGAAGCCTCCTCAGGCGATATCCGGGTGATCTGCGACCACGTGGCCGCCATGACCGACACGCACCTCCTGAAGACCTACGAGCGCCTTTTCAGCCCGCGCATGGGCTCGGTATTCGACAGGCTCTGACCGGCACCCGAAGCCGGGGACTGCCCCTGGATCTTGTCAGGCCGCAGCGCGGCGCAGGCGGTCGTTTATCGCAGCGCCAATGCCTTGGTCCGGTACCGGGGCGATGGCGATGCGCGGCAGGCCTTGCGCGGCGCCCTCGTGGAGCAGCGCGTAGAGCCGGCTCGCGGCCTCGACCAGATCGCCCGAGGGCGACAGGCTCACATCGCCCTCGACGGCACCGAACCCGATATGGAATTCGTCCGCCTCAGGCGTCGTGACGTCAAGGCGCACCGGCTTGCCCGGAGCATAATGGCTGGCGAGCTGGCCCGGCGCCTCGATCTCGTGTGCGGTCACTGGCACGGGCGCCGTGCCCAGGATCGCCTCGATTTCATCGGCAGCAATGGGACCAGGGCGCAGAACCTGCCAGCTTCCATCGCTACGCAGCGCGACGATGGTCGATTCGAGACCCGCCTCGCAGGCACCACCATCGATCACCGCATCGATCCGGCCGCCGAGCGAAGCCACGACGTGCCCGGCGCTGGTCGGGCTGACTCCGCCGCTGCGGTTCGCCGAGGGCGCCGCGAGCGCGAGCCCCGAAGCCTCGATGAGCGCCCGTATCACCGGATGTGCGGGACAGCGCAGGGCCACCGTCGGCAGCCCGGCGGTCACCGCTGCGGCGACGGGTGCGCCATCGCGCAGCGGCAGGACCATCGTCAGCGCGCCCGGCCAGAAGGCCTCGGCGAGCCTCAACGCGCGCGCATCGAACAGCGCGATGTCCTGTGCGGCGGCAAGGCTGGCGACATGAACGATGAGCGGGTTGAAACTGGGGCGACCCTTGGCGCGGTAGATCGCCGCGACCGACTCGTCGCGATCCGCCCTCGCCGCGAGGCCATAGACGGTCTCGGTCGGCACCGCGACCAGCGCGCCCGCATCGAGCAGCGCTGCCGCCTCGGCAATTCCGCGCGGATCGGCGGCAAGCGTCACGGGTTGGCTGGCATGGTCCATGACCCGCCGCTATAGCCGCGAACGACGAAAGCCAAGGAAAAGCCGCGCAATGACTTCCAGTTCGCCTGTCGATGCCCGTTCCGCAGACGCCATTCTCCTGCGGATCGCCGAAGCGCTCGAACGCATCGCGCCGCCCGCGCGCCAATCGGTCGACTGGCTCGCAGCGCCCGCCTACATGCTGACGGTCGAGGAGACTCACGCGGTCGCCCGTCTCGATGCGCCTGATCTTGCGCTGCTGCGCGGGATCGAGGCGCAGAAGGACCGTGTGGTCGAGAACGTCGAGCGTCTCGCTGCCGGCTATGCCGCGCACGACATGCTCTTGTGGGGCTCGCGCGGCATGGGCAAGTCGGCACTGCTGCGCGCCGCGATCCTCGCCGCACAGACCCGTCACCCGGGCGGGATCGCGCTCGTGCAGGTAGGGCAGGATGCGCTTTCGCAAGTCTCGGGGCTTTTTGCGAAGCTCGGCAGGATCGAGCGCCGCTTCCTCGTCTTCATCGACGACCTCGGCTTCGAGGAACGCGACGGCGCCGGTCCGCGTCTCCTGCGCTCGTGGCTCGAGGGCGGCGTCGAGGCGCGGCCTGCCAACGTGCGCCTCGCGGTAACCTCCAACCGCCGCGCCATCGTCTCGCGCTCGATGAGCGAACAGGACGACCCGGTGAATCCGCGCGACGTCGTCGACGACAGGCTTGCACTGGCCGACCGCTTCGGCCTCTCGATCGGCTTCCATGCCTGCGACCAGGACGCCTACCTCGCGATTATCGGTGGCTATGCCGAGAACTTCGGTCTCGACTGGGATCAGGCCGATGCCCTCGAATGGTCGCGCCGGCGCGGGGCCCGGTCGGGCCGCATCGCCTGGCAATACGTCAACGAACTGGCCGGGCGCGCGGGCAAGACCATCTGACTGCCCTTCCCGCCGGTACACAGGAAAAAGGGCCCGCCGGACGCGATGTCCTTCGGGCCTTTTTCCATTCTGGCGATGGTGGCCAAGGTCAGGGAAGCAGGCGATCGGTTCCCCTGAAGCCTGCCTCGAAATTGCCGGGTGAAGTGGGATCGACCAGGCCTTCCTTGGGCTTGATGTGCTCGACCTCGACCGGTTCGATCTTCGATGACTTTTCGGCCCCCGGCGCGACGACACGCCAGATGATCCCGGCCGTGTCGTCGCTCACCAGCAGCGCACCGGTCTTGTCCCAGCTCACCCAGGTCGGACGGCCATGCGTCTTGCCTCCATCCATGAGGAAGCCGCTGAGCACCGGTACCGGCTTCACGTCCTTCGGATTGCCATTGGCATCGAAGGGAATGAAGACGACATCGTAGCCGACGGCGGGTCGGCGATTCCACGAACCGTGGCGAGCAATGAAGGCGCCATTTCCGAAAGCCTTGCCCATGCGCGTACCGCCCTTGTCGAAGGTCATGCCCAGCACCGCCGTATGCGCACCCATCGCGTATTCGGGCTTGCGGGTATATTCGATCATGTACGTCTGCATCGGCCATTCGACACGCTCGTCGAACACGTTCTTCCAGTAGACCCAGGGCCAACCATACTGCGCGCCGACAGGGACATTGGTGAAGTAGTCGGGCACGAGATCGGGGCCGAGCATGTCGCGCTCCTGCACCGTCGCCCACATTTCCCCGGTCGAGGGATTCCAGTCGAGCCCGTTGGGATTGCGCATGCCCGCCGCGTACTGGCGGCGGCGGTCGGTATCGGTGTCGATCTCCCAGATCGCGGCGCGACCGGCTTCCTCTTCCATGCCGTTCTCGGCGATGTTGCTGGCCGAGCCGACCGCGACGTAGAGCTGCTTGGCATCGGGGCTGAGGAGGAGATTGCGCATCCAGTGATTGCCGCCGGGCCACAGGTCCATGACCTTGCGCGCCTTGCTCTCCAGCTTGGTGGCGCCCGGTTCGAAGGCAAATTCGAGGATCGCATCGTGATTGGCGACGTAGAGCTTGCCGTCCGCATAGGCCATGCCCGAGGGCGAGTGCAGGTCGGTGCTGCGGAAATCGAATTTCTGCTCTGCCTTGCCATCGCCATCGGCATCGCGCAGCAGCACGATCTTGTCGGGCGAAGGTCCACCGGCGCCGACCTTGCCCATCGCCCACTGCATCACCTTGCCGACAAAGCCCTCGTCTTCGCTCGCGGCAGGGGCCTTGGTCTCGGCCACGAGCACGTCACCGTTGGGCAGTGTCAGCATCGTGCGCGGGTGATCGAGTCCCTCGGCGAAGCGCGCGACCGCAAGGCCCTTGGCGGCAACGGGCTTCTCGCCCTGCCCCCAGCCCACCGGCTCGACGAGCTTCATGCTCGGGATCCACTGCGGGTCCGGCTCGACGAGCTGCGGGTCCTTGCCCGCGGTCGCATCGCTCGGCAGGTCGGAGCTGTTGGAGAACTGTGCCCACGCGAAGAAGGCGACGATCGCAAGAACGATCAGGACGAGGACGGCCAAGGCCTTGAGAAGGATGGAGCGCATGGCCCTTGAGATAGGCGCAGGCGCGCGCCTCGGCAACCGGGGCTGAGCCAGTGTTTCACGTGCAACATTTAAAGGCGGCGCGCGCTGGCAGGTTGGGAAACGCGCGAAGGTGCGCTAACGCAGCGCCCATGTACGACTTTGCCCTTCAGGACGACCTGTCCAAGACCGAACGCCTCGAATTCCTCAACCAGGCCGCTGCTGCGCTGATCGAGGGCGAGAGCGATGGCGTCGCCAACATGGCCAACATCGCCGCGCTCATCTGGCAGCTGATGCCCGACCTCAACTGGGCCGGTTTTTATCGCATGATCGGCGACGAGTTGGTGCTCGGGCCGTTCATCGGCAAGCCCGCCTGCATCCGCATTGCACTCGGCACAGGCGTTTGCGGTACGGCGGCTAGCAGCGCGACGACCCAGCTGGTGCCGGACGTCCACGCCTTCCCCGGCCACATCGCCTGCGACGCGGCGAGCCGCTCGGAACTGGTCGTGCCGGTTGTGGTCGACGGAAAGGTAATCGCTGTCATCGACCTCGACAGCCCGGTGCCCGACCGCTTCGACGACGATGACGCCAGGGGCGTCGAGGCTCTGGCTGCCCTCATCGGCAAGGCCATCGTCGAGCGCTGAGCCGCAAGAAGGAAGCCCCGGACCTTACGGTACCGGGGCTTTGTCGTTTCAGATCTCGCCGCCCGTCAGGCGCTGACAGATCAGATCGAGCTGGTCGAGTGTTGCGTAGCGGATCGTCACTGCACCCGAGCGCGGGTCGGCATCGGCCTGGATCTTGACCGGAAGCCCGAGGAACTCTTCGAGATGGCCCTGGACCGCGACGATGTCGGCATCGTCGGCAGGGTCCTTGGCGGGCCGTGCCGAACGGCGCTGCGAGGGCGTGTCGCCACGCAGCTTCTTGCGCACCAGCTTTTCGACCTCGCGCACCGACATCTGCTTGGCGATGGCCGACTCGGCGATCTCCTCGGCACCGTCGCAGCCGATCAGCGCACGCGCATGACCCATCGAGAGCTCGCCGCGCTCGACCATCGCGATGACGTCTTCGGGCAGCGCGAGCAGGCGCTGGAAGTTGGCGACGTGGCTGCGGCTCTTGTCGACCATGCGGGCGATCTCGGCCTGAGTCATGTTCTCAAGCTCGGCGAGACGGTTGTAGGCGCGCGCCTCTTCGATCGGGTTGAGGTCCTCGCGCTGGAGGTTCTCGATCAGCGCAAGCGCCATGACCTCGCGCTCGGAAAGCTCGCGGACCAGCGCCGGGATTTCGTGGAGCTGCGCCTTCTGCGCTGCGCGCCAGCGACGCTCGCCCGCAACCAGCTGATAGCCCCCGGTATCGACCGGGCGCACGATGATAGGCTGGATCACGCCGCGCTGCGCGATCGAGGCGGCGAGCTCCTCGAGCGCCTCCTCGTCGAAGATACGCCGCGGCTGATCAGGGTGCGGCGTGATTTGCGCAATCTGCAGCGTCATCAGCCCGGTCGTACGACGTCCGCCAGTGCTGCCCGCGCCCGAGGGACCGCCCTCGCCCGCACCCTCTGCGCCCGAGGCAACGCCGACCGGCTCCTCGCGGCGGGTCTCGCCAAGCAGGGCGCCAAGCCCCCTGCCCAGGCCCTTGGAACGGTTGCGCGGCGGCGTCGGGGCAGCGGTCATCGAAACTTTGGTATCCTCGCTCATGCGGCCTGCCTCTTCTCGGGCAGGCGGGTAATCAATTCTCGGGCCAGCGCCATGTAGGCCCTACTGCCCGCGCAGGCATGATCGTAGATCAGCGCGGGAACGCCGTGGCTCGGCGCTTCGGACAAGCGCACATTGCGCGGAATCGTGGTCTCGAAGATCAGCTTGCCAAGGCAGCTGCGCACATCCTCGGAGACCTGGTCGGTGAGTCGGTTGCGGCGGTCGAACATGGTGAGGACGATACCGATGATGCCCAGATCGGGATTGAAGCGCTGCTGCACCCGCTCGACCGTCTGGAGCAACTGGCTGAGCCCTTCGAGCGCAAAGAATTCGCACTGCAGCGGCACCAGCAGCGTATCGGCCGCAGTCAGCGCATTGAGCGTGAGCAGGCCAAGCGAAGGCGGGCAGTCGACGAGGCAGACGTCGTAATCGAGACCATCGTGCAGCGCCGCACGAAGGCGATGCGCGCGGTCGTCGGAATTGACGAGCTCGACTTCGGCGCCCGAGAGATCGACCGTTGCCGGCAGCAGATCCAGGCCCGGGATCGAGGTCGGCACGATGCACTGCTCGACCCCTGCCCCGTCGACGAGGACGTCGTAGGACGAACGCTCGCGATCGTTGGCCCAGACACCCACCCCGGTCGACGCATTGCCCTGGGGGTCGAGGTCGATGAGAAGGGTCTTCCAGCCGGTTGCCGCCAGTGCCGTCGCGACATTGATGGCCGTGGTCGTCTTTCCGACGCCGCCCTTCTGGTTGGCGATAGCAATCCGGATCACCTGGTTTTACCCTTCCTGCCGGCCAATGTGCCGACGATAATGCCTGCTTGCGGGTCCGTGAGAGACTGTTCCACGTGGAACACGTGCCGCCAGTTGCGAAGGTCTTCCAATTCTTGCTGTGCCGAACGCCCCTTGGGCAACAGCCATGTCGTGTCACCTGTGGAAAATCGCGCGGATAACTCGAGAAGGCGGGCAAGTGGAGCGAATGCACGCGCTGAAATGACGCCGACTTCGCGAGTCTCGACCAATTCGAGGCGTTGCCCGAGGACACGTGCACGATCGAGTCCCATCGCGATTCGCGCGCGGTCGAGCCACTCGATGCGCCGCGCACGCGATTCGACCATGAGCACTTCGCACTCCGGGCGAAGTGCCGCGATCACCAGTCCGGGGAAGCCCGCCCCCGTACCGAGGTCGAGCCAGGACTTGTCTGTTCCACGTGGAACATGCGGCAGGAGCTGTGCGGAATCGACGATGTGGCGCAGCCACACCGCCTCGAGGCTGGCAGCCGACACGAGGTTCTGCCGCTGGTTTTCTTCGGCAAGGAGATCGACAAGCGTCTCGAGCCGCGCCATGGCGGCATCATCGACTTCGGGGAGACTGGTAAGCCAGTCGCGGGCCTGGCTTTCGGTTTCGAGAATCACGCGGCTTCCCTTCGGGCATGGACGAGCAGAGCCGCGAGCGCGGCGGGGGTGATCCCGGCGATGCGCCCGGCAGCTGCGAGAGTGGCAGGCCGGGCCCGGGTCAGACGTTCGACCATCTCGCGCGAGAGGCCGGGGATCTCGGCATAAGGGAAGTCATCGCCGAGCGGCAGCGCCTCGCTCGCACGCAAGTCGCGCAGCTCACGCTCCTGACGCTCGAGATAGGGCGCATAGGCCGCGTCCTCGGCAACCTCATCGATCAGCGCCAGATCTTCGGGGAGCGCCTCGCCGAGCCATGGGGCCAGTGCCGCGATATCGACACCATCGAACCGCAGCCACTCGCGCATCGGCAAGCGCCCGAGATCTGCGCGCACATCGAAGCCTGCCTCGATCAGCGTTCCGGCACTAAGCGGCTGCGAGAGTGCATCATCGAGGTGGCGACGCTGCGCATCGCGGGTCTCGAACCAAGCGCGACGTGCCTCGCCGACAGCGCCCACTTCGAGCGCCAGCGGCGTCAACCGGCTCGAGGCATTGTTGGCGCGCAGGCGCAGGCGATACTCGGCCCTAGCGGTGAGCATGCGGTAGGGCTCGCTTACCCCATGCAGGGTGAGGTCGTCGATCATCACCGCCATGTAGCTGTTGGCACGGTCGAGCGGTGCGGGGTTCCGTTCGAGAACCGCAGCCGCAGCGTGCATGCCCGCGACGAGGCCTTGTGCGGCGGCTTCCTCGTATCCGGTCGTGCCATTGATCTGGCCCGCGCAGTAGAGCCCGGGCATGTCGCGCAGCTCGAGGCTCGGGCGCAGCGCGCGCGGGTCGATATGGTCGTACTCTACCGCATAACCAGGCACGACGATCTCGACCGTCTCCAGCCCTTCCATGCTGCGCATCATCGCAACCTGCACGTCGGTGGGAAGCGAAGTGCTCACCCCGTTGGGGTAGACGAGATGAGTCGCAAGGCCCTCGGGCTCGAGGAAGACCTGATGCCCGTCGCGGTCGGCGAAGCGGTGAATCTTGTCCTCGATCGAAGGACAATAACGCGGCCCCTGTGCACCGATTGCGCCCGAGAAGAGTGGCGAGCGGTCGAGATTCGCACGAATGATGTCGTGCGTTTGCGGATTGCTGCGGGTGATCGCACAGAAGACCTGCGGTACGCTGCGCGCACCCATCGCCGACATCGTCCACTGCTCGGTGTCCGAAGGCTGTTCGGCAAGACGAGCCCAGTCGATGGTGCGCCCGTCGAGCCGCGGCGGCGTCCCGGTCTTGAGCCGCGCCATGGGGAGCCCTGCCCCGCGCATCTGCTGCGCGAGGCGCTGCGCCGAAGACTCGCCGATGCGACCGCCGACGAGACGCTCCTCCCCGCGAAAGAGCGTGCCACCCAGGAAGGTCCCGGTGCACAGGATCGTCGCGCGTGCATCGAGCCGGGTCCCATCGGCGAGCTCGATGCCCACCACCCTGCCCGTTTCGAAGACGAGTGCCGCAGCCTCGCCGGCGACCAGAGTCAGATCGCCCTGGTCCTTGAGCATAGACTGGATCGCAGCCTTGAACAGGCGGCGGTCAGCCTGCACGCGCGGGCCCTGCACCGCACTGCCCTTCGAGCTGTTGAGCATGCGGTAGTGGATCGCGGCAGCGTCGGCCGCACGTCCGATGAGGCCATCGAAGGCGTCGACCTCGCGCACGAGATGGCCCTTGCCAAGCCCGCCGATAGCCGGGTTGCAGCTCATCGCGCCGATTGCGTCGAGATCGAAACTGACCAGCGCGACCTTCGCGCCCATGCGCGCAGCCACCGCCGCAGCCTCGCAGCCGGCATGGCCGCCGCCGATCACGATAATGTCGAAGGAGTGCATGGCTCCCGCGCTTACTCTACCTGAAGATTCCCGTCAAAGCGGCAAAACGCGAAAACAGTGTTCCACGTGGAACAGTCCTGCGGCTATTTGCCGATGCAGAAGCGTCCGAAGAGCGTATCGAGCATGTCTTCGGTGGTCGCCCGCCCGACTAGGCCATCGAAGGCGACCCGTGCCTGACGCAGGTTCTCGGCGACCAGAAGCGGATCGCTCACGGTCAGTGCAAGACCGATGGCCTGGTGTGCCTCGCCGAGCAATGCCGACTGCCTTGCATTGAGCGCGGCCTCTCCCGGCACCGGCAAGGCCGCCCTCGCCGCACCGATCAGATCGCGCCGCAGAGCATCGAGACCCTCTCCGGTGACGGCGGACAGGCGATGACGCGGCTGCTGCTTGACGGTTCCCGTATGCGAACCATCGGGGCCCCGATCCGACTGCGCCGCGATCTCCCAGGCGCCGTCGGGTCCCTCACCCTCAGGGCCCAGCCAGAGTACGAGGTCGGCCCGCTCGAGCTGTGCGCGGGCGCGGTCGATACCGATCATTTCGATGGCATCACTGCTCTCGTCGCGCAGGCCTGCAGTATCGACGAAGGCAAAAGGCACACCATCGAGCGCGACGGCCCGGATCAGGACATCGCGCGTCGTCCCTGCCATAGGCGCGGTTATCGCGGCCTCGTCCTCGACCAGCGCATTGAACAAGGTGCTCTTGCCGGCATTGGGTGGGCCTGCAAGGACCACGCGGAACCCTTCCTTGAGCGCTTCGGCACGGGGACGCTCGAGCCAGCCACCGATCTCGCGATCGAGTTCACCCAGCCGTTCGACGAACCCAGCGGGCAATTCCTCCACGTCATCTTCGTCACCGAAATCGAGTACCGCCTCGACGACGGCGGAGGCCCCAAGCACCCGGCCGCGCCAGTCCTCGACCAGCCGCGACAATTCGCCTCCGGCCATGGCGATGGCCGCCTGGCGCTGCATTTCGGTCTCGGCTGAAAGCAGGTCGGCAAGCCCTTCGGCTTCGGCAAGATCGATGCGACCATTGGCGAAGGCGCGCCGGGTGAACTCGCCCGGCAGTGCCCTGTGCAGGCGCGCGCCATGATCGAATTCAAGATGCTCGAGGGCGTGCTCGACTGCTGCGACCACCGCCCTGCCCCCGTGCAGATGCAGCTCGACAAGGTCCTCGCCCGTCGCCGTGGCCGGTCCGGGGAACCAAAGGACGAGCGCCTGATCGAGCACTGTTCCACGTGGAACAGTAAGGGTGCGCATCACCGCACGGCGCGGTGCAGGTTCCGCTCGCCCACCCGATAGCTGTGCGAGCGCCGGTTTGGCCAGCGGACCACTCACCCGCACGACCGCGATGGCTGCAGGCGGAGACCCACTCGAGAGCGCGAAGATCGTGTCGGTCATCAAAGCTGCCTTCGAACCTCAGAGATGCACGTGCACCGTCAGCGACGGCGGCACGTCATCAGCAGAACGAAGGCCTCGTGGCAAGCGCGGTGCAGCGAACTGCACTGCCCGCCATTCTCAGTGCTGGTCCTTGGGCTTGTCGCCAAGCCCCTGTCCGGCGCCGCTCATGGCCATGGCAACGCCATTCTCGAGGAACTGCTGGAACAGCTTGATTCCCATCTGGCCCATCGGTGCGATCTGCTTGGTCAGCTCCTGGAGCTGATCGAAACTGCCCGCACCTTTCATCGCATTGGCCAGCGCATCGACATAGACGTCGTTGGCACGCGTCACATCGGGCAGTCCAAGGAAGCGACGGGCTTCCTCGGGTGAACATTCGACCTCGACATTGACCTTCATCAGGTCCTCCCGATTGTGAAATTCTTGCGTCGAGGCTGACACATACACGTGGCAAAGTCCATCGCCAGTGCCTAACTCGGGGCAGCACCCGTCCCGCATGCCCGCTCGGGCACCCCAACCCTAGACGAGACCCTGCACGACCAGATCACCCCGATACCGCTTGAAGACCGACCAAGGAGAGACCCCGATGGCGACAAACACCGAAATCCCGACCCTCGACGGCAAGGCCGCGATCCCCGCCTACGTGGCAAAGCCCGCTGGCACGCCCAAGGGTGCGATCATCGTCCAGCAGGAGATCTTCGGCGTCGATCCGGGCATCGTGAAGAAGGCGGGCGAATGGGCCCAGCGCGGCTACCTCGCCGTCGCTCCGGACACCTTCTGGCGGCAGGAACCGGGCGTCGAGCTAGACGCTGACAACCCGAAGGAATTCGACCGCGCGATCGAGCTGATGATGAATCACGACTTCGAGGCCGGAATCCGCGACATCGAGGCCGTGATCCACTGGATCCGCCGCGAGGCAGGCGTGCAGAAGGTCGGGCTCGTCGGCTACTGCATGGGCGGCAAGATCGCCTACCAGACCGCAGCGCGCACGGACATCGATGCCTCGGTCGGCTACTACGGAGTGGGCATCGACGAGATGCTGAACGAGAAGCACGCGATATCACGCCCGCTCATGCTACACGTGCCTACCGCCGATCACTTCGTCACGCCCGAAGCGCAAAAGGCCATGCACGAGGGCCTCGACGACCATCCACGTGTCACGCTCTACGACTATGAAGGTCTCGACCACGGCTTCGCAGCCGAAATCGGCTCACGCCGTGACGAGGAAGGCGCCGCACTTGCCGACAGCCGAACGATAGCGTTCTTCGAGGAAAACATCGGCTAAGCGGGATGCGCATGTCGCCTCGTGTCGCAGTGCCATTCTTCGTGGTGGCACTCACCCTCGCCTTCGGTGCTACGCCGATCCTGCGCTGGACGCTGCTCCTGCTGCTCCCGGCGCTCTTCGTGACGTTCTGGGACCTCGTCCAGACCCGCCACGCCCTGCGGCGCAACTATCCGCTTATCGCCCGAGTGCGCTGGCTGTTCGAGGACCTGCGTCCGTTCCTGCGTTCCTACATAGTCGAAAGCGATCGCGAAGGCCGACCTTTCACCATCGACCAGCGCGCGCTAGTCTACGCCCGTGCCAAGGGCGAGATCTCGACACATCCGATGGGCACCGAGCTCGACGTCTATTCGGACGAATACGAGTGGCTCGGCCACTCGATCGCGCCCAACGACAAGGCGCCTGAGACGTGGCACGTGCGCATTGGCGGCGACGAATGCGCCAAGCCCTACGACAGCGCGCTGCTCAATATCTCGGCGATGAGCTTCGGTTCGCTTTCGGCCAATGCCATCGAGGCGCTCAACAAGGGGGCCGCTCTCGGAGGCTTCGCGCACGACACAGGCGAAGGCTCGATCAGCCGTTACCATCGCAAGCATGGCGGCGACCTGATCTGGGAACTGGGCAGCGGCTACTTCGGCTGCCGCCACAAGGACGGCTCCTTCAATGCCGATCTCTTCGCCGAGCAGGCCAGCGACGACCAGGTCAAGATGGTCGAGATCAAGCTCAGCCAGGGAGCCAAGCCGGGTCATGGTGGCATGCTTCCGGGCGCCAAGGTCACCCGGGAGATTGCCGAGGCACGCAAGGTCGACGTCGGCGAGGATTGCATATCCCCGCCGGGCCACTCGGCCTTCTCCAACCCTGTCGAACTGCTCGAATTCGTCGCCCGGCTACGTGAACTCTCGGGCGGCAAGCCATCCGGTTTCAAGCTCTGTGTCGGCCAACCGCACGAAGTCATGGCGCTGATGAAGGCGATGCTCCAGACCGGGATCACGCCGGACTTCATCGTCGTCGACGGGGCCGAGGGCGGCACCGGGGCTGCACCGCAGGAACTGACCGACAATGTCGGCATGCCCTTGCGCGAAGGCCTGATCCTCATGCGCAATGCGCTGGTCGGGTGCAATCTCAAGGACCGCGTGCGCCTCGGTGCATCGGGCAAGGTCCATTCGGGTGCCGGCATGGCCCGTGCCTATGCCCTGGGTGCTGACTGGTGCAATGCTGCGCGCGCCTTCATGTTCTCGCTGGGATGCGTGCAGTCGATGCAGTGCCACACCGGCGAGTGTCCGACCGGCGTCGCCACCCAGCTCGCCTGGCGCCAGAAGGGCCTCGTCGTCGATGACAAGGCCGAGCGCGTTGCACGTTTCCAGAAGGAGACGGTCAATGCCCTGCGCGAGATCGTCGTCGCCATGGGCTACGACAGCCCTTGGGACCTCAACCAGCACGACACCTACCAGCGCATCGACAGTGCCAAGGCCGGACCTCTCGACGAGGTCTACAGCTTCCTCAAACCCGGCGAGCTGATCGGCGACCCGGACGCGACCAACTATGCCCATGCCTGGAGGGTCGCAAGCGCAGACACCTTCCGGCGCGTCAATTGATCACACTCTCCCCAAAAGGAAATGCGAAATGGCCAATGGCTACCGGATGATCGTCAAGGAGCATGGCGGTCCCGACGTTGTTTCACGTGAAACATTCAAGGTCCCCTCACCCGGCCCGGACGAACTTCTGATCGAGACCGAAGCGGTCGGACTGAACTTCATCGACACTTACTACCGCAAGGGACTCTATCCCGATGCGCTGCCGATCCGCCTCGGTTCCGAAAGCGTGGGACGCGTGATCGAGATCGGCGCGAAGGTCGAAGGCTTTTCCGTCGGTGACAGGGTCGGTTGCACCCAGAACGGCGGCGCCTATGCGAGCCACCGCGTGATCCCTGCCGCCAAGGCGATCAGGGTACCCGGGACGATCGAACCCGAGATCGCCGCGGCCGTCCTGCTCAAGGGGCTCACCGCCTGCTATCTGGCCGAGGACACCTTCCCCGCCAAGCAAGGCGACATTGCCCTCGTCCATGCTGCCGCAGGCGGTGTCGGCTCGCTCCTCGTGCCCTGGCTGACCGACAAAGGCGTGACCGTGATCGCGCATAGCGGCAGCGCTGAAAAGGCTGCTTCGGTCCCGGCCGAACATTCGCTGCATTGCGCCTTCGAGGAACTGGCGGGCGAAGTCGCACGGATCACCGATGGCGCCATGTGCCACGTCGCCTACGACGGTGTCGGCGCGGCCAGCTGGACGGCCTCGCTTGCCAGCCTGCGCGCGCGCGGGATGATGGTCAGCTACGGCAATGCTTCGGGCGCGGTGCCCCCGGTGGCGATGCTCGATTTGATGACGAGCGGCGGCGGCTCGCTCTATGCCACGCGCCCGACCCTCGCCCACTATATCGCAACGCCCGCGATGCTCGATGCCGCAGCCGAGAAGCTGTTCTCGCGGATCGAGAGCGGCGTGCTGGCTCCGCGCATCGGACAGACCTTCGCACTCGAGAACGCCGCCGAGGCTCACCGCGCGCTCGAGGCCCGCGCGACAACCGGATCGACCGTCCTGATCCCCTGAGACTGACACCCACTACCATGAAAAAGGCCCGGAATCGCATGACGATACCGGGCCTTTTCAATGAGATGGGCCGATCAATCAGAACAGCGAGATGATTCCCAGCTGCGGATCGATCCATCCATCGTAGATCATCTTGACCGCGACATAGACGATCACGGCAAGACCCACGTAGCCGATCCAGCGATAGCGCTCGATGTAGCGGGCGATGAGATTGGCCGCGAGGCCCATCAGCACCACCGAGAGCAGCAGGCCGACGATCAGGATGCCCGGGTGCTCGCGCGCCGCGCCCGCGACCGCGAGCACGTTGTCGAGACTCATCGAGACGTCGGCGACTGCCACTGCCCATGCCGCGCCCGCGAAGCTGCGGGCGGACTTGAGGCCCGAATGCTCGTCGCCTTCGATCTCGGGCGAGCCGACATTGCCGCTGTCGGCGCGCAGCTCGCGCCAGAACTTCCAGGCGACCCACAAGAGCAGCAGCCCGCCGGCGAAGATCAGCCCGACGACCCCCATCAGCCAGGTCACCATCAGGGCAAAGGCGATGCGCAGCACGAGCGCGGCGCCGATGCCGATCAGGATCACCTTCTTGCGGTCGGCCGCTGGCAGTCCCGCCGCAAGCGCACCCACGACGATGGCATTGTCGCCCGCCAGCAGCAGGTCGATCATCAGGACCTGCCCGAAGGCCGCCAGCGCGGCGGGCTCGGACAGGTTCGAGAAGTCATTGACGATATGGTTCCAGATCTCGCCTGGGCCGCCCGGAGAGGCCGCCACGACGAGAGTCTCGAGAATTGACACGATGGAGCCCCCTTGCGTCCTGTCGCGAGCCTGCGCCCGCTTACTGGTTCATGTTCGCGAAGAAGTCCTCGTTGGTCTTCGAGTTCTTCATCTTGTCGAGCAAGAACTCCATGGCGTCGACGGTTCCCATCTGCATGAGAATCCGGCGCAGCAGCCACATCTTGGAGAGCTGGTCCTTGGGAACCAGCAGCTCTTCCTTGCGGGTGCCCGACTTGCCCACGTCGAGCGCGGGGAAGATGCGCTTGTCGGCAACCTTGCGATCAAGGACGATTTCCGAGTTACCGGTGCCCTTGAACTCTTCGAAGATGACTTCGTCCATGCGGCTGCCGGTGTCGATGAGCGCGGTCGCGATGATCGAGAGCGAACCGCCCTCCTCGATGTTGCGCGCAGCACCGAAGAAGCGCTTGGGGCGCTGCAGGGCGTTGGCGTCGACACCGCCGGTCAGGACCTTGCCCGAGCTCGGCACCACGGTGTTGTAGGCGCGGCCCAGACGCGTGATCGAGTCGAGCAGGATGACCACGTCGCGCTTGTGCTCGACGAGGCGCTTGGCCTTTTCGATAACCATCTCAGCGACCTGGACGTGGCGCTGTGCGGGCTCGTCGAAGGTCGAGGAGATGACCTCGCCGTTGACCGAGCGCTGCATGTCGGTGACTTCCTCGGGACGCTCGTCGACGAGCAGGACGAGGAGGAACACCTCGGGATGGTTGTCGGTGATGGCCTTCGCCATGTTCTGCAGCAGCACGGTCTTACCCGTACGCGGCGGCGCGACGATGAGCGCGCGCTGGCCCTTGCCCTGCGGGCTGATCAGGTCGATCACGCGCGCCGACTTGTCCTTGACCGTGGGGTCGAGGGTGTCGAGCTGCAGGCGCTGCTCGGGATAGAGCGGGGTCAGGTTGTCGAAGTTGGTGCGGTGGCGCACGGCGTCGGGATCGTCGAAGTTGACCTTGGTCAGCTTGGTGATCGCGAAGTAGCGCTCGCCGTCACGCGGGGCGCGGATCTCGCCTTCCACGGTATCGCCGGTGCGCAGGCCCCATTTGCGGACCTGGTTGGGCGAGACGTAGATGTCGTCAGGCCCCGCGAGGTAGTTCGCCTCGGGGCTGCGCAGGAAGCCGAAACCGTCGGTCAGCACCTCGATGGTGCCAAGACCCATGATTTCCTCGCCGTCCTCGGCGACTTCCTTGAGAATCCCGAACATGAGATCCTGGCGGCGCATGGTGGAGGCGCCTTCGACGCCCAGATCCTCTGCCATTTCGACCAGTTCGGCCGGCGTTTTCTTTTTCAGTTCTTTGAGATGCATCTGCGTGGATTCCGGATGGAAAGATTGGAAAGCGGCCGACGGATCATGGGGCTTGGGGAAAGCGGATCCGGGCAAGCGAACGGGCGTCGCTGCCCTCAAGCCGGTCAGTCACGCAGATAGGCGCAGATGGGCCAGGAATCAATCGCAGATACGTCGAGGACCGCGCGCGCGGCGACCATCGCGTGCAATTATGCGACGAACCGGGCCGATGATCCGGCTCCGGCCTGCCATGACCGCGCGATTCAGAACGGGCGCACGATCACCAGCACCACAATCACCGCGGCGGCGAGTCCGGGAATCTCGTTGAGCAGGCGCAGCTGCTTGCCCGAGAGCGTACGCTCGCCGCGCGCCAGCTTCTTGCCGTAGGCCGCAAGCCAGCCATGGTAGCCACTGAGACCGAGCACGAAGAGCAGCTTGGCATGGAGCCAGGGCTGCGACCACAGGTCCATGGTGGTCGCCAGCGCAATGCCGAAGAGCCAGACCGCGATGATCGAGGGCGTCAGGATGATCTTGCGCAGCTTGGCCTCGCGATCGATCCAGCGCGCCTCCTCCGCCGAACCGGGCTCGCTCTCCTGATGGTAGACGTAGTAGCGCGGGAGCATGAACAGCCCCGCCATCCAGAAGATCACGAAGATGACGTGGCCGGCCTTGAGCCAGAGGTAGGTGGTCTGCAAGATCTGCTCCATAGGTCCCTCTTGAAAGGATCGGTTCCGCGCGCTTCCTGCCCGGGAATCGCGCCGCTTGAATGGCCCGCTTTGCCGGACAGCATCTAGGCGCTGCGGGCCCGGCTGCAAGTCCTGCTTTTAGGGGCCACTCAGGCTGTTAGCCGCGGCTCCAGCCCCGCACGGTCGCCAGCAGGCGCTCGACGTGCGCGATCGGGGTGTGCTGCCCGATACCGTGGCCGAGGTTGAAGACGTGCGGACGCTCGGCAAAGGCCTCGAGCACATGCGTCGCCGCCTGATCGAGTTCCTCGCCGCCCGCGAGCAGCAACAGCGGGTCGAGGTTGCCCTGCACCGGCATTCCGGCAGGCAGTTCGCGCGCGGCCCAGATCGGGTCGATAGTCTCGTCGATCCCCAGAGCGTCTACACCGGTCTCGCGGGCATAGGCAGGAAGCTTTTCGCCTGCTCCCTTCGGAAAGCCGATGATCGGTGTCTCGGGATGGCGCGCCTTCACCGCCGCGACGATGGCGGCGTTTGGCGCGATGACCCAGCGTTCGAACTGTGCGGGCGAAAGCGTGCCTGCCCATGAATCGAACAGCTGGACCGCTTCGGCACCTGCCTCGATCTGCCCGCACAGATATTCGATGGTAACCTGACTCACCGCATCGATGATCGCCTGAAAGCCCTGGGGGTCCCTGTAAGCCATGGCGCGGGTCTCGTGCTGGTCACGGCTACCCTCGCCCGCGGTCATGTACGTAGCGACCGTCCAGGGCGATCCTGCAAAGCCCAGCATCGTCTTGTCGGCATCGAGCGCAGCCGAGACGAGGCGCACCGTCTCGTAGATCGGCGAGAGTCGTTCAGGGACCGCTTCGAGAGTTCCGAGGGCATGATCAACGAGGCGGGGCGAGAGCTTTGGCCCCTCGCCTGCCAGGAACTGAAGGTCCTGACCCATGGCGTAAGGCACGATCAGGATGTCGGAGAAGAGGATCGCGCCGTCGAAACCGAAACGCTGGATCGGCTGCAACGTGATCTCGGCTGCGGCCTCGGTATCGTAGACCAGCGCGAGGAAACCACCCTTCTCGGCGCGCAGGGCACGATACTCGGGCAGGTAGCGTCCTGCCTGGCGCATGAGCCAGGTCGGGCGCTTGTTGCTGTTCGTGCCGCGCAGGGTGTCGAGGAGAAGGCCAGGCATCGCGTTCTTTCGTCCAAACAAAAAAAATAGAGATTTTTATATAAGGTAGATGGAGTCTGTTGGTCCTGTGGATATCGGGGACGGCCGGGCAATGCCCGATTTGTCCCGGGATGAACAGGGTTCTTGAGTCCATGCGACTCTGAACCGGCTCGTCGTCAAGAAAAGCTTATCCGCCTTGTCCACAGCCTGTGGGTTGTTCTCGCGCCCTGTCCAGAACCCGAGGAGCCAATCGGTGACATCGGGGAGGAAAAGTGCCCGCCCGGTTGTCACCGGTTCTGTCCCGTGGTTTATGCCGGGTGGTTTCCACAGGCTGGTCCCCAGCCCCACAGGACGATCCCAGGCCGAAAAATGGCGCGTTTTCATCTGCATCTGCTTTCGGATTCGACCGGCGAGACGCTCGAGATGATCGCCAAGGCGGCGCTCGCGCAGTTCGACGATACCGAGGTTTTGCGCCATTTCTGGCCGATGGTGCGCTCGCAACAGCACCTCGACCGGATCATGGGCGAGATCGCCTCGAACCCCGGGCTCGTGTTCTTCACGCTCGTCAACGAGGATACCCGTAGCCGGCTCGAGGAGACTTGCCAGCAGCTCGGCCTGCCCGCGATTGCGGTGCTTGACGGGGTGACGGACGCGCTCGAGGCATTGCTCGGGCAGGAAGCCAAGGGTCGTCCGGGCCGCCAGCACCGCCTCGACGATGCCTATTTCGCGCGCGTCGATGCGATCCAGTTCACCATCGCCCACGACGACGGCATCGCCTGGGAAGACTGGGAAGAGGCCGATATCGTGCTGGCGGGCGTTTCGCGCACCTCCAAGACGCCGACCTCGATCTACCTTGCCAATCGTGGCTTCAAGGTCGCCAACATCCCAATCGTGCCCGAGAGCCCTCCGCCCTCTTCGCTCTTCGGGTTGAAGCGCCCGCTGGTCGTCGGCCTCACCACCGCGCCCGAGCGCCTCATCCAGGTGCGCCGCAACCGCCTGCTCTCGCTCAGCCAGTCGCCCGATACCGACTATGTGCAGGAAGAGATGGTGGTGAGCGAGGTCAAGTACGCGCGCCGCATGTTCGCCGACAATTCCTGGCCGGTGATCGACGTCACCCGTCGCTCGATCGAGGAGACCGCCGCGGCGGTGATCAACCTCTACAACGAGCGCAAGGCTGCCGGGCGCACCGGCCAGATCGGCCCCAAGCCCATTTGACCCAAGACGGCCATCTGACCCTTGGCCAATCGACGAAGCAGGACCTGCCATGATCACCCTCGCCTCCAAGAGCGCATCGCGCCGTGCCATGCTCGAGGCTGCGGACATTCCCTTCACCGTCAGCCCGGCGCACATCGACGAGCGCGCGCTCGAGGCCAGCATGGGCGATGCCGCGCCCGATGCGGTCGCGCTTGCACTGGCATCGGAGAAGGCGCTCGCTGTTTCACGTGAAACACCCGGCGCACTCGTCCTCGGCAGTGACTCGCTCGTCGTGTGCGGGGGACGCCGCTTCGACAAACCCGCCGACCGCGCGGCCGCGGCAGAGCACCTGCGGTTCTTCTCTGGCAAGGTCATGGTGCTGCACAGCGCAGCCGCGCTCGCGCGCGACGGCGCGGTGACATGGGCCGAGGCGGCGCAGGCGCGCCTCAATGTCGCCTCCTTGAGCGACTCATTCATCGAGCGCTATCTCGATGCCGAATGGCCCGAGGTCGGCGGCTGCGTCGGCGTGTTCCGTATCGAGGGACGCGGCGTGCAGTTGTTCGAGGCCATCGAGGGCGACTATTTCACGATCCTGGGCATGCCGCTGCTCAAGGTCCAGGCGGCGCTGCGCCGTGAAGGAGTGGGTGCATGAGCGGTTTCGACGCAAACACCGACCGTCCGCTCGGCGTGCCCTATGCCGAGGTGATCGGCGATCCCATCGCCCAGTCCAAGTCGCCCGCGCTCCACGGCTTCTGGCTGGACAAGCTGGGTCTCGAGGCGCGCTATCTGCATTGCCGGGTGAGCGTGGATGCACTGCCCGACTACATCGCCGCGCGGCGCGTCGATCCCGACTGGCGCGGGTGCAACGTGACGATGCCGCATAAGCTGGCGGTCATGGGTCTGCTCGACCGGATCGACCCGGTCGCCGGGCAGATCGGCGCGGTGAACACCGTGGTGCGCGAGGATGATGGGACGCTGACTGGCTACAACACCGATGCGCCCGGCTTCCTCGAACCGCTGCGCCCGCTGCTCGAGCGCACCCATCTGTTCCGCATGGCGCGCGTGCTGGGCACGGGCGGTGCGGCGCGCGCCATCGTTGCGGCGCTGGCGCGCGAGCACTTCGTCATCGTGCTCGCCGCGCGCAATCCCGACAAGGCCCGCGCATTGCTCGACGAGCTCGATCCCGAGGGCGAGCACCACGCGGTCGACATCGCCCACTTCGCCGAAGCGACCGATTTCGAATTCGATGACCGCGCGCACTGCTGCGATCTTATCGTCAATGCGAGCCCGCTCGGCATGACCGGGCAGCCTCCCCTCGCCTTCGACTTCAGCCACGTACCGCCGGGCAGCGTGGTCTACGACATCGTCACCAGTCCTCTGCATACCCCGCTGCTGGCACAGGCCGAGGCGCAAGGGCTGCGCACCGTCGACGGACTCTCGATGCTGATCGGGCAGGCCGACATCGCCTTCACCCGCTTCTTTGGCGAGAAGCCGCCGCGCGAGCACGATGCCGAGCTGCGCGCCATGCTGCAGGCCTGACCGTGAGCGGCGCTCTGAACCCTGAGGCGCGAGGCCGTTCGGGACCGAAGATCCTGGGTCTCACCGGCTCGATCGGCATGGGCAAGTCGACCGTCGCGCAGATGTTTCGCGAGCTGGGTGTGCCGGTCTTCGATGCAGATGCCGAGGTTCACCTTCTGCAGGGCCCTGAAGGTGCGTTACTGCCCGCTATCGAGGAGGCCTTTCCCGGTACCACGGGCGCGCAGGGCGTCGACCGGGCGAAGCTGGGCGCGGCGGTGTTCGGCGACAAGGAGGCGCTCGCGCGACTCGAAGCGATCGTCCATCCCGCCGTCGGCGCGCGGCGCGAGGCCTTTCTCATGTCCCATCCCGGGGCACCCCTCGTGGTCTTCGATATACCACTGCTTTACGAAAAGGGCGGATACCGGGGGCTCGATGCCGTCGCGGTGGTCTCCGCACCCGCTGCCGAACAGCGCCGCAGGGTGCTGGCGCGTCCGGGAATGACCGAGGCGAAATTCGAGCAGATTCTGGGACTTCAGGTACCCGATGCGCAGAAGCGCGCACGCGCCGATTTCGTCATCGATACCGGTACCAGCCTCGAAGAGACAGGCCGCGAGGTAGAGCGCATCGTCGCTGCGCTGAGCGGCCAAGAATAATCGCCGCAGGCCCCTTGCGCAGGGGCTCTGGCAGGCAGATATGAGAGAAGATGCGAGAGATTATCTTCGACACCGAAACGACCGGATTCGACCCGAAGAACGGGGACCGGATGGTTGAAATCGGCTGCGTGGAGATGGTCAACCGGGTCGAGACCGGTCGCAGCTACCACGCCTATTTCAATCCCGAGCGTTCGATGCCTGCCGAGGCCGAGGCGGTCCACGGCCTGTCCGAGGCCTTCCTCGCCGACAAGCCGCTGTTTGCCGAATGCGCGCAGGACTTCCTCGATTTCATCGGGGATGCGCCGATGGTCGCGCACAACGCCGGGTTCGACTTCAACTTCATCAATGCCGAGCTCGCCCTATGCGGCCTGCCCGAGGTGAGCCGCGAGCGCATGGTCGATACCATCGTGCTGGCCAAGGCGCGCCATCCCGGCGCCAAGCTCTCGCTCGACGCGCTATGCTCGCGCTACGGGATTGATCGAAGTCATCGTACCAAGCACGGCGCCTTGCTAGACGCCGAGCTGCTCGCGCAGGTCTATGTCGAACTGCGCGGCGGTCGCCAGATCGGCCTCGAGCTGGTCGCCGAAAAAGAAGAGATCGTGTCGCAGACCAAGGTCCTCGTGCGAAGGGACAGGGTCATGCGTCAGCCGCGCCCCCACGCGGCTTCCGAGGAGGAACTTGCAGCGCATGCGGAGTTTCTCAAGTCGGTCGATACCCCGTTGTGGGGTCAATGAAACGATAGAAAGAGGAGTATTCGCCCATGGATATCCGTGTCTCTGGTCATCAGGTCGAAACCGGTGAGGCCCTTCAGGCCCATGCTACCGAGCGGCTCACGGCGATCATCGAGAAGTATTTCAGCAGGGCCATCTCCTCGCAGGTCACGTTTGGCCGCGGCCCCGCCAATGGTTTCCGCTGCGATATCGTGATGCACGTGATGCAGCACCTCGTGCTCAAGGGCACCGGGCTTGCACAGGACGCGCATCTCGCGCTCGACCAGGCGGCGGAGAAGATCGACAAGCAGCTGCGCCGTTACAAGCGCCGTCTCACCGATCGTTCGGAACAGTCCGCGCATGCGATGGCGCTGGTCACCGACGGCGCGGCGAACGGGATCGACAACGCCGCCTACACGATCTTTGAAGAGATCCCCGACAGCCACGAGGACGAATACGAGGCCGATGCGCCCGTCGTCATCGCGGAAACCCGCGTCGACGTACCCGAAGCCACGGTTTCGGATGCGGTGATGATGCTGGACTTGCGCAATACTACGGCGCTGTTCTTCAAAAACGCTGGCACCGGTCGTCATAATATGGTTTACCGCCGCGGCGACGGTTCGATTGGGTGGGTCGAACCGGGCTGACACGCCCGCACGTCCCAGCATTTCCGCAAGGAACAACTGGACAACCCCCGGTATTCCCGGGGGTTGGCTGTTTAAGGAACACCGGAAAGGTCGGTTTTGCGACCGTTGTCTGTAGCCGAATGAGAAGCCTTTTTACTCTGTTGCCCGAAGCCGTCACCTCGGCGAGTCTCGATAGCAAGGATGCCATCCTCGGGCATCTCGCCGGCCTGTTCGCCTCGGTCTACGACCTCGACAGCGCGAACGTGAAGGACAGCCTGGTCGCCCGTGAAGAGCTGGGCAGCACCGGTTTCGGCCGCTGCATCGCCATTCCCCACGCGCGCATCGAGAACCTGCACCGTCCCGTCGCCGCCTTCATCCGGCTGGCTTCGCCGGTCGATTTCGATTCCGCCGACGGTCAGCCGATCGATCTCGTGTTCGGATTGCTATCTCCTGTCGGCGCGGGGGCCACGCACCTGCACGCGCTGGCGGCGATCTCGCGCATGATGCGTGACGAGCGCATGCACGCCGGCCTGCTCGATGCGACCTCTCCCGAGGCGCTCTACAGCCTCCTGAGCAATGTCATCGACCGCGATGCCGCCTGAGGGCGCAGCAAGCGGTCCGGGCGGCCCCTCGGGTGCCAACCTGCACTGGAAGGCGCTCGAGAGCCTCTACGCTTCGGCCCCGATCAATCACATGTTCCGCAGCTCGCTGGAGATCACCGGCGAAGGGCGTGCGCGCATCGTGTTCGACGTCGAGCCCGAAGTGTTCCATGCCGCAGGCGCAGCGCATGGTACGATCTACTTCAAGATGCTCGACGATGCGGCCTTCTACGCCGCCAATACGCTCGTCACCGACCGCTTCCTGCTCACCACCTCGTTCAACCTGCACCTGACCAAGCCGATCAACGGTGGGCGGATCGTTGCCGAAGGCCAGTGGATCAGTGGCAGGCGCCGCGTGTTCATCGCTGAATCGAGGCTGGTCGACCAGCACGGCGAGGAAGTGGGTCGCGGTAGCGGCACCTTCATGCGCTCGCGCATCGCGCTGTCGGGTCTGCCGGGCTACGCCGCTGCGGTCCAGCCCGGTGGCGCCGAGCCGAACCGGGGCTGAGCATGACCGAGGCCCGGCTTCCCGCACATCTCGAGGTTGCCGGGCTGATTCGTCGAATCGAGGCCGCTGGCGGCTTCGGTATGGTTCTCGCAAAAGGTGAACGCGACGCCGGGACGATACTCGTCGTGCTGATGGAAAAGGGTGATAATTCACGCCTTTACGAACGCATGCCCAATATGGACGGGTCGCGGAAATGGTCGTGCACGAAGGTACAAGACCCTGAAAAAAAACACGAATTTATGGAATATCTGGATCGCCGCAGAACCCAGGACCGCGATACCTGGCTGGTTGAACTGGATATCCAAGATGGTGAACGTTTCATCGACGCCGGATGAGAAATCCGGTTGACTTGCAAGCCTTGCAAGTTAAAGGGCCGCTCGAAGACGCGATGGCGGTCCCTTTGGCATTTCGGCCAACCGGACTAGCACGCAGACGGGGGATCGTCGGCAGGCTCGCTCGGAAGCAAGGTACCCATGTCCGGGTATCCCGTTCCAGCCTGTGTCGGACCGGTTCACCGCATTTGATCAGTTTTGCATGCGTACGAAAGTTGAGTGGGCCAGCGCGGTAGCGTTGGTCGCAACGGTTGTGACTGCAGTAGTAAGCACCCAGGGATCGGGAGCCGCCGCCAGCGACAGTGAGCCTGTCATGGCCGCGCAGGATCCGCAGAATACGATTTCCGCACCGGCCCAGGACGCAGCGGTCCGCTTCGTCTCGCAGCCCGTCGTGCAGAGCCTCGAGGCCGAAGCGGCTCCCCAGGACACCATGGCCGATGCCGGTGTCGTCTACGAGGCCGCGACGCTGTCCGAGCTGGTCGATCGCCAGACCATGCCTGCGCAGGTGTCGCGTCAGATGCGTTGCCTTGCCGGTGGCATCTATTTCGAATCGCGTGGTGAGTCGCTCGAGGGCCAGCTTGCGGTCGGTCGCGTGATCATCAATCGCGCGCGCTCCTCGCGCTTTCCCGACAACTATTGCGACGTGATCTACCAGCGCTCGCAGTTCTCCTTCGTGCGCGGGCGCAAGATGCCGCATATCCGCGAGAAGTCGAAGAACTGGCGCCGTGCGGTGGCGATCGCGCAGATCGCGCTCGACGACAGCTGGAAGAACCCGGCCAAGGGAGCCCTGTTCTTCCACGCAGCGCGCATTTCGCCCAATTGGCGCCTGACGCGCCTCGCACGCGTCGACAACCACATCTTCTATCGTTGAGCCCTTCGGCCCGGTCATCGGGCCTGAACGAGGCTTGGAAGGCAAATGACGCGGCCGGATCCCTGTGAGGATCCGGCCGCTTCGCATTTTCGGGGCTGTCAGGAGTGGTTGCGCGCGTCAGGCACGCAAGCTCACCCAGACCGGAGCATGGTCGCTCGCCTTCTCCCGCCCGCGATGGTCCTTGTCGACGCCGCAGGCGACGAGCCGGTCGGCCAGTTCGGGCGAAAGCAGCGCGTGGTCGATGCGGAAACCGTGATCGCGCGGCCAGGCGCCGGCCTGGTAGTCCCAGTAGGTCCACACGCCGCCCTTGGGGTTGTGCGTCGCGATCGCGTCGGTCCAGCCATCGCCGAGCAGGCGGAAATAGGCATTGCGCGATTCCGGCTGCATCAGCGCATCGGCGGCCATCGCGGGTGGCGACCATACGTCGCGGTCATGCGGGATGACGTTGAAATCACCGGTGACGATCGCGGGCACTTCCTCGCTGCGGATCTGCGCCATGCGTGCGCGCAGCCGCTTCATCCAGCGCAGCTTGTAGTCGAACTTGGGCCCGGGCACCGGATTGCCGTTGGGCAGGTAGATGCACGCGACGCGCAGCCCGAAGACATCGGCCTCGAGATAGCGCGAATGGTCGTCCTCGGGCTCGCCCTCGAGCCCGCGCTGCACCTCGACGGGCATTTCCCCATCGGCGAGGATGGCGACGCCGTTGAAGCTCTTCTGGCCGTGCCACAGGCCCTTGTAGCCGAGCTTCTCGAACTCGCTGATGGGAAAGCCCTCGTCCTGCGACTTGATCTCCTGCAGGCAGGCAACCGCGGGACGGGTCTCCTCGAGCCATTCGAGCAGACGGGGCAGGCGCGCCTTGACGCCGTTGATGTTGAAAGTGGCAATCTTCATGGCGCGCCTTCTCGGCAGGCGCCCTGCCTCGCGTCAAGCCAAATCGGGCTCTGCGCGGGGTCTTTGCCGGGGGCTGGCCTCAGATGCTGAAGCTGGAGCCGCAGCCACAGCCGGCGGCGGCATTGGGATTCTCGACCTTGAAGGCCGAGCCGCCGAGCGATTCGACGTAGTCGACCAGTGCGCCGCCGACGAGATCGAGGCTGACCGGATCGACCACCAGCCTGACGCCGTCGGTCTCGGCCACGCTGTCGTCATCGAGCGCAGCATCGGCGAGACCGAACTTGTACTGGAAGCCCGAACAGCCACCGCCTTCGACCGAAAGGCGCAGGATCGCCGGCTTGTCCTGCTTCTGCGCGATGGCGGCAACGCGGGCGGCGGCGGAGGGGCTGAGAATGAGCGAGGACTGTTCCATGTCCTGAATGTAGGCCTGCCGAGCCCTTGCGACAAGTTCCCCCGGGCCCGCAGAATGCAGACCGGGGGCAGGCCAGCCCTCTCAGGCCATCTGGATATAGTCGCGCAGGGCCGCCGCCTCGCCCTCGACCTTGTCGAGGCGATACTTGACGATGTCGCCGATCGAGACGAAGCCGATCATCTGTCCGCCCGAGACGACCGGCAGGTGTCGGATGCGCCGCTTTGTCATCATCGCCAATGCGGTCATCGCGGCAGTGTCGGGCGAGACTGTCACTGCGGGTGCGGTCATCACCTCGGCAACCGGGCGATCGAGCACGTCGGCGCCGAATTCGCGCAGGCGGTAGATCACGTCGCGTTCGGAAAAGATCCCGGCAATCATGGTGCCGTCCATCACCGGCAGCGCACCGATGCGGCGGTCGGCCAGGATTGTCGCGGCCTCACGCATGGTGTTGTTTACCGAACAGGTCACGATGTCGTGACGGTGTTCGATGATCCGCTCAATCGTCATCCTTGGTTCTCCCTTTTTGCGCCCCGTTGCCGGAGACCGGGCCGGACTCGTTGGACCGGCAGAGACCATGGTATCACAGGGCCGGACCGCGCGCCACTTCACGCGCGGCATGCGAAGGCCTGGTGAATGGCACTTACGCACTCGTCCTTGAGGGCAATCTCGCGGGCTGCGTCACTGTTGTGGAACATGCGGCAAGACTCGGGCAGGTTGCGCCGACGAGCCGCCGGGATCGACGGGATTATCGGACGGGATTACAGGGGGTCGCAGCTTCTTACCATGAATGGTGCCGGGCAAACTTCGCCGCAGGATCATGCGGGACGCGCGCGTGCGCTCAAGGCGCAAGGGCGTCTCGAGGAGGCGCTGGAGCACTATCGTCTCGATGCCTGTTTGCGGACGCAGAGCAGTGTCGCGGCACACAACCTCGCCTCGACCGCCGGCGATCTCTCGCTTTTCGAGGAGGCTGCCGCCGAGGCTGAGCGCGCGCTATCGCTGAGCCGCGCAGTCCCCGAGACCTGGCTCGTGCTTGCCCGCGCCCGGCAAGGTCTGGGGCATCTCGACGAGGCCGAGCAGGCCTTCGCGCAGGCGATCGCGTTGCGCGCGGACTATTACGATGCGCACCACGACCTCGCGCAGCTGCGCTGGATGCGCGGCGGCGAGCTTGCCGGTGCGACCCGCGCACTCGATGCGGCGATTGTCGCGACGCACGAGGCGCAGCCGCTCGTGATCCTGCGCAGCCGCATGGATATTGCCGCGGGCGAGCCCGATGCGGCGGTGGCGCGGCTCGAACACGCCTTGCGCAGTGCCCCGGCCGACCCCGCGCTGCGTCTTGCGACCGCACAGGCCTGCGCCGCAGCCGGGCGCAGCGGGGCGCAGCTTTCCCACGTGGTCGAGGCGCTGCGGCTCGCGCCCTCCTCTACGCTTGCCGCCAGCGGCGCAGTCGAGGCGCTGCTGGCCGAGGGACGCGCCGAGGAGGCGCGCGACCTTGCCGAGCGCATCCTCGCACACGATCCGCGCCATCAGGGCGTGCGTGCGCTGCTGCTCACTGCCTGGCGCGCGCTGGGCGATCCGCGCGGGCTCGCCGATTACGAGGATACCGGGCTGATCCGCTCGCTCGAGGTGGCGACGCCCGAAGGCTGGGCATCGCGCGAGGAGTGGCTCGGTGCGGTAGCCGGAGTGCTGCGTGCGCGCCACGGTTTCTCGATGCACCCGCTCGGCCAGTCGCTGCGCTTCGGCAGCCAGACGCAGGAGGACCTCTCGCGCAGCAACGACCCGGTCATCGCCGGGCTCTTCCTCGAAATTCGCCGCACCGTCTCGCGCTATATCGCCGAACTCGGCCCCGGCAGCGACCCGACGCGCGCGCGGGCCCCCTCCCCTGAACGCTGGCGCTTTACCGGGGCCTGGTCGGTGTTGTTGCGAGCGGGCGGCTATCACGTCGACCACGTCCATCCCGAAGGCTGGATATCGAGCGCGCTCCACGTCGAGACTCCTGCCGCGAGCGCGGAGCCGCCGCAGGGCTGGCTTGCCTTCGGCCGCCCGGGGATCGCGACGAGGCCCGAGATGGCACCGCTCCACCGCATCCGGCCCAAGGCGGGCAACCTCGTACTGTTCCCCAGCTACTGCTGGCATGGAACCGAGCATTTCCGGGGTGAAGAGGACCGGCTCAGCCTTGCCTTCGATGTGGTGCCCATCTGAACCGGGCGATCCGGCCCAAGTCGAAAATTTCGAAAAAGTTCCAAAAAAGTCATGAGGGAACGCAAGAGCCCTGCGTCTCTCTCCATAACCAGGGCCAATTCTTGGCGGGACAGGAGATCATATATGCGTAATTGGCGCGGGACGGCCAGCCTGGCGGCGGTCGCCCTCTTGATGACATCACCGGGCCTTGCCCAGATCTCCGGTCCCAACGACAAGGGCATCGCGACCCCTGCCGAAAGCTTCCCGCAGGAGCCGGGCAGCGATTACTTCCTCGCCAACTACGACCAGTACGAGGCCTATCTCAAGAAGCTCGCCAGCCAGTCCGACAAGATCAAGCTGATCGACATCGGCAAGAGCGCGGAAGGGCGCACGATGTGGGTCGCGGCGGTTTCCTCGCCTGCCAACATCGCCAGGCTCGAGCACTATCGCGGCATCGCGCAGCAGCTCGCCAAGGCTGACGGAATTTCCGACGAGCAGGCCCAGGCGCTTGCCGCCGAAGGCAAGGCGGTGGTCTGGATCGATGCGGGCATGCACGCCACCGAAACGGTGACGACGCAGTCGCAGATCCACGTTCTCTACCGCATGCTGACCGGCGACGATGCCGAGACCAAGCGCATTCTCGACGACGTCATCATCCTGTTCGGCCATGACAATCCCGACGGCCTCCAGCTCGTCGCCGACTGGTACATGCGCAACGAGGACAAGACCAAGCGCGAGTTCCGCACGATCCCGCGGCTCTATCAGAAGTACGTCGGTCACGATAACAACCGCGACAGCTTCATGGCGCACATGCCCGAGACGGAGAACGTCAACCGGGTGCTGTTCCGCGAATGGTTCCCGCAGATCATCTTCAACCAGCACCAGACCGGACCGGCGGGCATGGTGGTCTTCGTTCCGCCCTTCCGCGACCCGTTCAACTATAACTACGAACCCCTGCTCATGACCGAGCTGCAGGAAGTGGGCTCGACCATGCACAGCCGCCTCGTCGCCGAGGGCAAGGGTGGTTCGGGCATGCGCTCTGCCGCCCCCTACTCGACCTGGCACAACGGCATGGAGCGCTCGGTCGCCTACTTCCACAACTCGATCGGCCTGCTCACAGAGATCATCGGCGGGCCTACCCCCGAGACGATCCCGCTGGTTCCCGACAACCAGCTTGCGCGCAATGACGAGCCTCTGCCGATCCGCCCGCAGGAATGGCACCTTGCCGACAGTCTCGAGTACCAGTGGTCGCTCGACCGCGCGGTGCTCGACTATGCCTCGCGCAACCGCGACCGCCTGCTCTACAACATCTACAAGATGGGCCGGAACGGTATCGAGGCTGGCCAGCGTGACAGCTGGACCACGACCCCGGGCGACATCGATGCGCTGGAAGAGGCGGCAAAGGGTCGGCCCGCACCCGAGGCCACCGGCTATTTCCGTAGCGCCAAGCGCGTCGATCCCGGGCTCTACGACGAGGTCCTGCAGGCGCCCGAGCGTCGCGATCCGCGCGCCTACATCCTGCCGCCCGCCCAGCGCGACGCACCGACCACGATCGCCTTCCTCAACGCGCTGCTGAAGAACGGCGTCGACGTGCTTCAGGCCAGCCAGCCCTTCACTGCTGCAGGCAAGCAGTACCCGGCAGGCTCGTTCGTGGTTCAGACCGGGCAGGCCTATCGCCCGCACGTGCTCGACATGTTCGAGCCGCAGGATCACCCGCACGACGAGGAATATCCCGGCGGCCCGCCCAAGGCACCCTACGACATCACCGGCTACACCCTCTCCGAGCAGATGGGCGTGACCTATGACCGCGTGTTCGAGAGCGTCGATGGTCCCTTCACCAAGGTTTCGGGCCTGCTGGGCGTGCCCGAGGGGCAGATCGTGGGCGAGGGCAAGGCCGGGTGGCTGCTGCGTCACGAGACCAACAACAGCTTCATCCTGACCAACCGCCTGCTCAAGCAGAAGCTGCCGGTCTCGTGGATCAAGCAGCAGACCAGCGCGCAGGGTGTGGACTTCGCTCCCGGTGCGGTGTGGGTCCCGGCATCGGCCAAGTCGCGCGCAATTGTTGCCGCAGCGGTCAAGGAACTGGGCATCAACGCCTATGCCGCCGATGCGGCACCGACCGGCGAGACCATGGCGATCAAGCCGGTGCGTGTTGGCCTCGTCGACCAGTACGGCGGCGTCATGCCGGCCGGCTGGACCCGGTTCCTGCTCGAACAGTACGAGTTCCCCTTCAAGGTCGTCTACCCGGGCGAGCTCGACAAGGGTAACCTCAAGGCCAGCTACGACGTCCTGCTCTTCGCGAACGGCACGGTGCCGGTCAACGGCGGGCCCTGGCGCGGTCGTCCGGTGACGATGCCCGATCCGCAGGAGATCCCGGCGCAGTACCGCCCCTGGCTGGGCAAGGTCAGCGAGGAAAAGACCGTCCCGCAGCTCGACCGCTTCGCCAAGGCCGGCGGCACGATCATCGCGGTGGGCAGTGCGGCCCAGCTCGCGACGATGCTGGGCGCCCCGCTTCAGCCCGCGCTCGCCAAGACCGTCGACGGCAAGCTCGCCCCGCTGGACTCCAAGGAGTTCTACATCCCCGGCGCGATCCTCGATGCCAAGGTCGATCCCACCGCACCGCTCGCCTATGGCGTGCCGGCCGAGGTCAACATGTTCTTCGACCACAGCCAGTCGTTCAACCTCACCGGCGACGGTTCGCAGGTTAAGCGCATCTCCTGGTACGACAGTGCAAGCCCGCTGCGCAGCGGCTGGGCACTGGGGCAGGAGAAGCTCAACGGTACGACCGCGATCGCCGACGTCGACCTGGGCAAGGGCAAGCTCTTCGTGATGGGTCCCGAAGTGACGCAGCGCGGGCAGCCCTATCCAACCTTCAAGTTCCTCTTCAACGGAATTCTGTACGGACCGGCAAGCGCCGAGAAGTAAGAATCCACCCTGAACTATATGCGTCGAACATGGGAATCCGTGTTCGGCGCATTTTTTTTGAAACATTTCGAAAATTTGCTGAGGTATTGAAACTTCGCTGCGTCCTCACTGTCACGTGGATAATTTTTCTTCGTACATGAGGGGTACTAAATGAATTCGAGAACGTCCTTGCGGCTGTTTCTGGCCGGAACCTGCGCACCCTGCGCCCTCCTCGCCAGTGGCGCCATGGCTCAGAGCCTGCCCGACGCGCCGCCCGCGGCCGAGCCCGAGGATGTCGGCAGCATCGTCGTCACCGGCTCGCGCATTGCCCGGCCCGACTACGTCGCCAACAGCCCGATCGTCTCGATCGGCAACGATGCGCTCGAGGACAGCGGGCGCCTGACGGTCGAGAAGTCGCTCGCACAGATGCCGCAGTTCGCCGGTGCCTTCGGTGAATCGAACGGCGGCAGCACCAGCACCGGCCTCAACGGCGGCCAGGCCTATGCCAGCCTTCGCGGCCTCGGTGCCAAGCGTACCCTGATCCTGCTCGACGGGCGCCGCCTGCAGCCCTCCAACCCCGACGGTTCGGTCGACCTCAACACCATTCCCGAGGCGCTGATCGAGAGCGTCGAGGTGATCACCGGCGGTGCTTCGACCACCTATGGTTCGGACGCTACCGCCGGCGTCGTCAACTTCCGCCTCAAGCGCAATTTCGAGGGCCTCGAAGTGCACGGAGAGGCCGGTACCAGCGAATACGGCGACGGCGAGAGCTATCGTCTGGGCGCCGTGGCCGGCGGCGAATTCGCCGACGGGCGCGGTTCGGCGGTGATCTCGTTCGACTACACCAAGCGCGAACGCGCGCTGCAGTACCGGCGTGATTACTACCGCTATCGCTCCGATCGTGCCGGCCTCGCGACGATCCGGCAGGGTACGGTGCTGTTCGGTGCCAACACGCCGAGCCTCGATGCGGTCAACGCGGTGTTCGAGGGCATCTACGGGACCCCTGCCCTGCCCGGCAACGCGGCCGGCCAGTACACCGGCTGGTTCGGCTTCAACACCGACCAGACGCTGTTCAGCGAGGTCGGCGTACCGGTCTACAACCTGCGCGACCCCGAGAGCGATTCTGCCTATCTCGTCTCGACCAGCCCGACCAACCAGCAGCTCAATTTCGGCTATACCGGCTCCTCGCTCCAGTCGGACCTCAACCGCTACTCGGTCTTTGCCAAGGTCGATTACGAGCTGACCGACAGTATCCGCGCCTTTGGCCAGTTCACCATGACCGACTACAGCTCGGTAGGCGTGGCCAACCCGACGCTGGCCTCGAACGTCTACGGCCTCTCGGTTCCGGTGACCAATCCCTACATTACCGACGAGTTCGCCTCGATCCTTGCCTCGCGCGCCGATCCCGACGCAAACTTCACTTTCTACAAGGCCTTCAACGTCCTGGGCCAGCGCCTCCAGGCCTACCGCTACAACGTGTGGCAGGGCACCTTCGGCTTCGACGGCAACCTGGGCGTCAAGGACTGGACCTGGGAACTCTACGGCTCGGTCAGCCGCGCCAAGTTCGAGAACGAGCAGGTCGGCGGTGCCAGCGCCTCGGCGCTCGCCGAGCTGCTCAACAGCCCGACCGGGGGCAGCGAACTGTGCGAGGGCGGCTTCAACCCCTTCGGCAACCTGACCCCGTCGCAGGAGTGCATCGACTACATCACCCGCCGCACGCTCAACACCAACACCTTGCGCCAGCGCACGGTGGAGGGCTCGATCCAGGGCGGACTGTTCGATGCGCCCGCCGGCGAGGTCCGCTTCGCGCTCGGCGCGGACTATCGCTACAACGGCTACGGCTTCGAGCCCGACAACCAGCTCGCGCAGGCCAATGGCACGAGCGACATTCTGGGCTATTCGGTATTGCGTCCGGCTTCGGGCTCGGTCTCGACCAAGGAAGTCTTCGCCGAGCTCTTCGTGCCGGTGCTGCACGACCTGCCCGCGATCCAGGAATTCAACCTCGACCTCGGTTATCGCTATTCGGACTACAGCTCGGTCGGCGGGGTGCACACCTACAAGGCCGACTTCGACTGGCGCGTTATCGACTCGATCCGTCTGCGCGGCGGGTACAACCGCGCCATCCGCGCACCGAGCGTGGGCGAGCTGTTCGCCCCGGTCTCGACCGGTTCGGTCGGTATCGGCACGCCGAGCGCCAGCAATACCAACGGCGACCCGTGCGACGTGCGCTCGTCCTATCGTCAGGGCGCAAACGGTGATGCGGTGCGCGAGCTGTGTCTCGCCCAGGGCATCCCCGAGGCGATCATCGACAGCTACCAGCTGGGCACCGCGCAGGTCTTTGCGCTCACCGGCGGCAACCCCGACCTGCAGGAAGAAAAGGCCGACACCCTCTCGCTCGGTGCGGTCCTCACCTCGCCGTTCATGACGCCGATGCTGTCGAACATGTCGCTCTCGGTCGACTGGTACCAGATCAAGATCAAGGACGCGATCGGGCCGCTCTCGATCGCTCAGGGGATTCAGTTCTGCTACAACTCGGGCGGTAACAACCCGAGCTACGACCCGGACAACTACTATTGCTCGCTGATCGAGCGCAGCACCGACAGCGGCGTTCCGGTCAACCCGGTCCAGCCCCTGCTCAACCTGGGCACGTTCAACGTGCGCGGTATCGACGTCCAGTTCGACTGGCGCTTCGGCCTCGACCAGATCTTCGGCGGCGATCCCGGCCAGATCTCGCTCAACGTGGCGGCAAGCTACCTCGACAAGTTCGAGATCCAGGCCCTGCCCGGCGCGAGTACCTACGACTATGCGGGCTCGATCGGCACCGGCATCGAATCGGGCGCGGGCACGGCGCACCCAGAGTGGAAGACGATCACCTCGCTGGGCTGGTCGAAGGACGGGTACGGTTTCGGCCTGCGCTGGCGCCACCTCGACTCGATGATCGCCTCGGCGCGCGTCGTCAGCCCCTCGAGCACCACCCGCGGCGTCAGCGCCTACGACGTGTTCGATCTCAACGCCCGCGCAATCATGCCCGGCGATACCGAGCTGCGCATCAGCGTGACCAACATGTTCAACCGCAAGCCGCCCCAGGTGGGCGATATCCGCGGCACCTACGATGCCCAGAACTACGATGTGATCGGCCGCTACTTCAACGCCGCCATTACCAAGAAGTTCTGATCGCGACCGGTCGGACCGCGCGCCGGTCCGACCGGTCGAGGCGCCTGCCCGGTACTCTCCAAGGCCGGGCAGGCGCCGCGTTTTTGCGACACTTTCGAGGAATACGCATGAAGACCATGACATTCGCCGCGCTCGGCGCTCTCGCCGCGGTGCTGGCAGGCCCGGCACTTGCCCAGCCCCTGCCCGAGGCGCAGCAGGACCAGATTCTCGCCTCGCTCGAAGGCGACAAGACGACCTTCGACGATACCGCGCTCAAGATCTGGAACTACGCTGAACTGGGCTATCTCGAGACGCAGAGCTCGGCGCTGCTGCAATCGCGCCTCTCCAAGGCCGGCTTTACCGTCAAGCCGGGGATCGCCGGTCAGCCGACCGCCTTCGTCGCCAGCTACCGTAACGGCGAAGGTCCGGTGGTCGCCGTTCTCGCCGAGTTCGACGCCCTGCCCGGCCTCTCGCAGGCTGCCGAGCCCACGCGCCATTCGCTTGGTGGCAACGCAGGCCACGGCTGCGGCCACAACCTGTTCGGCACTGCGTCGACTTACGCCGGCATCGCGGTTAAGCAGTGGATGGCCGCGAACAACATCAAGGGCGAGATCCGCGTCTACGGAACGCCTGCCGAAGAAGGCGGCTCGGCCAAGGCCTACATGGTGCGCGACGGGCTGTTCGACGATGTCGACATCGCGCTGCACTGGCACCCGGGCGACACCAATTCGGCCGCGCAGGGGCCCAGCCTCGCCAACATCTCGGGCAAGTTCCGCTTCCATGGCAAGTCCGCCCATGCCGCCGGCGCTCCCGACAAGGGCCGTTCCGCACTCGACGGGGTCGAGGCGATGGACGCGATGGTCAACATGATGCGCGAGCACATCCCCGAATCAACGCGCATCCACTACGTCATCACCGATGGCGGCAAGGCCCCCAACGTCGTGCCCGACGAGGCCGAGGTCTACTACTACGTGCGCCACGTCGATCCGCAGGTCGTGCGCCGCGTGATGGACTGGGTGAAGGAAGCCGCCAACGGCGCGGCGATGGGCACGCAGACCAAGGTCGACTTCGAGCAGACCGGCGGCGTCTACAGCCTCCTGCCCAACGAAGTGCTGATGAAGGTCATGGACCGCTCGCTGCACAAGGTCGGCGGCATCACCTGGACCGAGGAGGAGAAGGCCTTCGGACGCAAGATCCAGGAGAGCTTCACCGGCAAGGCCCCTCCGATCGAGCGTGTCGGAGAGATCGAGCCTGCCGCTGTCTTCGAGAAGGGCATGTCGGGCTCGACCGACGTCTCCGACGTGAGCTGGGTGACGCCCACCGTCGGCCTTTCGACCGCGACCTTCGTTCCGGGCTCTGCCGGGCACAGCTGGCAGAACGTCGCGGCCGCCGGTTCGACGATCGGCCTCAAGGGGGCGATGGTCGCCTCCAAGACGCTTGCGCTGACCGCTGCCGAACTTTTCGCGAGCCCCGAGGAAATCACCGCAGCAACAGCCGAGTTCAAGGAGCGGCGCGGCGAGGATTTCGTCTACGAGGCCATGATCGGCGACCGCGCGCCGCCGCTCGACTACCGCAAGGGCGTTGCGCCGACCGACTGAGCGGGCAACCGGCGTATTCATGCAAAAGGGCGAAGTCGCGGTCTGCGGCTTCGCCCTTTTCTCGTCCGGTGATGCGCAGAGCTTTCGGCAGGCAGGGGCTCAGTAGGGGACCAGTTCCACCACGCCGTCGTCGCGCTTGCGGGCGCGGGCGATGCCGTAGGCTTCGAGCGCCTCAATCAGCGCGGCATCGTCGTCAGTGCGCACGAGGCCGCTGAAGCTGCGCTTCTCGAGCCGTGGATCGATGGTCAGGCGATGCGGCAGATAGCGGTTCATCCGCGCCACAACTTCGCCGAGCGGGGCATTGTCGAAGGTGATCGTCCCGCTCATCCAGCCCACTGCCTGCGCAGCGCTCTTCTCGCTCAGCCTGACCTCGTCGCCTGCGACCGAGAGCACCATGCCCGGGGTGAGGATCCAGCTTTCCTCGTCCTGTTCGCGCGTGATGCCCACCTTGCCTTCGATCAGGGCCACCTTGAGGCCGCTACCGTGTCCGGCGAGATCGACGTCGAACTGCGTGCCGAGCGCGGTGACGGTGTAGCCGGCGGCGGTGACGGTGAAGGGGTGTTCGCGGTCCTTAGCAACGGTGAAGTAGGCCTCGCCGCGGGTGAGCTCGAGCGTGCGTCCGCCGCTGTTCGCCGCGACCTTCACTTCGGATGCGGCATCGAGCACGACCTTGGAGCCGTCCTCGAGCATGAATTCGCGCTTCTCGCCTGCAGCGCTGGCGAAAGTCTGCGTCGCCGCAGCCGGAGTGTCCTCGCCAGTGGCGTAGTTGAGCCAGGTGATCGACCCTATACCCAAAGTCAGCACGGCAGCGGCGGCCATGGCCAGAACCGGCGCGCGCTTCTTGCGCAAGGGCGCGCGATCGCGTGCCGGACTGGCCAGTGCGTCGGCGACGAGGGCGCGCGCTTCGGGCGAGACGGCCAGAGTGTCGGCAGCAAGCGCAGCGCGCTCGACCCGGAGCCAGGCGCGGCGATTTTCCGTGTCGGACTCGAGCCAGGTTTCGAAGGCTTCGCGGTCGGCGGCGTGCAGGTCGTCGGCGCCGAGCCGGGCATACCAGAAGGCCGCGGTGTCGTCCGCGGTGGTTTGGGCGGTCATCGGGTCAGTCGCCCATCCGCTTTGCAAGGTGCTTGATTGCCTTCATGATGTGCTTTTCAACCGCGCTGACCGATATCTCCATGTGGGATGCGATGGCCGCATAGCTCAATTCCTCGAAGCGATGAAGGACAAAGACCTGCCGCGTACGATCGGGTAATTCCTCGAGCGAACGCAGCACTTGCGTCAGTCTTTCCTTTCCTTCCAGGACGCGCGCGGGAGAGATGTCCTCAACCGGATGGTGATAGTCTTCGAGCGTCACGTGCCGATCGCGTTGCCGCACGCTTTCTCGCCGCCAGCGATCGGTCAGCACGCTGCGGGCAACCTGGACGGCATAGCCTTCGCGAGACTCGATCTGCTCGTTCGAGCGACGCTGGTGGAGCCGCAAGGCGACTTCCTGCACCATGTCCTCCGCGTCCTGCGAACCAAGTCGCCGGACGAAGAAATTGTGCACCAGTCTAAGTACCCCGGAGTCGTCTTCCGCGTCCTGAACGCGTCCGACTCCCGAACGTAACCCCATGATTGCCCCCGCTGTTGTCTTGTGCAGGCAACCTCACCCAGATTTTTGTTCTGTCACGAGAAGATCATATTGATTCTGGGGGGTCAAGGGTGGAAGCTCCCTTCGGATAAACGATTGCAAGGCCGTGACAGGGACGGCCGCAACAGAGGGTTCGATGATCCTAGGCAAGGGGGCATGGCGGGGGCGCATGGCGTTCCACCGGGCTGGTAGCTTGCGGCTTGTTGCTGCTCTTGCCGGTACGCCTTTGCTTGCATTGTCCATGCCCGAGGCCGCGCTTGCGGACACGACGAACGAGGCGGAGCAGCGCTTCGACATCCCGGCCGGGCCATTGCGGCTGGCCCTGCTCACTTTCGCGCGCCAGAGCGGAATGCAGATACTCTTCGCACCCGAACTCGTCGCCAACCGTACCGGCCCTGGGCTACACGCCAGTTGCGGCCGGCAGGTCGCGCTCGAACGCATTCTCGCAGGGTCCGGGTTCGCGGTGCGTCGGCTTGGTCCCGATGCGGTGATGATCGTCGCGGGCTCGCGGCATGCGGCAAAGGCTCGCGAAACGGCTACTGCCGTACAGGGCGAGCCGAAGCGCGACATCATGGTGACCGCCTTCAAGTATCCCACGATCCTGGCCGAAAGCGCCGCTGACCTCTCGGTCATGCCGGGCGCATCGCTGGCGCGGCGCGAAATCCGCGACTTGCGCGAACTGGCCAGCGCCACGCCCTCGCTGGCCATGTCCGAGGCGAGCAGCGGCGCCCAGCGTCTTACCATCCGCGGGGTCTATGGCCGGGGCGAGGCTACCGTCGGGGTCTACTACGGCGATGCCCCGGTGACCGGCCCTTCGGGCACGACCTTCGATCCGGGCTGGATCACGCCGGACCAGGAACTGGTCGACATCGATCGCATCGAACTGCTGCGCGGTCCGCAAGGCACGCTCTACGGCGCCAGTTCGATGGGCGGGACCTTGCGCATCCATTTCAACCGGCCCGATCCTGCCGCTGCCGCCGCACAGGTCCATACCGGGCTGGCAACGACCCGCGGCGGCGGTGCGGGCTACAATGCCTCGGCGATGCTGAACCTGCCACTGGCCAAGGACCGCCTGGCCGTGCGCGCGGTGGGCTACACGCGCCGCATTGGCGGTTATATCGACCAACCGCTTGTCGCGCAGGAGAATCTGGGCGCAACCGATCGCATCGGCGGCCGGTTGGCGCTCGAGTGGAAACCGGGTCCCGACGTCACGCTGCGCGTATCGGGGCTGCGCCAGGCGAGCCGGATCGATGCCGGCAGGTTCTGGAACGACGAGGCCGGTCTCTACCTCAGCGACGTCCCGGTGCGTATGCCAAACGAGAACACCCTGACCCTGGGCAATGCCGTGCTCGAGGTCATGACCGACTGGGGAATGCTGACCGCCTCGGGTACGCTCTACCGCTGGAACGTGACCCGCCAGAGCGATTTCAGCGACGTCATCGCGGGTCAGGTGGACAGCCCGGCGGCCTGCAGCCGCTACAACGCGCTGCCAGCCGGCGGCACGTGCGACGCCGCGCAGTGGGCAGCCTACGAGGCATATGCAAGCTCGCGCCTGCCAGCCTTGCTCTACCAGCCGATGCACGTGACCAGCGCCAATGGCGAACTGCGGTTCCATTCCGAGGCGCTGGCGGACATGGCCGTCACGCTGGGCCTCTTCGCCGAGCGCCGTCGCAGCCGCGT
This sequence comes from Novosphingobium aureum, assembly GCF_015865035.1. Taxonomy (GTDB): domain Bacteria; phylum Pseudomonadota; class Alphaproteobacteria; order Sphingomonadales; family Sphingomonadaceae; genus Novosphingobium; species Novosphingobium aureum. The sequence continues at coordinate 106,164 of NZ_JADZGI010000001.1, read as the reverse complement.
GGACAGCATTACCGCGCTCGGCGATACCGCCAGCGGACTGGTGCTCAAGCCGCTGGACGTGACCGGATTTCGCACGATCCATACCGGTCTCGACCAGTTCGCGGTGTTCGGCGAGGCGAGCCGCAGTCTCACGTCGTCGCTCACCGTGACCGGTGGCTTTCGCTTCTTCCATTATTTTCGCGAGGCGGGAGGCGAAATCGTCATTCCCAACCTCATCACCGGTACCGCCGATATTGCACCGGGCCAGTTCACCACGCGCGAGAACGGTTCGAACTACAAGGCGCAGCTCGCCTGGCGACCGGCACGCGGCCTGCTTGGCTATATCCAGATTGCCGACGGCTTCCGTCCCGGCGGGGTCAACATCACGCCTGCCCTCACCGAGACCGAGCGTACCTACCATGCCGACTCGCTGCGCAGCTACGAAGCGGGCCTGCGCGCGCATCTGCCCGGCCCGGCGCTTGATCTGCAACTGGCTGCCTATCACATCGACTGGTCGGACATGATCTATTCGGCGAACAGCGCCAACAGCGCCTTTACCTACAACACCAATGTCGGCGACGTGGATATCGACGGGGTCGAACTGGGGCTCGAGTGGAAACCGGTCCCGGGCGGGACTTTCAGCCTCAACGCCACATGGACCGATTCCCGGCTTGCGGAGAATTAGCGCTGGCCCAGTCCGGTCGGGCAGGGGCTTGCGGGAGATCGGGTACCGATGGTGCCGCCGCTGGCTGGCAATGCCGCGATCGCATGGGAGGGACGCCTGCGCACTGACCTGACCTGGCGTGCCCGGCTCGATCTGGCCACGGCAGACTCGTTCGCCTCGCAATTCAACCCGGACATCACCGGCTACGTACGCACACCGGCGCGCGCCACGCTCGACCTCACCATGGGACTTGGCGGCAAGGGCTGGGACCTGACGCTGACCTTGCGCAACGTGCTCGATTCGTCAGCAGCGGCACAGGTCCAGCGCAATGCCTTCGACGAACGCCAGATCTACGGCGCGATCCCGCGCACGATCTCGCTGGACTTCACCCACGACTTCTGACGACGCGCGCTGCTCTGCATCGCTCAAGTAGCGACGCTGCGGTCGAGGCAAGTTGTTGAGAAATGGCGCACCCGACAGGATTCGAACCTGTGGCCTCTGCCTTCGGAGGTCTGAGCTACCCAATCTAGCCGGGTTTCTCGAAGTCTAGCCACGATAGGAAAAGCTCGACTTTCTGAGGATTTACAAAGGCCCGAGATGCAGCGCGTGATGCCCTCGATCTTGCAGAGAAGGGGGTGAACCCGGCCCAGCAGCGTAAGACCGAGGCGATTGAGCGAAATGCTCGCACCTTCGAGGCCATCGTCGAGCGGTTCATCGACGAATACGCCAAGCTCGAGCAGAAGGAATGGAAGTCCACAAAGGCGTACTTCGACAACTATGTGCTACCTCGCTGGACAGGGAGGGTCATAGACGAAATCGGCCGCGCCGACGTTTCCGCCCTCCTGTCGAAGGTCCGCGAGCAGGGCATCGAACGCGCACGGGAGCGAGCCGAGAAGGCAAAGAAGCTGAGGGCAGAAGAGAGGTATGAACTCAGCGGCCTTTCGGCCGCGCGGGAGGTCCGCAAGCGTCTCCGCACTCTCTTCTTTTGGGCAATCGAAGAGGAGATGATCGCGGTCAATCCGGTGGTCAGCATCAAGACTAAGAAGGCGCAGAAGGCATTCGCCTACAAGGCCCGCACTCGGTCGCTATCGGTTGATGAACTCCGGCGCGTTTGGGATGCAGCCGAGGAACTCGGCTATCGGTACGGTCGCGTGATTCAGCTACTTATCCTGACCGGGCAGCGCCGTTCCGAGGTCGCAAATCTCAACACCGACTGGCTCGATATGAAGAAGCGATGCGTGACGGTCCCCGCATGGCATTACAAGACCGACAAGACGCACACCTATCCTCTTTCGGACCCGGCCGTGGCGATCATCAAAGATTTGCCCAGCTACAAGGCCCTCCCCGAGAAGATCGAAAAGACCCACCATCTGTTCCCCACCGACAAAGGGGACAGACCGATAAGCGGTTTCTCGAAGGCGAAATTGCAGCTTGATGTCAAGATCGCTGAGCTAGGCGAGAAGGACGGTTTGCCGCCGCTCGAGCCATGGACAGTCCACGACATTCGCCGCTCGGTGAAATCTGGAATGTCGGAGTTGGGCATACCCCACCTCCATTCGGAGCAACTGCTCGGTCACCTCATCCCCGGCGTGGGCGGCATCTACGACACGCACGATTATATGAGAGAGAAGCGCGATGCGGTCGATTTATGGGCTAAGAAACTGCTGAACAAACAGGGCTCTAGAGAGAAAAAGCACGCGCTGACCGGGGATAGCGCAATACAATTTTCCCTATCCCCGGTCGAAACTCCTTAGGCCCTCCTCAGATGCGAATATCCGCCTTTAGAGGAGGGCATTGTGGCCCAGCGACAAATACTGCTCACGATTTCCGAGGTCTCCGAACTGACCCGGCTGAGTAGGCCGACGATCTACAATTACATCCGAGACGAAACGCACGACTTCCCGAAGCAGGTACGCCTCGGGCCGAACCGTGTTGTCTGGGTCAAGAGTGAGATCGACCGCTGGTTGAAGAGCCGCCGCGATGCTCGCCACGAAGAGCCTCAAGCCGCCTGAGTGACGGGCCGCCCGGCCTGAAGACGCAAGTCGGACGGCCCTAACCATCACCTTGGCTTGGAAAGGGAGACTTTCCGTGAATGACCTTACTGTCTCCCCCACCGGGGACGAAGAGCGAAGCGTTGAGCCGAACCTGCCCGAGGCCAAGCTCGAGGATGCTCTCGATCACTTAGAGTGGTTCAGGCCCGAAGGTCCGTGGACGCTCACGGCTATCCCGCCGGACGGCGGACCGACAAAGACCGAGACCTTCGGCCCCAAGACCGCGACCGAGTGCTTGGACTGGCTCCATGAGCAGTCAGCCGACAAGATGAACCTGTACTTCATGGTCAACCCGGCGCGCACAAAGCTGCGCTCGAAGGCGAAGAAGGAGGACGTGGAGGACCTCGCTTGGCTTCATGTGGACGTGGACCCGAAGAAGCTAGCGGACCTGCCCGATGAAAAGAAGGTCAGGCATATTGAGGCGCAGCGAGCCCGCATCTTGCCGTTGCTGCGCGAATTCAAACCTGAGCCCACACTCATCATCGACAGTGGCGGAGGCTTTCAAGCTCTGTGGCGCCTCGATGACCCGCTGTATATCGGCGGCAACATTCCGGCGGCCGAGGAAGCGGAAGCCTACAACCAGCAGCTCGAAATCCTGCTGGGCGGGGATAGTTGCCACAATTGCGATCGCATCCTCCGCCTGCCCGGCACCATAAATTGGCCCAATGAGAAGAAGCGAAAGGCTGGACGAGTTCCGGCCCTCGCATCGGTCGTCCAGCGCCACGATGACGAGGAGCACATCTATGGTCTCGGCATCTTCACTCCGGCCCCCCGAGTACAGAGCGATGACGGTGGATTGGTCGCGCCGACTGTCAAGATCAGCGGCAACCTCCCCCGGCTGAAGGACCTCGACGAGCTGCCGGAAGCGGTGACGGCGGGCACAAAGATGCTCATTGTGCAGGGCGACGATCCAGATGACCAGTTGCGCTATGATTCGCGGTCTGAGGTCACTTTTGCCGTATGTTGCGAGCTCGTCCGGGCGGGGTGCGATGACGACACCATCGCTGCTGTGTTGCTGGATCCAGACTTCGGTATCTCCGCCCACACTTTGAATCAGAAGCGTTCGACCGCCTATGCCGCAAGGCAGATTCAGCGTGCTCGGGAGGAGGTCTCCGAACCGATGTTGCGCAAGCTCAATGAGCGTCACGCGGTGATCAGCGACATCGGCGGCAAGTGCCGCGTGGTTGGCGAGGTATTAGATCGCAATCTTGCCCGGCCGCGAACGCGTATCTCGAAGCAGAGCTTCGAGGACTTCCGAAATCGCTACATGAATATCAAGGTCCAGAGCGGTGAGACGAAGGACGGCAACCCGACTTACACGCCCGCTGGCAAGTGGTGGCTCGAACACCCCATGCGTCGTCAGTACGAGACCATTGTCTTCGCGCCTGGCAGGGAAGTTCCAGAGGCGTATAATCTGTGGCAGGGCTTCGCTTGTGAGGCCTTGCCGGGTGATGAGCACGAGCCTTTTCTCGAGCACCTGCGAGACAACGTCTGTCAGGGTGACAATGACCATTTCCAGTACCTCATTCGATGGATGGCGCGCGCAGTTCAAAACCCGGGCGAGCAGGGGCATGTCGCTGTTGTGCTGCGTGGCGGGCGCGGTACGGGCAAGGGCTCGGTGGCGCAGATATTCGGTTCGCTATGGGGTCGGCATTTTTTGCACATCAGCAGCGCGAAGCATCTGGTGGGCCAATTCAACGCACACCTGCGCGATTGTGTCGCCCTATTCGCTGACGAGGCCTTTTATGCGGGCGACAAGCAGCACGAGAGCACCCTGAAAACCCTCGTGACCGAGGATACACTCATTGTCGAGGGGAAGGGCATAGATGCTGAGGTTGCGCCGAATTATGTCCACCTGATTATGGCATCGAACGATGACTGGGTGGTGCCGGCCGGGGCAGACGAACGGCGCTACTTCATTCTCGACGTTGGCGAAGGGAAGAAACAGGACAAGGCCTACTTTCGCGCTCTGCATCAGGCGATGGATGAGGGCGGCCGGGAGGCGCTGCTTCACTACCTGATGACGATGGACCTATCCGATTACGAGGTTCGGGAGATACCGCAGACCGACGCCCTGCGTGACCAGAAAGAGCAAAGCCTGAAGCCGCAGGAAGAATGGTGGCTCGATGTTCTCAGAAGCGGGGTGATGCCGGGAACGGTCGAGCCGTGGAAGGTAAAGATCGACGGCAGCGATGAGGAAGCGGAGGAGCTGGACAGGTTTCGACGTTCCAACGGCACCTTTGAACGGCCCGGCCTGTTCGATCTGATGCGGCTTGCGGCACCGACTATGAGGGTGTCTGATGCGTCGCTGGGCCGCTTCTTGCGAAAGCAGGGCTTCCAATCGGGATTCATCCAACCGGGCGCAACGACCAACCGGGGGTGGATATTTCCACCTGACTTGGCAGATGCGCGATCAGAATGGATGAAGCGGTATGGCGGCGGTGACTGGGGTTTCGATGGCCGTTCTGAGTGGGTCAAGCCAGACGAATAGTCGCTTCGCAGCGCACAGTCGGATTTCATTTTGTATCCGACTGTGCAGAAATCCTCTGGTTTCATGGCCTTAGGCCCATCTCAGTCGGATATTCGGGGTAGTCGGACACTTTTGGTTCGGAGATGCGCAAAGCCCAAATAGGGCCTCCATCAACTGATCGGGCCTTTGTCGAAAATATCCGACTAATCCGATTAGTCGACTGGATAGAAGAAAAGAACAATAGAGAGAGGGAGTTAGCGCAGTCGGATTTCCAGTCGGATAGTCGCTTGCCGAGGTTGTTGTGCGGCTTCCACCTGATTGGGCTTCCCGCCGCCTGCCGTTGCCGCCGTTCGGCCTACGCGCGCGCGGGCGCGAGATCGCTGGACCGGCTGCCAGAGCTCTTCCTCTCCGAGGCCCAGCCCCCTCCGCCGAGACTATCGCATTTCGTGGGCTTCCACGCGATGCCAGTTAATTCAAGGAAGCCGAGGGGAAACGCGACACCATTACGGCCGGAGGGAATTGAGGACCTTCCAGCTCGTATCGCTGGGCCGCTTCACCTTCCAGAAGCGCCAGCCGTTGACGTTCGTGTCAGTGATAGCGCATGCGGCCTCGGAAGGGGTCTTCCGCTGTTTCCCGTCGCTGCCGATCCAAGCGCCATCCTTGATCTCTGCTGAGTAGGTCCGGCCCTTGTAGGTGACGCGGAGCTGCGTCCCGTTGGGCAGGAACACGCCCTTCATTTCGAGACCGCCGGAGGAAGCTTCGTCCGCATTCGCCGGTTCCGGCTCCGCATCCATGCCGAGGAGCTCTCGAATCACATCATTGTAGGTTGTCGTCTCGCTCGCCCGCCGGGCGGTGAGCTCCTTGTACACATCGAAGTCGATTTCCACTGTCGCCATATCGGCCTCCTATCGCCTGTCGAATCACCTAATAGTACAAATAGCAAGAATAGCGACTATGGTGCTATTTGGTGCTATCAATGCTCCGCCGTTCGTTCGCCAACGGTCGCCAGCTATCGTTTCGCCATGAAGCTGACCGATCGCCGCAAGCGCCTCTTCCTCCTCGAGCTGTCCCGCCACGGCATCCTCGTCCGGGCCGCCCGCGCTGCCAGTCCGCGCGCCAGCAGCCGGTACGGTGCGGTGCAGACCTTCAAGGACGAGCGCGAACGGGACCCCGAGTTTGCGGCGCAATGGCAGGAAGCGGTCGAAGCCGCAGAGGCCAGCATCGAGGCGGAGATTTACCGACGCGCGCAGGAGGGCTGGGAGGAGCCCATCTACGGCGGCCGCCACAAGGAAAAGATCGTCGGCACGGTCCGCAAGTATAGCGACCGCCTGCTCGAGCTCCGAGCCCGGGCGATGCTCCCCGCCTATCGGGAGACGCACGGCATAGCGGTGAACAAGCAGGTGACGCACACGGTCGATGCCGGGGTGCTTGGCGATGCCGTGGCGAAGGTCGCTCTCCAGATGGCCAGCAATCTCCGCCCGCAGCTTCCGGCTCCGGCCCGGGTGATCGACAATGAATAGGGACAGCGCCCTCGACCTCCTCGCCTTCGCCGGGGGCTATCGGTTGATGACCCCGGACGAGCGGCGCGCGCTGCGCATCGCGGCCTTGTTCGAGCTGGGCGAGAAGGCCCCCGCCAGCCCCGAGCTTGCCGTCCTATGGGACGAGGACCGCCTGATACGCGGGGAGCGCGAGCCCGCCAGCGTCTATGATCGCTGGGTGCTGATGAAGGCCCGGGACGAGGCCGAGCGGCCCGCCTTCGACGAACAATTCTGGCGACTGCGCCGCAGCGACCTCGAGGGCGCGGGCTTCGAGCCGAACGAGGCAAGGGACGTGATCGCGTCGGTGCGCGCGTCCTTGGGCAACCCCACCGGAACGGAAGGAGACGACAATGGGAATTTTCAAGCAGCAGCGGCCTGACGGGCCGGAGCCAGACGCAATCCGGGACGCGGCCAAGGCGAAGGTCGAGGCAGCGGAGCGCTTCTCCGCTGCCCTCGCGGCCGCCGGGGAGGCATGACCGCCCTCTTCGATGCCGACCGGGCATTCCTCGCTGCGCATCGGCAGAGGTACGGGGCCGAGGCCCACCCGGCATCCCGGCTGATGCACCAATTCCGCACCACGCTCTTGCTCGACCTTGAGCTGAATGCGCCGGAGCTCCTCCGCTACCTGAACCAGCCGCGCCAATCCCGGGCGAAGGCCCAGACGGTCGCATCCCTGATAGCCCGGCAGGTCGATAATGACCTGTCCTCCCTGCCTACCGAAAAGGAACCCGCACAATGACCCTGCCCAAGAAGATGATCGTCCGCGATATGACGGTGAACGAGATTTCGACCGTGGACGTGCCCGCCGTGAAGGGCGCAACCGCAGTGATCCTGAAGGGCGGCTCGGTCGCCATCCGCAAGAACGCAGCCGAGATCGCCGCAGGACAAGCTGAGCCGCTCTATAAGGCCGCAGACTACGCCGATGCGATTATGGTGCGTGCGGGCGAGATCGCGCAGCAGACCGGTGTGAGCGTGAGCAAGGCCCTCCTCGACCATTCCGGCATCGACCCGGTGATGATCGAGCTGGCGAAGGGCGAGCGCGCTGCCGAGATGGCGGCGATGCGCTCGAAGCAATCCGCCGTGTTCGAGAAGAGCGCACAATGGAGCTGACCGAGGAGGCGGTCCTCGACCACTACATGACCCGCTTCGATGAACGGACCCGGAGGGCGCACACCGTGGCGCTCGCCGGGGCCATCGCGACAGCGAAGGACCGCTGGCCCACCCTCGAGCTCGTCCGGCGCGTCTCGAACATCTACGGCGTGGCGGTCGAGGAGCTCGGTGCCTTCTTCGGGCTAATCCGCCAGCCCGGGGAGCGGGAAGTGTGGGTGGACGTTTTCCGCTCGCCCGACAACCAGCACCTCGTCCGCGACACGATGGACGCAGGCCAGCGCCGGGCCTACGGCACAATGCTGGCGATGCTTGAGGTCGCGTGAGCAACGCGGGCCTGACGCATATGGGGCGCAAGCGCCGGGACGTGCATGGCGAGCCCATGCCGACCGAGACCCGGCCTTGCCTCCGGTGCCGCAAGCCCTTCGAGAGCGAAGGCTTGCACCATCGACTGTGTGTCCCCTGCGCCAATCGAGTAAGCGAGACGAGCCCCTACGCTGTATAGCCTAAGGGGCTGGCAAATAAGTGACTTCGAGGTTAGCCATACCACTCGCAACAGAGTGGAATTCATGGCGCAAGTTCGACCGATCTTTCAGCCCATTGTGGCAGGGCATAAACACGCAGACCAACTAATTTCGCTCGCTGGCGAGCCGTGGATGACGGACCTGCTCATCTCTTCGGCGTTCGCCAATTCGGCCGGTGTTAGCGCTGTGTCGGCGGCTCTTGTTCCTGTGGCGGGCAATACTCGAGCCTTCATCGGTGTCCGCAACGGCTCGACAACTGCTCAAGCGGCGGCTGCCCTCCTAAAACTCGGCATTCAACTGTACGGTGTGGACACGGCTACTCGCAGTCGCATCTTCCATCCCAAGGTGTATCTCGCTTCTACCGCCAATCGCTCACGCGCAATTATCGGCAGCGCGAACCTGACTCATCCGGGATTGTACAATAACATCGAAGCAGGAGCCGATCTCGAGCTCGATCACGCCGATGCTTCCGACAAAGCGTTCGTTGACGGTTTTCTCGACGGCTTCGCGGACCTAGTTGCCAATCATCCGCTACACTGTTTTCCGATTACCTCCGGCCGCCAGATTGTCGATCTGCTCAAGCAGGGATTGCTCGAGGACGAGCGAAACCCCAAGACGCAAACCGCCTACGGCGCTGGGAAGCAGGGGGCACAAACAAGCAAGTCGCCCATCGCGCTTCCCCTAACTGCACCGCCAAAGAAAAAGGCTCGAAAGCCGAAGCCCCCGGTTGCGGGCGGCGGTCAAACCACCGTTTCGGCCCCTCCAACTTTCGGTCAGTTGGTCTGGGTAAAGCCCAACCTCCCCTCGTCAGACCTGCAACTGAATCAGGGAAGCAACGTACCCGGGGTTCTCCGCCTGACTCAAGCGGGATATCAAGTGAATGGGCAGACGATCGACCAAAAGACCTACTTCCGCAATCAGGTCTTCGCGCAACTGAATTGGACCTACGATGCTGCCAAGCAGAAGGATGTCGCTGATGTTCCCATCTCGCTAGTGATAGCGGGCGTATACGTTGGCGACTTCGACCTATCGCTGAGCCACAAACCCGCTTGGGCTGCTGGGCAGGGCAACTATACTACGGGCCTCCATTGGGGAGGCGCTACCGGTCACATAAAGCAACAGGGTTTGCGCGGACGCGACCTAAGACTCTACGAGCCAGCCAACCCGCAATCGCGTTTCGTCATAGAGATCAACTAGGCCGGAACCGCTTCCGTCGAAGTCCTATGCCGCCGGTTGCGAAGCTTTCGCCAACCCTCGAGTGCGCTAGCTTGCTTCGCCTTCGAGATGCCAAGTGCCCCGAGGACTACCTCGCCCTGTCGCTCGAGCGTCTCGTGCGTGGGCCGGTTCCGTATGGAGTTATCGAGCTCGGCTAAGTCGAGCTCGACCTTCTCGGGCATCGGAATGACCAGACGCTCAATTTCGGATGGAATGAGTTCGAGGACACCGCCGCCATAGTGCCTGCCCTCGAGCTCGGCACTGAGGGCCGTGAGCGGATTGATGAAGCAACCGACCAGCCGCTTACCGTCCGCTTCTTTGGTGCGAATGCGGTAAGCCGTGTCGGTTGTGTACGCGCCAATCTTATTGAGGATTAGGCGGGGTGTGTCGTGGCAACGCTTGAGCATTCCCACTTCGGTCGAATAAACCGAGGGGACCTTGTACCAAGGGGCGCGAATGCGGCACTTGTAGCGAGTGTGCAGCTTCTCGGCTTCGCCGCGCTCGATGTACTGCCGCGCTCTCTTAGCCATCTTGTTGGGCGCGTCATCGAACCAGAGGAAATTGGTTGGGCTTCCCTTCTCGGCGTTCGCTGCGTGCTGTTGTTCGTCATAAATCACGCCCGGGCAGTGTTCGCTGCGCCCGAACATCGGGTGCGCGTACTTGCTTAAGCCGTAGGCTTCGACGGTCGCGTCAGGGACGAGGAAGAACTTGTTCGCGCCAGTGACGATGCCCACGTCCACGCGCGCGATGTCATCAAAGCGATGTACTTCGGCATGAGCCTCGAGCTCGTCGAAGAGGTCACGGGTCTCGAGGTCGAGCAGCGCCCGGGTCCATTTGCCAGCGACCGTCTTGCCGTTGATCGACTGCGGCTCTGCGAAGACTTCGGATGGTGAACGCCGGATGAACTCTCGTCCACGGACGGGCACCATGCCGAGCCCTTCGGCCTTCTGCCTCGGGCTGCTGCGCTTCTCTGCCATGAGGATAACAGCGCCTTGCAGCGTACCGTCGAACCAGAGCTCTTCCGGGTCGATGATGACAAGCCGCCGGCACTCCTTGCCGAGATAGCTGCGGAGCGATTGGGCGTGAGTGACGTGAATGATCTCGGCCGGGACCACCATCGCCAAACGCCCCCCGGGGCGCAGCAGCGACATTGAGGCGAGTATGAACGGCACCCAGGCGTTGGTGTGCTTCGTGAACTTGAGCCCGAGCTCGTCAAAGATCGTGGCGGCCCGGACCTGAAATTGCGGAGGCAGGAACTGGTATCGAACGAATGGGGGATTGCCCACCACGGCGTCGAATCGCTCACCGCCCTTCGCCCTGTTCTCGATTGCCCAGCCGAGGAAGTCCTCGGAGCGGACGGCGGCCTTCGAAAGGTTGAGCTGCTTCGCTCGACGGGTGGCCTTGCCCGCCTCGTCGCTGTCAAGCTCGAAGCCAGTCAGGGCCGACTTCTCGAAGCCGCCAACATCGGACATGGCCTGAAAGAATGCACCATCACCGCAACTCGGCTCGAGGACCTTGTCGGGATTGATCTCTCCGACCCAGCGCGCGATGAACGAGGCGAGATCCAGAGGCGTGTAGTACCCGCCGCGCAGCTTTTGGGCCGTCTGGTCCTCGATGAATTTCACAGCCGCTCCCTTCGCATTGCCGTTTTGTTCTATCGGCTCAAGGCGAGTAGAGCAACTGGATAGCGACTCTGAGTCCCCATAGGAATCACTTCAGCCTAGAAATGTTTTCCCTAGCCGTTTCCCCGGCCAAGACTGCCCCAGCTCCGAGGGTGCAAAAATCCCAGAAAAGCTGGCGCACCCGACAGGATTCGAACCTGTGGCCTCTGCCTTCGGAGGGCAGCGCTCTATCCAGCTGAGCTACGGGTGCAGTCGATGGGCGACTAGCAGAGCGCGGGCATGGTGGCCAGCGACAAAATGCGTGGGGCCAAGGCGTGCCATCGCGCGAGTCGCAAGATCGTATCGAGGCCTTGTCAGATAAGCGTCCTGCAGGCGCCACGGCGTATTAGCAATTCGGCAATGCTGTCGAATGTAGGACCATGATCATGCGTGCGACAGCTAACCATCGAATCGGCCAGCAAGGCGGCGAGGCAGAGATGCCGCGGTCCGGTCGTGCCGGTTTCGGTCTCGGCTCGGCGAGCGCACTGAGCATGAAGTGGTCGGCGCTCCACGACGCCGCAGAGGCGGTGGCCGCGATATGCGGTATGCCTTGCCCGCCGCTCTCGCAGCTGGTGCGCGCCTATCCGGCCATGATGCGCGATGCAGGCGAGGCGCACCGTGCGCTGGCTGCGCAGGGCATCGAGGACCTGACCGCAATCATGGAGCCCGGGCTGGCCGCGCTGGCTGCCGCAATGGCACGCGGCGCACATCCGCGTGCGGCGGCGCTGGCATTGTGGGACGAGTTTTGCCGTGCGCGCGATGCGCTGCTGGCCCTTGCGCCGCCGCAGGATACGGCGATGCGCCGGATGGGCTGAGAGGCCTAGCCGATCCGCGAAACGGGTTGCAAGTTCTTGGTATGTTCTTATCATGTGGGCATGCCGCAGGACGAATCGACAATGACCTCCCCCCTCGCCCGCAATGCCGCGAATGACTCCTTGCAGGGGCATGGCGGCGATGTCGGCCAGACTGGTTCGTCCACTGCGGCCGACGTCGTGCGCGGGGTCTCGCGCCTTTTTGCGCGCAACGACATCTGGTGCACGCCCGAGATGATGTTGCGCAATGGCCGACGCGCCGACCTGATGGGGATCGACGCGCGCGGGCAGGTCATTCTGGTCGAGATCAAGGTCAGCCGGGCAGACTTACTCGGCGATGGAAAGTGGACCGATTATCTCGACTACTGCGACCGGTTCTACTGGGCGCTGCCGCCCTCGCTCGACCGTGCCCCGCTCGAGACCGAGGCCTTTCTGCCCGAGAGTTGCGGGGTGATCGTCGCCGACGGCTATGACGCCGAAATCCTGCGCCCCGCGCCCTTGCGCCAGATGGCCGCCGCGCGCCGCAAGGTCGAAGTCGAGCGCCTTGCGCGCACCGCGCTCAGGCGGCTGGTGGTGGGGTCCGATCCCGAGACGCAGAAGTGGGACCGGGAGGGGTAACGCGTAAAGCTTCGAGGCGCTCGGCGAGGGGCCACCAGTCATCGGGCACCATGCGTGGCGCAGCCCTGACCTTGAGCCGGGCCGTCGGGTTTTTCGAAGCTGCCTTCTCAAACCATTGCGACATCAGTCTGCGCACGTCTTCTTCGCTCCATCCCGCCCATTCGCCGGCGATATCGAACAGGTTCCACGCGGATACTGGCGAGACTTCGTTTCTCAGGATCTGTTCAAGCTCGGCGGTGGTGTAGGGTGAGCGGCACAGGATTTGCGCCATCCGGTCGTAGTCTTCCTCCTCAGAGGAAGTGTCGAGGAAGAGTTCGGCTAGCACGCACCAAACCGGCATGCGGGCTTCGAATGTTGCCGACCCCAAGGTCAGTCCCCTCTCGGCTTCGTCCGCGTGTTCTGGCACTTGTCCATGATTGGGGTCTCGCTGCCCGGCAAATGGCTTGCGCCAGGCCTGTAGCAAGAGCGCAGTGGCGACGAAGAGGCATGCCATCGCGAGGGACCCGGCCATAAAAGGCATTTTCGGGGCACACCAGTCAAAGCAGAAAGTCTCGGGTCCTTTTGCGGGGACGCGGACTGCAAACGTTCGCCCGAACCAGTCCCAATGTCCCATGACCGCAAACGTGATATAGGCCCGCACGATGATCGCCTGTGCGAGCGCGCAGACCGATCCTGCGGCGAGCAGGATCAGCCCGGCAAGAAGCCTACGATCACGTCGACCCAACTGCTTCATCCTGGCTTCATCGCATCGAACCATTCGCGGCTTGCTCTTGTGCATTCCTCTCCAGCCGGGCCCAGACCGCACGCTTGGCATCGTCATCGAGCCGGGGCCAGGCGACGATTTCCTCGATCGTGCGGTGGCAACTGCGGCACACGCGCTGTGCAGAATCGAGCGCGCAGGCGTTGCGGCAGGGAGAGGGGACCTTGCTCATCGCGCCATGGTCAGCAGGTTCGGATCGGACGGGCAAGCGCAATTATCTTGCTTTTGTGCGGCGCAGCGACTATCTGGCCCCCAGCAACCGGCGCGCGCAGTCTGATTCTGTGCCGCAGTCCGCGAGCGGCGTGAGGTCTCGGGGCCGGCGAGAAGCCGGAAAATCCCGTAACCGGCCCGGACGAGCGGTTGTCATTGAACCAAGCTTCCTTCTTCACGCAGGGTCGCCCGTAACGACACCTTGCCGTGCGCGCGCTTCGTTCAATTTCCCGGCGCGCCCCAGCATGAAAATTCGAAAGTGACGTAATGTCCTATTTCTCCGACCTTGGTCTGGCCGAGCCCATTCTCCGCGCGCTCGAAGCCAAGGGCTACACCGATCCCTCGCCGATCCAGCGCAAGTCGATCCCCTCGCTGCTCGAGGGCCGCGACCTGCTCGGCATCGCGCAGACCGGTACCGGCAAGACCGCAGCCTTCTCGCTGCCCTCGCTGCACCGCCTCGCCGCCGACCCCAAGCCGCGCCAGAACGCGGGCTGCCGCATGCTGGTGCTCTCGCCCACGCGTGAGCTGGCAGCGCAGATCGCCGACAACATGCGCGGCTATGCCAAGTTCCTCAATCTCTCGATCCAGTGCATCTTCGGTGGCGTTCCGGCGGGCAAGCAGGCCCGCGCGCTCGAGCGTGGCTGCGATGTCCTCGTCGCGACGCCGGGCCGCCTGCTCGACCTCATCGACAGCCGCGCGCTGACGCTCAAGCACGTCGAGATCTTCGTGCTCGACGAGGCCGACCAGATGATGGACCTGGGCTTCATCGTTCCGCTCAAGCGCGTTGCTGCGCTGCTCCCCAAGCAGCGCCAGAGCCTGTTCTTCTCGGCGACCATGCCCCAGGCGATCGCCGAGCTGGGCAAGCAGTTCATCAACAACCCGGTCAAGGTCGAGGTCGCTCCCCAGTCGACCACTGCCGAGCGTGTCGAGCAGTATGCGACCTTCATCAACCAGGCCGAGAAGCAGGCGCTGCTGACCATTCGCCTGCGCGAGGGTCTTGCCGAGGACGCAGCCGAGAAGGCCGAGCACGGCGCGATCGACCGCGCGCTCGTCTTCACCCGCACCAAGCACGGTGCGGACCGCGTGGTGCGCCACCTAACCGCAGCCGGCATTCCGGCGGCCGCGATTCACGGCAACAAGAGCCAGGCGCAGCGCACCGCGGCGCTCGGCGGTTTCCGCCAGGGCACGATCCGCGTCCTCGTCGCGACCGACATCGCCGCACGCGGCATCGACGTCTCGGGCGTTTCCCACGTCTACAACTTCGAGATCCCGAACGTGCCCGAGCAGTACGTCCACCGTATCGGCCGCACCGCGCGTGCGGGCGCCGACGGCGTGGCAGTGAGCTTCGTCGCGCCGGACGAGAAGCCCTACATCCGCGACATCGAGCGTCTGACGCGCGTCAAGCTGACCGCGCTCGGCCTGCCCGAGGACTTCGTGGTCGAGGCCCGTCGCCTGCCCGCACCTGCCCGCAAGCCCTCGGGCGGTGGCCAGCAGGGCGGCGGTCGCGGTCGTGGCGGTCAGGGCGGCGGCAAGCCGCGCGGCGAGGGCAAGCCCCGCAGTGAGAACGGTGGCCGCGACGGTGGTCGCCGCGAAGGCGGGCGTCGTGAAGGCGGCCGGGGTGATGGCGGCTCGCGTCAGGGCGGCAGCGAGCAGCGTCGCGAGCACGCTGGCGACGAGCAGGGCCAGGGCCAGCGCCGGTTCCGCTCGCGCGGCCCCAAGGGCATGGGCTCGCACAAGGGTGCGGTGCGCCGCACCGGCTGATGCCCGTACCGGCCCGGCTGCGAGCCGGACAGAAGCGGGCGATCGAGCCTGACGAGGCGGCGTGACGTCAAGGCGTTCACGCCGCCTCTTCGTATCCGGCCCATGCGGGAGGACGGTATCCCTCCGCGCGCCGGGCATATGCCCGGAGATTTTCGCCGAGCCGTGTCGCGCGGCTTTTCATGCATCGGGCTTGCAGGCATAAGCCCGGACAATGCCATCGCTTTCCGGTCCCGGTCTGGTTGCCCTAGTGGGCTCGATGCTCGCCATGACGGCGATCGTGGGGGTGCGCTATCTTGCGACCTCGGGCCTCTTCGCCTGGGTCACGCATCGTCGCCGTCCCGGACTCTACGAAGGGCTCGACAAGCAGATCCGCGCCGAAATCGGCTATTCGCTGCTCTCTGCCGGGATCTATGGCGTGCCTGCGGGGGTGGTCGCCTGGGGCTGGCAGGCGCACGGCTGGACACGTATCTACAGTGACCCGGCTGCATGGCCCTTGTGGTGGATGCCCGTCTCGCTGGTCCTGTGCCTCTTCCTCCACGATACTTGGTTCTACTGGACCCATCGTTGGATGCATCGCCCGCGCGTGTTCCGCGTCTTTCACGCGGTGCACCATGCGAGCCGGCCGCCGACCGCCTGGGCGGCGATGAGCTTTCATCCGCTCGAGGCGGTTACCGGCGCGGTGGTGATCCCCGCGCTCGCCTTCCTCGTGCCGATCCACGTCGCGGTGCTCGCCATGCTGCTCACGATCATGACCGTGATGGGCATCACCAATCACATGGGCTGGGAAATATTTCCGCGCCGGCTCGTCGAGTCGCGTTTCGGCAACTGGCTGATCACCGCCAGCCACCACCACCGGCACCACGAGAACTATCGATGCAACTACGGTCTCTACTTTCGCGTCTGGGACCACCTTTGCGGGACCGACCGCGGCATCTCGCGCCCGTGATCGCGGCGCTTCTCGCAGGGGTGGCTGCAAGCGCCGCCAGCGCGAGCGCGCCGTCGCAGGTGGCCACGCCCGTCCTTCCGCCCGCTCCGGCGCCTGGCGGGCCTGTGAAGGTGAAGCCTGCGACATCGCAGGTCAGCGTTCACGTTACCGACCTGCGTTCGGACAAGGGGCAGGTGATCGCCTGCATCACAGCAAAGGCCGATCGCTTCCCCGATTGCGAGCACGATCCCGACGCGCGCCATCTCACCGTTCCCGCCGCGCCCGAAGTCGATTTCACGTTCGCCGCGATCCCCGGCGGTCGCTATGCGATCGCGCTCATCCACGACGAGAACGGCAACGGAAAGCTCGACAAGGCGTTGATGATCCCGCGTGAGGGCTTCGGCTTCTCGCGCGATGCGCCGGTGCGCATGGGGCCGCCCGCCTTCGAGAAGGCGGCCTTCGACGTCGCCGCGCGTCACGAACGGCAGACGATCAGGATGCGCTACCTGCTCTAGGGTCAGGACCATAGGGGATGAAGCCCTGGGGCGCAGGCTTCTGCAGGCGGAAGTCCTGCAAGGACACGCTTGCCGGGGCGCTGTGGCCGACGTAACCGCCTCGGCGACAGGAAATTGGGCGAGCAGGAAAGGATGTCGGGCGATGAAGTCCGAAATGGGGCAGGCAGGTCAGCGTGGGCCGACGGCGTCGAGCGGCGCATTTTCGCCGTTCCGCTATCCCGTATTCCGCGCGATCTGGATCGCCAACCTGTTTTCGAACCTTGGCGCGACGATGCAGGGGGTCGCAGCCGCCTGGCTGATGACCGAGCTCACCCCCTCGCACCAGCTGGTCGCGCTGGTTCAGGCCTCCGCCACGGTGCCGATCATGCTCTTCGGCGTCTTCGCCGGGGCCATCGCCGACAATTACGACAGGCGCGTGGTCATGCTCGTCGCGCAGCTGGGCATGCTGGTAGTCTCCAGTGCGCTTGCCGCGCTGACCTATGCCGGGTTGATCTCTCCTTACCTGTTGCTTGCCTTCACGCTCACGGTGGGCATCGGCACAGCGCTCAACTCGCCCGCCTGGCAGGCCTCGGTACGACAACAGGTAGCCCCTTCCGAGCTTCCGCAGGCAATCGCGCTCAACTCGATCTCGTTCAACATCGCGCGTTCGGTAGGGCCTGCGCTGGGTGGCCTGCTCATCTCGATCTGGGATGTCTCCTTCGCCTTCGCCATCAATGCCGCGAGCTACCTCGGGCTGATCGCGGTGCTGCTATGGTGGAAGCCCGAGCGTCGTCCGATCAAGCCGCGTCCGATTCTTCCCGCAGTCTGGGAGGGCATGCGCTTTTGCGCCGGGAACGGGCCCTTGCGCCGCATCCTCCTGCGCGGCTTCGCGATGGGCTTCGGGCTCGCGGCCTATCAGGCGCTGCTCCCGGCGGTGGTCTCCGACCGCATCGGCGGGGGCGAGATCGACTATGGCATGATGCTCGGCCTGTTCGGGATCGGCTCGATCTGCGCTGCGCCGTTCGGCTCGCGCATCCGGCGCAAGATCGGTCTCGAGGGCATACTTGCGGTTGGGGCGGCGATGACGGTCTTCGCCCTGAGCGTCATCGCCGCGGTCGATACCATCGTCTACGCGCTTCCTGCCGCATTCCTGGCGGGAATGGCCTGGGTGATGATCCTGACCACGATCAACACCGCCGTGCAGTTGCGCTCCCCCGAGGCAATCCTGGGGCGCTGTCTCTCGATGTATCAGGCAGTGACTTTCGGCGGCATGGCGCTGGGGGCCTGGACCTGGGGTGCGGCGGCCGACTGGCGTGGATTGCCCTTTGCCCTTCATGGCGCCGCGATCGTGCTCGTCGTTTCGTTCGTGCTGCTCAGGCTCGTTGCTCGCCTGCCGCGTCTGGGCGAAGGCGTCGTGCGCGCCGACTGAGCGAAATTCACGGTCCTGCGGCGGGCCGGGTTTAAAGATAATTTTACCACGGTGCGCCACAAGCTTCCTCACGATGTGAAGTGGGGATTCCACATGGATACGATGCGTGCACAGGAATACGGCGATCTGGCCGGGCAGGACGAGCGGGAAGAGCTTGCGGATTCGTCCGAGCGAGCCGCCGGGGCGCCGGCCGCCGTGGGTCGCGACGAGCGCCGCATGCAGGTGCGCGCCTACAATTTCTGGGCGAGCCTGCTTGGCAACCGTACCTACCCTGCGATCGACGACCTCCATCCCGAAACGCTCGGCGATTTCGGGCCCAACGGCGTCGTGCTCGATTTCAGCGAGGGCATCGACAATCCGCTGATCGGCTTTCTCGGCGAGAACATCGCGCGCGAGTGCGATATCGAGGGCAACATCCGCACGCTCGCGGATGTGCCCAGCCGTTCACTGCTCTCGCGCATCACCGACCATTACATGCAGATTCTGGCGAACCAGGCACCGATCGGGTTCGAGGCCGAATTCGTCAACCAGCGCGGGATCACGATCCTCTATCGCGGTATCCTGCTCCCCTTCTCGCGCGACGATCGCACGATCGATCACATCTTCGGGGTGATCAACTGGAAGAGCGAAAGCGCCGAGGTCGCCGAGGCGCGTCGCCGCGCGGCACCTAGCGAGGCAAAGAAGCCGGGGGCCGACATCCCCGCCATGCTGCGCGAGACCGCACCGATGAACGGCTGGGCCGATGGCCCCGCCGACGTCGGTGGTTTCGACTTCATCGATCCCAATGGGGCCGGTCTGGATGCGGCACCGATCGATCTTGCGCCCTACGAACTGCCGGCTGCGCGCTTCTCCGATGGTCCGGGGCTCGACGACGGGCTCCTTGACGAGCGGATCGTCGAGGGTGAGGCCGCCGCCCTGCCCGAACTTGGCGCCGATGCCCTGCTCGCCGACTGGCTCGCGCTCGCGCACCACGAAGTGCAGGTCCTGCGCGGCTGCGAGGACCGCACGCGCAAGGCGCTCTACGAGGCGATCGGGCGGGCCTACGACTTTGCTCTGGCTGCCGAGCAATCCCCCGAGGATCTTGCCGAACTGATCGAGGACGCCGGACTGGTCATGCAGGAGCGCGCGCCGCTGCTGCCGCTGGTCAAACTCGTCTTCGGGGCCGACTACGACAAGACCCGCCTGACCGAGTTCGCAACCGCGATCGCGCATGGCCGCCGTCTCGATCTCGAGGCAGGACGCCTCGCCGCGCTGCTGGCCGAGACCCCGGGCGGGCTCAAGGCGGTGGTACGCCGCGAGCGCGACCTGCGCCGCGCCGACGCCGGCGACTTGCACGCGCACCCTTCCAGCCACGCCAATCTGATCGAGGCGCTGCGCCAGCTCGCGCCGCGCCCGCTCGAAAGTGCGAGTGCGGGGAGCGAGTTCACCATTCTCGTCGCGCGCCGCAGCGCCGACGGGCGTTTGCAACTGCTCGGCGAAGTCGCCGACGACGAGCGCCTGCTCGATCGCGCGGCGCGGCACCTCGTCGGCTGACACAGGCTTCGCGCAGGGCATCCGGCACCTCGTCACACCGAGGCTTGGCAAGGCACACCTTGCCCGGCTAGGCTCGACTTGGTCCGGCGGCATCGTGTCCTCGGGCGCTTCAGCACCGGTTAAGCCCTTGGCGGGCCTAAGGGTCAGGACCCATTACTGACACTTACGAGGTTTGAATCAAAATGGCGCAGGGCGAGGAAGGAAGGCGATGGAATATGTCAATATTTCAAGGCTTCCTGACGCTGCGCTGGGCCATTTTGATCAAA
This sequence comes from Novosphingobium aureum, assembly GCF_015865035.1. Classification (GTDB taxonomy): domain Bacteria; phylum Pseudomonadota; class Alphaproteobacteria; order Sphingomonadales; family Sphingomonadaceae; genus Novosphingobium; species Novosphingobium aureum. Next base: position 86,147 of record NZ_JADZGI010000001.1, on the reverse strand, counting down.
TCCCTCCGGGACGCCGGAGTGGCTTCCATCTCGAACCGAAATGACCTTGAACGGGCAACTAGCCCGTCCGGCGGCCACTTCGGCCCGATATGTTTGCCAATCCGGCGCCTCGTAGGTGTCAGTAATGGGTCCTGACCCTAGGGGCATTATGCCGCTCATGCGACTGACAGCATTTTTTCTCAGCCTCCTGGCCCTGCTTGGCTGGAGTTCGGTCCCGGCCGCGGCGCAGTCGATCCTGCGCGACGCGGAGACCGAGGCGCTGCTCAAGGACATGGCCGCGCCACTGGTCGAGGCTTCGGGCCTGAAGCCGGGCAACGTCGATATCGTGCTGGTCAACGACCAGTCGGTGAACGCCTTCGTGGCGGGCGGGCAGGCGGTCTACGTCAATGCGGGCCTGATTAACGAGGCCGATACCGCTGCCGAGGTGCAGGGCGTGATCGCGCACGAGCTCGGTCACGTCACCGGCGGGCACGCGGTGCTCAACATGGGCGCGGGGCCGGCGCAGAACATCTCGATCCTTTCGCTCCTGCTTGGCGTCGCGGCGGCGGCTGCCGGTGGCGGCGAGGCGGCGATGGGCGTGCTGATGGCGGGCCAGCAGGCTGCCATGGGCAAGTTTCTCGCCTACAACCGCTCGCAGGAGGCCTCTGCGGATGCGGCAGGCGCGCAGTACCTGTCCGAGGCCGGGATCAGCGGGCGCGGTTCGATCGCGTTCTTCAAGAAGCTGCAGAACCTGGAATTTCGCTACGGCTACCGCCCGCGCGACGGGGACGAGTTCTATTCGACCCACCCGCTGACCGGCGACCGCATCCAGACGCTTGAGGATACCTACAAGCGTGATCCGGCCTGGACCACACCCGACGACCCGAAGATGCAGCAGCGCTTCGAGCGGGCCAAGGCCAAGCTCTTCGGCTATCTCGCCGAGCCCGAACAGGTCCTGCGCAAGTACCCCGAGAGCGACACCTCGGTCCCCGCGCGCTATGCCCGGGCCTATGCTTGGCACCGCGAATCGCGCTTCGACAAGGCTCAGGCCGAGACTGCCGCGCTCGTCGCCAGCGATCCGGACGATCCCTATTTCCTCGAGCTCGAAGGCCAGATCCTGCTCGAGAGCGGGCGTCCGCGCGATGCGATCACGGCGCTGCGCAAGGCGACCGAGCTGACCAACTACTCGCCGCTCATCGCGACGCTCTTCGGTCACGCGCTGATCGCAACCGAGGACCCGGCCTTCCACGAGGAGGCGCGCAAGGTGCTCAAGGCTGCGGTGGTGCGCGACCGGGAGAATCCTTTCGCCTGGTACCAGCTCGGGGTGATCTACGCGGCCGAGAACGACATGCCGCGCGCCTATCTCGCGAGCGCCGAGCAGCAGGTGCTCTCGGGGCGGATGAACGAGGCGCTGCGCAGTGCCCAGTCTGCCGAGGCGGGCCTGCCCGAATACTCGGCCGACTGGCTGCGCGCACAGGATATCGAGATGCAGGCGCGCGCCGAACTGGAACGCGACCGCAAGCGGCGCTAGACACTGGCGACAACACGGAATTTGTGCGCTGCCGGGCCCTGCCGACAGCGCCGTATCGGGACTTTTGCAGATGGGTATGGTTTCCAGGATCGCGCTGACCGGCGCGGGCATCGTCGCCATCGGGGCGCTCGGCTGGTTCGGCGGCAAGCCCGCGGTCGAGAGCATCGTCCACGACTACATCCTCGAGCATCCCGAGATACTGCCTCAGGCGATGGAGAACCTGCAGCAGCGCCAGGCGAGCGCGCAGCTCGCCGACGTGCGCCAGTCGGTCGAGACTCCGTTCCCCGGAGCGGTGCTGGGCAATCCGAAGGGCACGCGAACGCTCGTCGAGTTCAGCGACTTTGCCTGTGGCTACTGCCGCCAGAGCCTGCCCGACGTGAAGCAGCTCATCGCGCGCAATCCGGACCTGCGCATCGTCGTGCGCGAGCTCCCGGTGATCAGCCCGAGTAGTCCCGATGCCGCCAAGATGGCGCTCGCGGCCGCCGAGCAGGGCAAGTACGAGGCCTTCCACGACGCGATGTACGCGGCGGGTCAGGTCGATCCCGCGACGATCGAGGCGGTCGCGAAGAAGGTCGGCCTCGACATGGACCGCGCCCGCGAAGTCGCCGCGAGCCCGACCGTGGAGGAGGAAATCCGCCGCAACCTGCAGATGGCCAACCGTCTCGGTTTCACCGGCACGCCGAGCTGGGTGGCGGGCGAGGAGCTGATTTCGGGCGCGGTCGGCATGGACCGGCTTGCAGGCGCGCTCGGTCTCGACGGAGCAAAGAGCTGATCTGCGCCTCGCACAAGTCCGGCATGTCCGCGCGGCTTCCGGCGCAGGCGGACATGCGCTAGATGGTGGCCATGCGCGTCCTGCCCATCCAGCCGATCCCGTTCTTCGCGAACAAGGACAAGGCCTTCTGGCGCCTGCAGACCGCCGGCTGGGCCGGGGCGATGCTGCTGCGCACGATGTCGATGATCGCCAACAACCAGCCGCTGACCTCGCTGGTTCTGGTGCTGATCCAGACCATTACCGGCTTCTCGATCTCGCTGGTCCTCTCGGTGATCTACCGCGGCCTGATCACGCGCCGCCCGATCGTCACCTGGGGCCTTACCGCGCTGCTGCTGCCTGTCGCGGTCGGCCTGCATGCCTTCATCGACGCCTGGGTCTGGTCCTTGTGGCGCACCGATTCGGACGCCAGCTTCACCCAGCTGTTTCTCGGCGTGTTCTATCTCGACGCGACGCTGCTGGGAGCATGGTCGGCGCTCTACTACGCGATCAACTTCTACCTTCAGGTGGAGGAGCAGAACGACCAGCTGATCCGCCTCGAGAGCCAGGCGACGAGCGCGCAGCTTGCGATGCTGCGCTACCAGCTCAACCCGCACTTCCTGTTCAACACGCTCAACTCGATCTCGACGCTGGTGCTGCTCAAGCAGACCGATCCGGCCAACGCGATGCTGACGCGGCTGTCCTCGTTCCTGCGCTACACGCTGATCAACAAGCCCTCGGCGCGGGTGACGATCGCGCAGGAGGTGGAAACGCTCAAGCTCTACCTCGACATCGAGCGCATGCGTTTCGAGGAGCGGCTGCGCACCACGTTCACCATCGATTCCGACACCGAGAAGTGCCTGCTGCCCTCGCTACTGCTCCAGCCGCTGGTCGAGAATGCGATCAAGTATGCAGTCAGCCCGCAGGAAACCGGCGCCGAGATCACCATCGCGGCGCAACTCGTCGGTCCCAGGCTTCGCATTACCGTCTCGGACACCGGCCCGGGCTTGCAAAGTCCCACTACCGACAACAGGTTGTCGGGCATGTCTTACGATGGAGGGGAGCCGGTCTCGACCGGTGTGGGTCTTTCGAACATCCGCGACCGCCTTGCCCAGGCTTACGGTGACGAACATCGTTTCGAGACCATCGAGCCGGTCGAGGGCGGTTTCGCGGTGCTGATCGAGATCCCGGCCGACCGCCGCGACGACTCCGCCGAAGACATGTCCGAAGCGTCGCGCCAGCCTGCGATGATGGCGCGCTGAAACTTTTTGGGAGCGCGCTCGTTCAGCGTTCCGGAGACACATATAAATGACTATCCGCACGATCCTTGTCGATGACGAGAAACTGGCGATCCAGGGCCTGCAGCTGCGGCTGGAGAAGTATCCCGACGTCGAGATCATCGACACGTGTTCGAACGGTCGCGAGGCGATCCGCAAGATCAAGACGGAAAAGCCCGACCTCGTGTTCCTCGACATCCAGATGCCCGGCTTCGACGGGTTCTCGGTGGTGAAGGGCGTGATGGAGATCGAGCCGCCGCTGTTCGTCTTCGTCACTGCCTATCAGGAGCATGCGGTACGCGCCTTCGAGGCCAATGCCGTCAATTACCTGATGAAGCCGGTCGACGAGACCCGCCTCGACGATACGCTCGCACGCGTGCGCCAGCGTCTTACCGAAAAGCGCTCGGCCGAAGAGGCGGAAAAGCTCAAGACCGTGCTGCAGGAAGTCGCTCCCGATGCGGTCGAGGGTATTCCCGAGGATGCCGATCCCAATGCGGATCGCTACGAGAAGCTCATCAACATCAAGGATCGCGGCCAGATCTTCCGCATCGACGTCGATTCTATCGAGCACATCGAGGCTGCGGGCGACTACATGTGCATCCGCACCGCCGACAATTCGCTGATCCTGCGCGAGACGATGAAGGACCTCGAGCGCCGCCTCGATCCGCGCGTGTTCCAGCGCGTCCACCGCTCGACCATCGTGAACCTGAACCAGGTCCGCCAGGTCAAGCCGCACACCAACGGCGAATGCTTCCTCGTGCTCGATTCGGGCGCGCAGGTGAAGGTCTCGCGCTCTTATCGCGACGTCATCGCGCGCTTCGTCCACTGATCGCAGACGGCTGGAAGGGGGACGGGCGAGCGGTCTGTGGAAGGGCCGCTGCCGCCCCCGTGACAGCGGTGCCGCAGCAGCGCTAACGGCGCGGCCATGAGCATCATCGCCACGATCATGAACACGGCCACGGGCCGTCCCATCCAGAAAATGAAGTTCGGGCGCATGCCCAAGCCCTGGGCCAGCTTCAACCTCGAGAACGGGGAGCTGGTGACCGCCGACCGTGTCGAGGTGGGCAAGCCCGCGCCCGGCAAGTTCATCACCCCCGTGGAAGTCTGGGTCACGCCCAAGCAGGACTGATCGTGCAGATCGGCAAGGGTGCTGCCCGGTATTGGTGCCGGGGCGCCCCTGCCGCATGGGCCAATAGCCCCGCAGTGGCCACGAAGGTGGCCGGGGGAACGACCGCTTCGGTGTTCCCCCGTATATCGCTTACTTGGTGGCGTACTCGCCAGCTTCGGCGTTGAAGTTCTTGCGCGCAAAGCTCTTCGCGGCCGACTGGGTCTCGAAAACCTCGTCCTGAAGCTTGGAGGAGACGATCGGATAACCGATCGAGTTGTAGCGCGTGGTACGCACCGTCAGGCGGAAGTTGCCGTTGTCGTCCTTCTGGATCAGGAACGGTTTGACGGGCCCATTGCTGGCCATGGAATACTCCTCAGTGTTCAAGTCGGCATGCCTGAATGAGACGCGCGCGGATAGTCCGCGGTGCTCGCGCCAGATCACGGGCATGGTGGGTTTCGGACGGGCATCTGCCCGAACTCGGTGCTAGGCACGCATTTCATCCCGGGCAGGCGCAACTGAACACGGAACCGCGGCAAGGCTCCACAAGGGGAGCAGCGGGGGGAGTTGTTACAGCCGCGAGCGCCAGCGGGTTGATGGCTCGTGCTGACTCGTTCCCTACGCCGACTTTGCGAATTTTGCAAGTTGATGACAGTCGATTCCGGGCTGGAACGAGGGTTCTGACCGACAGGCGAAAGCGTGGCGAGGCGCTGCGTGCCAGCCCCCTGCCTGCCTGCCCGGGACCTCGCAGGCCGACAATCCGCGACAGGACCCGCGGTTGGCTTACAGCGATCTCGACAGCGCGGCACCGGATTGGCATGGACAGCACCATGACAGCTTACAGCCTTGCCGGCATCGCGCCCGCCGCCTTCGATCTCGACGCTTTCGTCGAGGCCACCCTTGCCGAGGACCTGGGAGAAGGCTTGCCCGGTGGCGGGCAGGACGTCACTTCGCAAAGCGTGATCGATGCCGATGCGCGCTTTGCCGGGGTGATGGATGCGCGCCACGCGGTGACCGTCGCGGGCCTGCCGCTTGCCGCCGCCTTCTTCGCACGTCTCGATCCGGCAATGGAAATCGAGATCCTCGTCGAGGAGGGCGCGCAGGTCGGCCCCGGTACCGCGCTGATGCGCCTTTGCGGCAATGCCCGCGCGATGCTGACCGCCGAGCGCAGCGCGCTCAACACCGTCCAGCATCTCTCGGGCATCGCCACCATGACTCGCGCCTACGTCGACGCCATGGGCGGCCACGCGACGCTGCTCGACACGCGCAAGACAATCCCCGGCCTCAGGCATCTCGAGAAGTACGCAACGCGGCAGGGCGGGGCGCAGAACCACCGCATGGGACTGTGGGATGCGGCGATGATCAAGGACAACCACGTTCTTGTCGCGGGCGGGGTCGGCCCGGCAGTTGCGCGTGCCCGCGATGCCGGGGTGGCCCAGATCATCTGCGAGGTCGACCGCCTCGATCAGATCGAGCCCGCCATTGCCGCTGGCGCGCATCACCTGCTGCTCGACAACATGGGCCCCGCCATGCTGCGCGAAGCCGTTGCGCTGGTTGCGGGGCGCGTCCCGACCGAGGCTTCGGGCGGGGTCAATCTCGATACCATCGGCGCCATCGCCGCGACCGGCGTGACCTACGTTTCGGTCGGCCGCCTGACGCAGAGCGCGCCTGCTGCCGACGTCGGGCTCGACTTCACCCCGCTCGCCGCCGACGCGGGCTGATCGCCGGGTGCGCGCCAAGCCGCCCGTGCTGCGCGTGTTCGAGGCGCTGGTCGTGCTGGCGGCGCTCGCGAGCCTCGCGATCATGGTGGCCTGGTACGAGGTGCTCGTGACCGAGGCGCAGCGCATGGGAGGCTCTGCCTACGTGCCGCTTCTCACGATCATGTTCTCCATGGGCTATTTCCTGTGCTTCTGGTTCGCGGTCGCACGCCGGGCGAGCCGGGTGGCCTACTGGATATTCTTCGGCCTCGCCTTCCTCGGGTTGGTCCCGCATGTCGCGGACTGGCAGGCGTTCACTGCCGAGGGGGCCGAACGTGCCTATGCGTTCTCCACGCTCGCGGCGCAGTTCGTCCATGTCGCGGCGGCCTGTGTGATGCTGGTGCCCGAAGGCCAGCGCTGGCTGAGCCGGCGCGGCACGGGCGAGCCGGATGCGGCCGATGTCTTCGACTGAGAGGCGCCGGCTGCGCCTTGCGGCTCGCGTGGTCGCGAGCTGGCTTGCGCTCATGCCGCTTCCCGTCCTCGCACAGGCCTACCAGTGCCGCATCCCCGAGCATGTGGCGCCACTGGCGCTTCCCGCGCCCGATGGTCCGTCGCGCCGGGCTCCGGTCGCGCGCTACACGCTCGCGGCGAGCTGGTCGCCCGACTGGTGCAAGATGCATGGCGATACCACCTCGATGCAGTGCTCCCGGCGCTACGGGCGCTTCGGCTTCGTGCTCCACGGGCTGTGGCCCGAGGCGGCGCGCGGACCCGCACCGCAGTGGTGTGCGGCGCGCTACCGGCCCTCGGCTGCGCTCATCCGGCGCAACATGTGCCGCACGCCCTCGGCCTCGCTGCTTGTCCACGAATGGGCCAAGCACGGCACCTGCATGACCGCGACGCCCTCGGCTTACTTCAAGACCGCCGGGATTCTGTGGGACGCCGTGACCTGGCCCGATGCCGACCGCCTTTCGCGCAAGGAGGACCTCGTCGCGGGAGACCTGCGCGATGCCTTCCTGGCGGCGAACCCGGGCTGGCCACGAGGCGCAGTGGGGATCGATCTCAGCCGTGGCGGCTGGCTGCGCGAAGTGCGGCTCTGTTACGGTCGGGACTTCCGTCCCAAGGCCTGCGCCGCGCGGCAGCTGGGCGCGCGCGACGGTGTGGCGATGAAGATCTGGCGGGGCCTGTAGGGCAGCGCGGGGAGGGGACGCACCCTCTCAGCGCCGCTCCCGGAAGAAACTGCGCAGCAGGTCGGCGGCCTCGGCCTCGCCGATCCCCCCATAGACTTCGGGACGGTGCAGGCACTGGGGGTGGTCGAAGACCCGTGCACCATGCTCGACCGCACCGCCCTTGGGGTCGCTGGCGCCATAGTAGAGCCGCTCGATGCGCGCATGGGCGATCGCGCCCGCGCACATCGCGCAGGGCTCGAGCGTGACCCATAGCTCGCAGCCGGTGAGTCGTTCGTCCTCGAGAATCGCCGCGGCGGCGCGAATCGCCTCGATCTCGGCATGGCTGGTAGGGTCGTGGTGTGCGCGCGGGGCATTGCGACCGGTCGCAATGACATTCCCGTCCTTCACCACCACCGCGCCGATCGGTACTTCGCCCGAATCGGCGGCTTCGCGGGCTTGCGCTAGGGCGAGAGCCATGTATTCGGGGAGCGGCCAGCGAGTCATGACACAGCGCTAGCCTGCCGAAAAGCGCCATGCAACTTGACCTTCCCCCGGGGAATCAGTAAGGGCGCGCCTTCCCGTACAAACGGCAACCGTTTTTTTTCGAGCGAGAGTAAACATGTCCCGCATCTGCGAACTGACCGGCAAGGGCCGTCAGGTCGGCTGCAACGTCAGCCACGCCAACAACAAGACCAAGCGCGTCTTCCTGCCCAACCTGCAGAACGTCACGCTGATGTCGGAAGCTCTGGACCGCAGCTTCAAGTTCCGCGTCTCGACCCACGGCCTGCGTTCGGTCGAGCACAATGGTGGCCTCGACAACTGGCTGCTGAAGACCTCGGACGCCAAGCTCAGCCCGCGCGCCGTCAAGGTCAAGCGCGAGCTCAAGAAGGCTGCCGTCGCAGCCTGATTGCCCGTCGCGGTGGCCATCGGGCCCCGCGATGCGCTTTCCTGACCGGTGACCGCCGCCGCCTCGCGCGTACCTCGCGCGATGCGTTGCTGACGGTTCCGGCCACTCGGAAATCCGGGACATGTCGGTAAGGCGTGCAGTTCGTCTGCGCGCCTTTCGGCGTGTCTGCGTTCCTTCCGGCCTGGCTGCTAGGGTTGTTGGCGCCGCAATTGACGGTGCCGTTGGAGCGGTTCAGCCCCGGTAAGGTGGCCCTGCCGCCCTCAACGGGCGGCGTCGCCAGCCTTCGGCCAAGGCAGCTCGTCAGGGTCGACCGAGAGCTTCCACAGCAGGGTCTTTTGCTGCGTGGTCATGAAGTTGTCGTCCGAGATCAGCCAGACGTTCAGCCTCCCGGCATTGCCCGGGGTGACCGCGATGCCCTCGAAATTGTCGACCGGCAGGTCCGATGAAAGCGCCGCGATCTCGCGCGCAGGCCAGGGCTTGCCCGGCTCGATCGTCGCCGGATCGGCGATCGCGATGCGACCGGCAAACTGCATCGGCATCGGCCACACGAAACGCCGCATCAGGATCAGCACGCGCCCGTCGGGCAGCAGGGTCATGTCGACGACCGAGAAGTTGGGCGCACTGGTAAAGCTGAACTCACGCGGTTCGCCGCTGGTGATCGGGTCACCGTCGAAGATGACCGCCTTGTGCTCGGTCCCGTAAAAATAGCCGCTGGGCGCCTCGCGAATGAGCACGAAGCGTCCGTCCGGGATGCGCACGATCGATTCGGGACCGGAGTTGAATCCCCAGTCCTTCATCGCCTCGGGTTCGACCCGGGCGTTCGAGCGCAACATGTCATCGGTACGTGCAATCGCGTTGATACCTTCCATGCCGAGCCAGATCGTTCCGGTCCGGGCATCGCGCACTGCCGATTCGACGTCGCGGTAGTTCTTCTCGCGTGCGATCTTGCCAAACTTCACCTTGCCCATGGCATGTTGCCAGGGACGATTTGCGGCCATCTGGAAGGCAAGCCACTGGCCATCGTCGCTGAGTGTGACGAACTTGCCGCCGCCATAGGCGAGCAGTGCGGAGTAACCGCCGACCTCGGGCCCGCGAAGCTGCCAGCCACGTTCGAACCGGAACGGTCCAAGGTGTGCGGAAAACCGTGTTCCCGGAGCGATCTGGTGGTCGGAGACGGTCATCCTGTGTGGATGCACGACCGCTTCGATCGGGCTGCGGATCCAGGTGGGGCCAAGCAGGCCGACAATCAGGATCAAAAGGGCGATGCTGCGCTGCACAAGTGGTGCATAGACTAGCTGCGGCGCAGGGCAAGCGCTGTTGCAACCACGCGTGGTGGCGCGTGCCCCGCACAAGCTGCGCGGGGCCGCCTTGTTCAGTCCATCGGTCCGGTGAACAGCAGCGGATCGAGCCGCGCGTCGGCCCACTTGATCGACCAGTGCAGGTGCGGCCCGGTCGCTCTGCCGCTACTCCCGATGCGGCCGATGACCTGCCCCTGGGCGACATGGTCACCCTCCTTAACGGTGATCGCCGAGCAGTGCAGGAAGGCGCTGTTGAGGCCGTTGCCATGGTCGATCATCAGCAGGTTGCCCTCGAGCGAGAAGGGCGTTTGCGCGGCAAGGATGACGACGCCGTCCGCCGGTGCGACGAAGGGCGTGCCGCTGGTGCCGGTCGAGATGTCGATACCCGAGTGATAGCTGCCCGGTTCGCCGCGATAGATGCGCTGCGAGCCGAACCGGCCTGAAATGCGACCCTTGACCGGCCAGATGAAGTCCTGTCGCCAGCCTTGCGCACCGGTGCGCATCGCGCGCGCCGCGCCGATCATTTCCAGTTCGGGCCTGCGGATCTTCATGAAGGCCGCGGAAGGACCGCCGCTGCGCCGCGCGATGTTGACGTGTTCGATGTTCCAGTCGCGCGGCGAGACGGTCAGTTGCTTGGTTTCGACGCGGCCATCGGCATAGCGCGCGGTAAGCGTCGCGCTGGTCCCGGCGTCGCGGTCGAAGGCGGCGAACCATTCGCCACCTTGCGCGGAGAGTGGCAGGTCCTGGCCGTCGAGCGTGATCGAGCGCACGCCGCGCGGCGCAAAGCCCCTGATCCAGCCTCCCTGCGTCAGGCGACCCGAAAAGGTGAGTGTGGCCGGGCGCGGTGCGCTCGAGCCGGTCGGCGCAGCCTCGGCTGAAGAGACTGCGGGCATGGCGCCGAGCGCCGCAACCAGTCCGGCGAGGGCGACACCTAACAGCGCACAGGTCCCGGAAATGCGGACCGCGCGAGGCGTAAAACGGGTCATGGGATTACTCCGTGTGCAGGTCGCTCAGGAATCCGAGAGCAGGCGCCGGGTGGCGATCTCGGCGCTGGCATAAGGCTCCTGCCGCACGGCGCTCCAGTAGCGCAGCTCCTCGAGCGAAATAGGCGCGCCGCTCACGGCACATTCTACGTAGTTTCCGGGGCTTAGCATCCGGAAGCTGTTGGGACCGTAGGCGAGCTTGGCGGGGCGATCGGCAGAAGACATCAACATGTTCGCAAACTAGCAGAGCAGATCGGTCAAAACAAATCGCCTTGTCGCGGCTCGCTCGGCTTCGGTCGCGCGCTCTTGCTTGAGGCAGTTTCGGTGCGCGGCGCAGAGACCGAAGCTTTCGGTGCCGGCGTCGATGGCGCGGTGGAGCCGCCGGTCCCGGTCGAGACAGCAAGCTCTCCGTCACGGAATTCGAGCACCAGCGAGGAATGGGCAGCGGCCTTCTCGCGCGAGGTCAGCGCCTCGCCGCTGGTCGCCTTGACGAGGGCATAGCCGCGCTGGAGCGGCAGGCGCGGGTCGAGCTGGGGCAGGACGCGCGCGAAGGGGGCGAGCCGGTCGCGCTCGATCGCCATGCGGCGGGTGAGCAGGCGCGGCTCGAGCCCGGTGCGCTGCAGGTCCTTCGCGGCATCGACGACCTGGCGCTGGAGCAGCGGCAGCGAGAGCCGTCCCGCGACGCGTGCAAGCACCTCGCGCTTGCCGCCCGCCTGATCGCGCTGGCCCCGACGCAGCCGTTCGGTCAGATCGTCGAGGATCTGTGCCTTGGCAGCGAGGATAGCGTCGGGGCGGGGCAGGCGCTGCACGCGCGCCTCGAGCCGCTCGCGCCCGAGCGTGACGGGCCGCAGCGCGCTGCGGCGCATGCGCGAGCCCATTTCCTCGAGCTGGGAGAGCAGTTCCATGCGCACCGGCACCGCGATCTCGGCCGCAGCGGTTGGGGTCGGCGCGCGGCGGTCGGCGGCGTGGTCGCACAAGGTGGTGTCGGTCTCGTGGCCGACTGCGGAAATGATCGGGATCGAGGATTCGGCGACCGCACGGACCACCACTTCCTCGTTGAAGCTCCATAGATCCTCGATCGAGCCGCCGCCGCGTGCGACGATGACGAGGTCGGGGCGCGGGACCGGGCCGTCGGCGGGCATCTCGGAGAAACCGCGTACCGCGCGCGCGACCTGCTGCGCCGCGCCTTCGCCCTGGACCAGCACCGGCCAGACCAGCACCTGTGTCGGGAAGCGGTCGGCGAGGCGGTGGAGGATGTCGCGGATTACCGCGCCGGTGGGCGAGGTGACGACGCCGATGACGCGCGGCGCGAAGGGCAGGGCGCGCTTGCGCTCGGGCGCGAAGAGCCCCTCGGCGGCGAGCCGCTGGCGCAGCTTCTCGAGCAGCGCGAGCAGGGCGCCTTCGCCGGCGATCTCCATCGATTCGATGACGATCTGGTACTTCGAGCGGCCGGGATAGGTGGTCAGCTTGCCGGTGGCGATGACCTCGACGCCGTCTTCGGGGCGGAACGGCAGGCGCTGGGCATTGCCGCGCCACATCACCCCGTCGATCACCGCCTTGTCGTCCTTGAGCGCGCAGTAGAGGTGGCCCGAGGCCGCCCGCTTGACCCCCGAAAGCTCGCCGCGCAGGCGCACGAAGCCGAAGCGATCCTCGACCGTGCGCTTGAGAAGCGCGGAAATCTCGCTGATCGAGAGCGGCGCGGCGTTGTCCCCCGCCTCCTGCTTCGCTACCAGCCCTCCCGAACGACCGTTTTCGAATGAGTCATCGTCATTGGATCGATTGAAAGGCACGGGGCTATGAACATCCTTCTGCTGGGCTCGGGTGGCCGCGAACATGCGCTGGCCTGGAAGCTGGCGCAATCCCCGCTCTGCGACACGCTTTACGCTGCCCCCGGAAATCCGGGGATCGCGCAGGAGGCGACGTGCGTCGCGCTCGATGCGGGAGACCACGGCGCCGTGGCCGCATTCTGCGAGGAACACAAGATCGGGCTGGTCGTGATCGGCCCCGAGGCACCGCTTGTCGACGGGCTTGCCGATTCTCTGCGCGCCGAGGGCATCGCGGTGTTCGGTCCGAATCAGGGTGCGGCGCAGCTCGAGGGCTCCAAGGGGTTCACCAAGGACCTGTGCGCGCGTGCCGACATCCCGACGGGGCGCTATGTGCGCGTCACCAGCGAGATGGCTGCACTTGCAGCGCTTGCCGAGTTCGGCGCGCCGGTGGTGGTCAAGGCCGATGGCCTCGCCGCAGGCAAGGGCGTCACCGTCGCCATGACCATGGCTGAGGCCGAAATGGCGGTCATGGAAATCTTCGCCGGCCGCTTCGGGCAGGTCGGTGAGGACGGCCACGGCGCCGAAGCGGTGATCGAGGAGTTCCTCGATGGCGAGGAAGCCAGCTTCTTCGCGCTGACCGACGGCTCGACCATCGTGCCCTTCGCCTCGGCGCAGGACCACAAGCGTGTGGGCGACGGCGATAGCGGGCCCAATACCGGCGGCATGGGCGCCTACAGCCCGGCGCCGGTGCTCACCCCCGAGCTCACCGGCGAGACGATGACCCGCATCATCGCGCCGACCGTGCGCGCGCTCGCCGATGCCGGGCTGCCCTATTGCGGCGTGCTGTTCCTCGGCGTCATGCTGACCCGCGAGGGGCCCAAGCTGATCGAGTACAACTGCCGCTTCGGCGATCCCGAGTGCCAGGTGATCCTCTCGCGCCTGCAGAGCGACCTCGTCGAGCTGCTTCACGCCTGCGCCGAGAACCGCCTCGGTTCGGTCGCCCCGCCACGCTTCGTCGACGAGACCGCGCTGACCGTGGTCATGGCCGCCAAGGGCTATCCCGACACGCCCGAGAAGGGCGGCGCGATCAACGGTATCGAGGCGGCGGAGAGCGATGCCGTGAAGGTCTTCCATGCCGGAACCGCGATGAAGGACGGCCAGCTCGTCGCCAGCGGCGGCCGCGTGCTCAGCGTCACGGCGCGCGGGCGCAACGTCACCGAGGCGCAGGCGCGGGCCTACGAGGCCGTCGATGCGATCGACTTCGATAGCGGCTTCTGCCGCCGCGACATCGGCTACCGCGAGGTGGCGCGCGAGAGGCGGCAGGGCTGAACGCGATGTCGGGCAGCCGGGTCGATACGGTGCTGAAGCTCTCGCTCTCGCTCGCGGCGCTGCTCGCGGGCGGGGGCGTCGGCTTCTACTACGGGATCTACCTGCCCTCGCAGGACTTGCATCGCCAGACACAGGAAATGGTCGAGCAGCAGGACAGCGCGCGCGTGCAGACCAAGGCTCTGGCCGACAGGGCCAGACGCGAGAAGGCGGCCCAGGTCGCCTACGAGGACTGCAACAATGCCGCCGAGCTGACCTACAAGAACCATTGGGCAGCAGCCTGCCGCGCCCAGCATGCCGCCGACGTCGCTGCCTTCGAGGACTGTGCCGACAACCTCTTCGCTACCGAGAAGGGATGCCTGCGCGACCACCCGATCCGCCCCGAGCGAGAATGCGCGCTGACCACCCGGCTCGCCGACCGTCTCGTCGAGGAGCGCGACGGCGCGCGGCAGGAATGTGTCGGGCGCCTGCGCGAGATGCAGGCCGCGAGCGCAGACGACGCACCTGTCCCTGCGTCCTGAGGTCCAGTCCGATGACTGGCGGTTAGCGGCTGAGGCCCTGCGGCGGTTGGTCGAGCAGGTATTTGACCATGATCGCCAGCCGCTTGGCATCCTCGCGCGCGAGGTGTTCCTTGGGTGCGCGGCGTTTCGCTTCCTCGAGCGCACTGACGACCTGCGGGCGGGTGTAGCCGCGTCGACCGATGAATTCGCCGAGGTAGCGGATCGGGAAGGGTGGCGGGCGCTTGACCGCGTGGCACAGGACCTCGAGCCAGTATTCGTCGAGGTCGGCATCGGCGTAGAGATCGCAGTCCTGGGTGAAGGCGATCATCTCGTCGAGCACCAGTTCGGGAGGCTGGCCCTTGTCCGCGAGCAGTTCGCGGCTGATGCCGTGCAGCGCCTCGGCCTCGTCCGACCAGTCCCAGTAGCGCCAGGCAGGCGAGGGGCGGATCAGCCAGGCCCGGCTCGAGCCGTCGATGCGCGCGATGGCGACCTCGATCGGGAAGGACTGCCCGTATTCGGGCAGGCAGCTCGCCTCGAAATCGATCAGCGCCGGACAGCTCAACCCATAGACCTCCTCGTCTTACGGGGGCGCTGTCCGGCTGCTGTCGGTTGCTCCGGCCTCAGCCGCGCTCGGCGACGAGCTGCTTGAGATCGACCTCGGGACGCGCGCCCATGTGCGAGATGATCTCGCTGGCGCAGATTGCACCAAGACGCAGGCACTTGGCAACGTCCATTCCCCGCACGTGGCCGAAGAGGAAGCCGGCGGCGAACAGGTCGCCCGCGCCGGTGGTGTCGACTACCTTCTCGATCGGCTCGGCGGGAACATGCGTGATCTCGCCGCCGGTTGCGGCAACCGCCCCGTGTTCGGAGCGGGTCACGACGAGGACCGGCACCTTGGGCGCAAGCGCTGCGATGCCAGCATCGAAGTCCTGCTCACCGGTCAGCGTCGCCAGTTCGATCTCGTTGGCGAAGAGAATGTCGATCTGCCCGGCATCGATCATCGCGCGGAAGTCGTCGCCGTGGCGGTTGATGACGAAGGCATCGGAGAGCGTGAAGGCAACCTTGCGGCCCGCATTGCGCGCGGCCTCGATCGCGGCGCGCATGGCCGCGCGCGGCTCTTCGGGATCCCACAGGTACCCTTCGAGGTAGAGCACCTGCGCGCTGGCGATGGTGTCGAGGTTCAGCGCCTCGGCAGGCAGAAACTGCGAGGCACCGAGGTAGGTGTTCATCGTGCGCTGGCCATCGGGGGTGACGAAGATCAGGCACCGGGCCGTCGGCGGATCGCCCGCGCGCGCGGCGGTCTCGAAGGCAATGCCGCCGGCGCGGATGTCGTGCGCGAAGATCTCGCCGAGCTGGTCATCCGCAACCTGCCCGATGAACCCACATTGCGCGCCGAGCGCGGCGAGACCTGCCAGCGTGTTCGCGGCCGAACCGCCCGAGATCTCGGTGGCCTGACCCATACGCGCGTAGAGGTCGCGTGCGCCGTCGGTGTCGATCAGCGTCATGCCGCCGCGCACGAGGCCCAGTTCCTCGATCAGTGCATCCTCGCAGGGCGCCATGACGTCGACGATGGCATTGCCGATGGCAATGACGTCCAGGGTCGGGGCAGGCTGGCTCATGCGGGGATAGTCCTTTTCGTAGGGGAAGAATGTTCGGGAAGTGTTGCGGGCTTGCGTGGCTCACGCAATGCATCATGGCGCGAGTAGCGCGCCGTTTATCGCGGGGCAACACCTTGCACCTTCACTTTGCGTTGACACGATGGGGTCGGCGCGCAACACGCTGGCGGATAATGATGATCCCGAACCTTGCGCCTTCGCGCTCGCAGGTCCCAGTCGCGCAAGGGACCTTGCGTCCCTTTCCGATCCGTCCGCTTGCCACTGCCTGTGGCCTGGCCCTGTTGCTGGCGGGTTGCGTTTCGGCGTCAGGAGGCGGCGGAGGTTCGACCCGCACGCCGACCCGCGTGCCCAGTGTCCGTCCGGCAGCGCCGAGCGGTGCGCGCGACCCCAGCTTCCAGACCATCCGCGGGCTCGAGGGCGTGATCGGCGTCACCGAGCGAGAGCTCGAGCGCCAGTTCGGTGCACCGCGCCTGCGGGTGTGGGAGGGCGATGCGCGCAAGCTGCAGTTTACCGGGCGCGCCTGTCTGCTCGACGTCTATCTCTATCCGACCTCGGGCTCGAAGACGCCGGTCGCGACATACGTTGATGCGCGACGTTCGTCCGACGGACAGGACGTCGACCGCGCCGCCTGCGTCGCTGCTCTGCGCCAGAAGTAAGCGGAATTAACCATCGATTAGTCCGCGAATGGCAGATTTGACCCCAAGGAAGAGGGGTCGCGGATACGATGTCTACGAATTTCAAGGATGTAGCAGAGCAGGCGCTGCTCGACGGGGTGATTCGCGCCGAGGAAGTCGCGGCGCTGCGTCTGGCGGGCTGGGCCAGCGGCTCGATCGAGCCCGAGCTGGCCGAAGAGATCTTCGCGATCAATGCGCGGGTCTCGGTTCCCTGCAGCGAGTGGAGCGACTTTTTCGTCGAGGCCATTGCCGACTACGTCGTCAACAGGCTTTCCCCGCGCGGCTATGTGACCGAGGCCAATGCCAGCTGGTTCGTCGATCATGTCGATGCCGACGGTTGCCTGTGCTCCTTGACCGAGCTCGAGGCTCTGGTTCGTATCCTCGAGACATCGCACGAAACCCCAGAAATGCTGCGCCTGTGGGCGATCGGGACGATCGAGCGCATGGTCCTGACCGGCGAGGGACCGATGCGCGGCGGCGGCATGCTCGAGAAGGGCAAGGTCAACGAGGCCGAGGCGCTGATCCTGCGCCGGGTACTCTTCGCCAGCGGATCGGACCGTCCCGCTGCGGTCAGCCGCCGTGAGGCCGAAATGCTCTTCCGCCTGAAGGATGAGACGCTCGGCGCAGACAATGCGCTCGAATGGAAGGCGCTCTTCGTGCAGGGCGTGGGCAGCTACCTGCAGGGTTTTGTTCAGCATACGCCGCTCGGCCGCGAGCGCGCGGCCGAACTCGAAGCCTTCATGAAGGATACCGGCTCGTCGGTCGGCGGGTTCATGGGGCGCGTGCTGGCGATGCTCGCCAGTCCCGCGCAGGTTGCTGAGTCTTTCGGACGCAAGGGCCCTCGACCCGAACTCGAGGCACTGGTCGCCGCCGCGCGAGAGATCACCGGCGAGGAAGCGGACTGGCTCGACGGCAGGATTGCGCGCAACGGGGAGGTCGACGAATACGACAAGGCGCTGCTGCGCTTCCTCGCGCAGGACTAGGGTCCTGACTTTTGTCCGGAAGAGCCAGCGCGCTTAGACGGTGAAGCTCTCGCCGCAGCCGCAGGCACCCTTGGCGTTGGGGTTGTCGAAGACGAATCCGGCGGTGAAGTCGTCTTCCTTCCAGTCCATCGTCGAGCCGATCAGATAGAGCACCGAGGCACTGTCGATGTAGAAGGTGCCCCCCGGGGTCTCGATCTTCTCGTCCATCGCCACTTCCTCGGTGACGTAGTCGACCGAGTAGGCGAGGCCCGAGCAGCCGCGACGCGGGGTCGAGAGCTTGACGCCGATGGCCTCCGCGGGTGCCTTTGCCATCAGTGCGGCGACGCGCGCCTCGGCATTGGGCGTGAGCACGACGGCGGCGGGGCGCGGACGGGCGGTTGCGGTGGTGGTCGTCATAGCGTCTTTTCCCAGAACTGCGCCGTCCCCTTGGCGGGATCGAGCGCGTAGCTTTCGTACCCTTGCGCGGCATAGAGCGCCTTGGCCCGCTCGTTGCCCGAAAGCACCTCGAGCGTGACCTTGAGCGCGCCGCGACGGGCTGCTTCGGCCTCGACGGCCTGCATCAGCGCGCGGCCGATGCCCTGTCCGCGATGTCCCTCTTCTACCACGAGATCGTGGATGTTGACGAGCGGGCGTGCGGCGAAGGTCGAGAAGGCGGTGAAGCAATTGGCGAGGCCGACCGGCTTGCCATCGCGGAAGGCGAGCATCGAGAAGGCACCCGGAAAGGCGTTGAGCGCGGGCACGAGGCGGTTCGCGACCGCCGGGTCGAGGCCCTTGCCACCGCCCATCGGATCGCGCGCATAGGCGTCGAGCAGCACGACCAGCGCCTCGCCGTCGGGCGCGTAGCCGTAGTCGGCAAGCCGTACGGTCACCGCGTCCGTCTGCGGCTCCAGTGTGGTGCTCGGCTCGCTCACAGCATGCCCAGTTCGAGCTTGGCCTCGTCGGACATCTTGGCCATGTCCCACGGCGGATCCCACACCAGCGCGACCTCGCAATCGCGAACGCCGGGCACCGCGGCAACGCGCATCTCGACTTCGCCGGGCATCGATTCGGCGACCGGGCAGTGCGGTGTCGTGAGCGTCATGATAACGTTGACCGATGCCTCGTCGGAGACCTCGACATTGTAGATGAGCCCCAGGTCGTAGATGTTGACCGGGATCTCGGGGTCGAAGATTTCCTTCAGCGCATCGATCACGGCTTCGTAGATCGCACCGCCGGGCGCGCCGGGGTCCTCGCCCTGCGGCTTCTCGGCGAGGAAACCGTCGAGATAGTCGCGCTGGCGTTCGCCGCCCGCGGCACCGGCAGCGGGAGCCGCTGCATCGTCGACCCGTGCGCGCTGGGGCGGGGTCGCTGCATCGACTTCTTCCACGCGGAAGGTGGGCTTCTCGTCGTTCATCCGAAAATTCTCCTCGTGCGCTCGATCCCTTTCAGGAGCGCCTCGATATCGCTTTCATCACTGTAGAGGCCGAAGCTGGCCCGGGCGGTGGCGGGTACGCCGAGATGGTCCATCAGCGGCTGGGCGCAGTGGTGCCCGGCGCGGATCGCGACGCGGGTGCCGTCGGCGGCTTCCTCGTCGAGGATCGTGCCAAGATCGTGCGGGTGGACACCGTCAAGCGCGAAGCTGACGATGCCCAGCGAATCCTCGGGTCCGAACACGGTCACGTCGTTGCGCGCGGCGAGTTCGCGCCGCAGCACTGCGGTCAGCTCGCGCTCGTGGCGCAGCGCGCGCTCGAGACCCACGCCCTCGAGCCAGTCCATCGCCGCTGCCATGCCAAGCGCCTCGATGATCATCGGGGTGCCGGCCTCGAAGCGCTGCGGGGCAGGGGCGTAAGTCGTCTCGTCGAAGGTCACGCGGTCGATCATCGCGCCGCCGCCCTGCCAGGGGCGCATGTCCTCGAGAATCTCGCGCCGAGCCCAGAGCACGCCGATCCCGGTGGGACCGTAGAGTTTGTGCGCGGAGAAGGCGTAGAAGTCGCAGTCCATCGCGGCCACGTCGAGCGCGATGCGCGGCGCGGCCTGGCAGCCATCGACGAGCAGCTTCGCGCCTACGTTGTGAGCCAGCTTCGCTGCATGTTCCACGTGGAGCACCGAGCCGAGCACGTTGGAAACATGCGCCAGCGCGACGAGCTTGTGGCGCTCGTCGAGGATCTTCTCGGCGGCTTCGAGGTCGATCGCGCCATCCGCGGTGAGCGGGCACACGTCGATCTCGATGCCGATGCGATCACGCAGCATCTGCCAGGGCACGATGTTGGCGTGGTGCTCGAGCGTCGAGACGAGAATGCGGTCGCCTGCCTTCATGTTGTCCTGTGCCCAGGTCTGCGCGACGAGGTTGATCGATTCGGTCGCGCCGCGGGTGAAGACCACCTCGTCCTCGCGTCCGCCCAAGAACTGCGCGGTACGGCGGCGTGCGGCCTCGAAAGCGAGCGTCATCTCGGCCGAACGCGCGTAGACGCCGCGGTGCACGGTCGCGTAGTCGCGGCCCATGGCGGCAACGGTCGCGTCGATCACTGCCTGCGGCTTTTGCGCGGTCGCGGCGGTGTCGAGGTAGTGCCAGCCGCCGGCAAGGCCGGGGAACTGGACGCGAAGGGTCAGGGTCTCGGCGCTCAAAGGATCGCCTCCAGACGCTCCTGCGCGGCAGCGGTGAGCGCTTCCTCGCCCGCCGCACCGGCAAAGGCCTCGGCGATGAAGGCCTGAAGCATCAGGCGCTTTGCATCGGCGGGGGTGAGGCCGCGGCTCATCAGGTAGAACAGGCCCTGCGCATCGAGCTCGCCGACCGCGCAGCCGTGCGCCGCCTTAACGTCGTCGGCGTAGATCTCGAGCTCGGGCTTGGCATTGGCCGTCGCGGTGCGGTCGAGCAGCATCGCGCGCACCGACTGCTGGGCATCGGTGCCGTCCGCGCCGCGCTCGACCCCGATGCAGCCGAGGTAGCTGCCGGTCGAGTGATCCGCGAGCACCGAGCGCACGATCTGGCTGGAGGTCGCGTCCTTCTCGGCGTGGACCACCTTGGTGACCACCTCGAGCGTTTCCTTGCCCGTCGCCAGCTGCGCCGCGCCCAGCGTGAAGTCCGCGCCCTCGCCGAGGCGGGCCTCGATGGCGATGCGGCCATAGGCGGGGCCCGCGCTGAGCACGCGCAGGTCGAACTTCGCGCCCTTGCCGAGCGTGATCAGCAGGTGGCGCGCCACCGGTTCGGCGCCGCTCTCGACGATCTCGAGCGCGGCTTCCTCGCCGGCTGCGACCGAGATTTCCTCGGGCACGATCGGCCAGACCTGCGCCAGCGCGGTCATGTCGGCGTAGCGGAAGTCCTCGTCCTTGCGGGTGGGGAGGGTTGCCGTACCGCTCATGCCGCCGGCTCTTGGACGACCGCCTCGTAGCCTTCTTCCTCGAGCCGCAGCGCGAGCTCGGGGCCACCCGACTTCACGATCCGGCCGCCTGCGAGGACGTGGACATAGTCGGGCTTCACGTAGTCGAGCAGGCGCTGGTAGTGCGTGATCAGCAGCACCGCCTTGTCGGGCGCGCGCATGATCGCGTTGATGCCCTCGCCGCAAGTCTTGAGCGCGTCGATGTCGAGGCCCGAGTCGGTCTCGTCGAGGATCGCCAGCCTGGGATCGAGCACGCCCATCTGCACCATCTCGGCGCGCTTCTTCTCGCCGCCCGAGAAGCCCACGTTCACCGGGCGCTTGAGCATGTCCATGTCCATGCGCAGCAGGGCTGCCTTTTCCTTGGCGAGCTTGAGGAACTCGCCACCGGTGAGCGGTTCCTCGCCGCGGCTCTTGCGCTGGGCATTGGCTGCCTCGCGCAGGAACTGGACGAACGAGACGCCGGGAATCTCGACCGGGTACTGGAAGCCCAGGAACAGGCCGGCCGCCGCACGCTCGTGCGGTTCCATTTCGAGCAGGTCCTCGCCGTTGAGCGTGGCCGAACCGCCGGTGACCTCGTAGCCCGGACGCCCGCCGAGCGTGTAGCCCAGCGTCGACTTGCCAGCGCCGTTGGGGCCCATGATCGCATGGATCTCGCCGGGATTGATGGTCAGCGAGAGACCTTTGAGGATGGGCTTGTCGGCGACGTTCGCCTGCAGGTTATCGATAGTAAGCATGGTCATCCTTCAGCGCCCTCGTCGAAGCGGGGCGTAGCAGTGGAACCGGCCTTCCGGCGCGCGGAGCGCTTGTCGAACGGCACGTTGAGTTCTGTGTTGATCTCGCGCACGACGCCTTCGATGCGCTCGAGCACTTCGTCCTCGGAGAAGCGCAACACGCGAATACCGACCTCTGTCAGCTTGCGGTCCTGCAGCTCGTTGACGTCGGGGTTCGAATCATCGGCGCTCAGCTGCACCACGATCCAGCGCGACGGGCAGGCGAAGTCGACGATGGTCGAACCCACCACCGACTGGCGAATGAACTTCACGCCGCCCTGCTTCGAGCCCGAAAGCTCGGCCCAGAGGGCTTTCTGCGCCTCGCTGGGGTTGCGGCGGATATCCCTGGCGCGCTCCTTCAGCGTCTCCAGCCGGGCGCCCTTGACGTTGAAGCTGGCCTTGGCGTCAGCCTTGGGCCCGCCCGAAAGGCTTACGCCCAGGGTCTTGCGTTCGGTGGCCATCAGCCGACACTCCCTTCGAGCGAGATGCCGAGCAGCTTTTGCGCCTCGACCGCGAATTCCATCGGCAATTGCTGGAGCACTTCCTTGGCAAAGCCGTTGACGATGAGCCCGACCGCCGCCTCGGTGTCGAGGCCGCGCTGCATGGCGTAGAACAGCTGGTCGTCGCTGATCTTCGAGGTGGTCGCCTCGTGCTCGATCTGCGCCGAGGGGTTCTTCACCTCGATATAGGGCACGGTGTGCGCGCCGCACTCCTTGCCCAGCAGCAGCGAATCGCACTGGGTGAAGTTGCGCACGTTTTCCGCCGAGGCGCCCACGCGCACGAGGCCGCGATAGGTGTTGTTCGACTTGCCCGCCGAAATGCCCTTCGAGATGATCGTCGAGCGCGAGCCCGCGCCGTTGTGGATCATCTTGGTGCCGGTATCGGCCTGCTGGAAGTTGTTGGTGACCGCGACCGAGTAGAACTCGCCGACCGAATCCTTGCCGTTGAGCACGCACGAGGGGTACTTCCAAGTCACGGCGGAGCCGGTTTCGACCTGGGTCCAGGACACCTTCGAACGGTCGCCCTGGCACAGCGCGCGCTTGGTCACGAAGTTGTAGATGCCTCCCTTGCCCTCGGCGTTGCCGGGGTACCAGTTCTGCACCGTCGAATACTTGATCTCGGCATCTTCGAGCGCGACCAGTTCGACGACGGCCGCGTGTAGCTGGTTCTCGTCGCGCTGGGGGGCGGTGCAGCCTTCGAGGTACGAGACGTAGGCGCCCTTGTCGGCGACGATCAGCGTGCGCTCGAACTGGCCTGTGTTCTCGGCGTTGATGCGGAAATAGGTCGAGAGCTCCATGGGGCAGCGCACGCCTTCGGGGACGTAGACGAAGGTCCCGTCCGAGAAGACCGCGCAGTTGAGCGCCGCGAAGTAGTTGTCATGCTGGGGCACGACCTTGCCGAGCCACTTCTTCACCAGCTCGGGGTATTCGCGGATCGCCTCGGAGATCGAGCGGAAGATCACGCCCGCCGCTTCCAGCTCCTTGCGGAAGGTGGTGGCGACCGAGACCGAGTCGAAGACCGCGTCGACCGCGACCTTGCGCGCGCCCTCGACACCGGCGAGCACCTTCTGCTCCTCGAGCGGAATGCCCAGCTTCTCGTAGACGCGCAGGATCTCGGGATCGACCTCGTCGAGGCTGTTGAGCGTCGGCTTCTTCTTGGGCGCGGCCCAGTAGTAGGCTTCCTGATAGTCGATCGGCGGCACGTCGAGCTTGGCCCAGTCGGGCGGGGTCATCTCGAGCCAGCGGCGATAGGCCTTGAGGCGCCACTCGAGCATCCACTCGGGCTCTTCCTTCTTGGCCGAGATGAAGCGCACGGTGTCCTCGGACAGGCCCTTGGGGCCATATTCCTGCTCGATGTCGGACGACCAGCCATGCTCATAGTCGGCAACACGCGCCGCGGCGTCGCGGGCGGCCTGGTCGCGCACCTCGGGGGCGGGCGGGGCGGAATCCTGTGTCATTTATGCTTCCTCGACGAACTGGGTCAGGGGCACCTGTGCCAATGCCCCGCGCACGGCCGCGTTCACCGGCGACCAGTGCGGACGCACGTTGCACTGGCCTTCCAGCGTGCAATCGTGCTTGCCATTATCGATGCACGCGGTGAGCGCAATGGGGCCCTCCACGGCTTCGACGATATCGGCGATCGTGATCGCTGCGGGCGGTCGTGCCAGTCGCAGCCCGCCCCCGACCCCGCGCGACGAGCGCAGCAGGCCAGCGGCAGTCAGCTTGCTCACCAGCTTCTGCACGGTCGGGGCAGGCACGCCCGTCTCCTGCGCGAGCTGTCCGGCCGAAAGCAGCGAGCGCTTGCCGCCATCGGGCATGGCGAGCGCGCACGCGCCACAATGCCGCGCGGCTGCGGACATGATGACGACGGCGTAATCTGCCATGCTGGAAAGGCGCATAGGCTCCCTTGCGAAGTGGCCCGAAGGTCAAACTGGATCGATTTCTTCCAGTTTCACCTAGTGCATGCGCGGCACGGATTCAATGGGCTGTGGCCGGGAATCGGGCGAATCCGGCGGGAGCGGTAACACCCGGAAGCACCAACCTGCCTTGCAATAGAGACAAGACCATAAAAAAAGGGCGGTTTCCCGCGAAGGAGAAACCGCCCTTAAGGTAATAAAGAACTCGTGAGCATCCCGCTACGAGCCCTTCGGGTCGCAGGTCCCGTCTATGCCGATGAAGGGGCTAAATATTGTAGATTTGCGACATGGCGCTGCGCTGCGGCAGGGGCAATGTATGCAATCTGGAGGGAATCCGGGGCCTGTCCCGCAAGATTGCGTCGGGAGTGAAACATTTGAGCAACGGCGCGATCCCGGCTATGCGCTCGACCCGTGCTCTATTCCATCATCCGCCCAGCGCTCTTCCGCCTCGATGCCGAATCGGCCCACACGCTCGCGATTCGCGCGCTCAAGCTCGCCCCTTCCGGCAAGCCGCCGCGCGTGCGGCCCGCACTCGAGAGCCGCGTTGCCGGTCTGACCTTCCCCAATCCGGTCGGGATGGCGGCCGGATTCGACAAGGACGGCGAGGTTCCGGACGCGCTTTTGGGGCAGGGCTTCGGGTTCGCCGAAGTCGGCTCGATCACTCCGCTGCCGCAGGCGGGCAATCCCAGGCCGCGCCTGTTCCGCCTCGTCGAGGATCATGCGGTGATCAACCGGATGGGCTTCAACAACAAGGGTGCGCAATCCGCGGTCGACCGGCTCGAGGCGCGCAAGGGACGCCCGGGAATCGTCGGCATCAACATCGGCGCGAACAAGGATTCGACCGATCGCGTGGCCGATTATGCGATCATGGCAAGGCTGATGGCTCCATTGGCGAGCTATCTCGCGGTCAATATTTCGAGCCCCAACACCCCGGGCCTGCGCGCGCTGCAGGACGAGTCGGCGCTGACCGGACTGCTCGATGCGGTCAACGATGCCAAGGCCGCCGCCTGCCCCGAGGGCGGTCCGCCGGTCTTTCTCAAGGTGGCGCCCGATCTCGAACCCGTCGACATCGACGCGATCGCGCGTATCGCCATCGAACGCGGGCTGGGTGCGCTGATCGTCTCCAACACCACCATCTCGCGCCCCGCGCTGGCCTCGGCCCATGCGGGTGAGGCAGGCGGGCTTTCGGGCGCGCCGCTCAGGGATCTTGCCCAGCAGCGCCTCAGCGACTTTCGCAAGGCGACCGGCGGCGAGATCGCGCTCATCGGCGTGGGCGGGATCGCCACTGCCGAGGACGCCTGGGCCCGGATCCGTGCCGGGGCGAGCCTCGTCCAGCTCTACAGCGCGATGGTATACGAGGGTCCGGGCATCGCTCGCGACATCTGCAAGGGCCTCGAAAGATTGATGAAGCGCGACGGCTTCAACTCCATTGCGGAGGCCGTCGGAACCGCATAGCTTCCGCCGCGATGCTCCGTAAATTCTTCGTCGGCCTCACCGGCCCGATCGCCCTTGCCGCCTGTTCGACCACCTCGACGGTCCCGCCCGCGCCGCCTCCGGCTCCTGCCGCGAAGGCGCACGAGGGCGTGGTCAGCGCCGCCGACCCACGCGCCGCGGCGGCGGGCGTCGAGATGCTGCGCAAGGGTGGCAGCGCAACCGATGCCGCGATCGCGACGATGCTCGCGCTCAACGTCGTCGAGCCGCAGAATTCGGGTATCGGCGGGGGACTGTTCTGGGTTCGCCACGGCGCTGCCGACAATGCCCTCGACACCATCGACGGGCGCGAGAGCGCACCTGCCGCCGCTGACGAGAGCTGGTACCTCGATGACGCGGGCAAGCCGCTGCCGGGTAAGCTGATCTATCAAGGACCGCTCAGCGCAGGCACGCCGGGCGCGCTCGCGGCGATGGCCAAGGCCCATGCCAGATGGGGCAAGCTGTCTTGGGCGCAGCTGTTCGAGCCCGCGATCAGGCTCGCGCGCGACGGCTTCGTGGTCTCGCCGCGCCTCAACAACGGTCTCGCCAACTACGGCAGTCACGTGACCGGCTGGGCCCGCGATCACTATCTGCCCGGCGGCAAGCCGGTCGCACAGGGCTCGACGCTGCGCTCGCCGGTGATGGCGGCCACGCTCGAGCGGCTGGCCAGCGAAGGGCCCGAACCCTTCTACAAGGGCGATATCGCCAGCCGGCTGGTCGCGACGCTGAACGGGGCGGGACCGATCCCCTCGAAGATCACCGAGGCCGACCTCGCGGGCTACGAGGCCAAGGAGCGCGAACCCGTCTGCGGGACCTACCGTGTCTACCGCGTGTGCGGGATGGGCCCGCCCAGTTCGGGCGGCCTGACGGTGCTGATGATCCTCAAGCAGCTCGAGCGCTTCGACATGAAGGCACTGGGCGCGAAGTCCCCGGTCGCCTGGCACCTGATCGCCGAGAGCGAGCGGCTCGCCTATGCCGACCGCAACCTCTACATGGCCGACACCGACTACATCGACGTTCCCGAGAAGGGCCTGCTCGACCCGGCCTACATCGCCAGCCGCTCGGCGCTGATCAGCCCCGATGCGGTGATCGCGGATATCCAGCCCGGACACCCTGCAGGCGCGCCCGAGCGCCAGAAGGTACCCTTCCGCAACGATCCGGGCACCAGCGACCTCGCGGTCGTCGATGGGGCGGGCAATGTCGTCGAGGTGACCACCACCATCAACGGCTACTTCGGCTCCGGTCTCTCGGTCGACGGGCTGATGATCAACAATGAGATGCCCGACTTCGACCCCGTCCCGGTCAAGGACGGCTACCTCGTCGCCAACCGTGTCGAAGGGGGCAAGCGTCCGCGCAGTTCGATGGCCCCCACCATCGTCTACGGACCCGACGGCAAGGTGCGCATCGCCATCGGCGCGGCGGGCGGCGCGACGATCATCTGCCAGATCGCCAAGGCGCTGATCGGCGTGATCGACTGGGACATGAGCGCGCAGGACGCGATCGCGATGGGGCTGATCTACGCCCCCGGCTCGAAGGTCGCGACGCTCGAGGAAGGCACCGAGCTTGCCGCGATGGCGCCCGCGCTCGAGGCGATGGGCGAGAACGTCAAGGTCGCCCCGCTCGGCCTCAAGGCCAATGCGGTCGAGTTCGTCGGCGGCAAGTGGATCGGCGCCGCCGATCCGCGCAGCGAGGGCGTGGGCATGGATACCGCGGGCAACGTCACGCGCATCGAGCGGCGCGACAACAATCTCAACCGGGTCCACGACTGATACCGTCACTGCCCCTTCACACGGGCATCGCATCAAGGAGCCTGCGCAAGCGTTCGAGCGCCTGCGCAGGCTCCTTGCGTTTACGTATGCGGCACCTTGTCGCAACCTGCGGCGGGGCCTAGACGTTCGCTCGAATGACCGAAAAACGGCAGAGAGGACCCGTCCCCACCATGGATCTTGGTGAATTCGACCGCAGTTCGAACATCGTTTCGCTGTTCCTCAAGCGCGCCGATGCGCTGGGCGAGCGGGCCATGCTCCAGGCCAAGCGCGATGGCGAGTGGCAGGCGATCTCCTGGGCCGAAGCCGCGCGCCGGGTGTGCCTGATGGCTTCCGCGCTGCGCCGGCTCGGCATCGAGGATGGCGAGCGCGTCCTGATCGTCTCGGAGAACCGGCCCGAGTGGTGCCTTGCCGACCTCGCGATCATGGCCGCGGGTGGGGTGACGGTGCCCACCTACACCACCAACACCAAGCGCGATCACATCCACATCCTCGAGGATTCGGGTGCCTGCGCCGCCATCGTCTCCAACGCCAAGCTCGGCGCGACGCTGCTCCCCGCGATCCTGCAGACCGACTGCTGCCGCCACGTCATCGGCATCGAGGCAATGCCCGCGATGCAGCAGGGGGTGGTCGAACTGCACGACTGGAACGCGCTGCTCGAAGGCGATCCGGTGGCCGCACGCGCCGAGGTCGAGGCCCGGCTCGTCTCGGCCAGCCGTGACGATCTCGCCTGCGTGATCTACACCAGCGGCACCGGCGGTGCTCCGCGCGGGGTCCGCCAGCACCACGGCATGTTGCTCTCCAACGTGGCGGGCGCGGCGCAGATCATCCTCGACGACTTCCACCTCGACGCCTGCGAGACCTTCCTCTCGTTCCTCCCGCTCAGCCATGCCTACGAGCACACCGGCGGGCAGATGCTGCCGATCGGGCTGGGCGGCCAGATCTACTATGCCGAAGGGCTGGAGAAGCTCGCGGGCAACATCGAGGAAGTCAGCCCGACGATCATGGTCGTGGTCCCGCGCCTCTTCGAGGTGCTGCGCACGCGGATCATGAAGCAGGTCGAAAAGCAGGGCAAGGTGCCCAGCTGGATGATGCATCAGGCGATCGCGCTTGCCTCGCGCCGCGCTGCGGGCAATCGACGCATCAGCGACTTTGCGCTCGATGCCCTGCTCGAACGGACCCTGCGCCCCAAGATCCGCGCGCGCTTCGGCGGGCGGATGAAGGCGCTGGTCTCGGGCGGCGCGCCGCTCAACCCCGAGATCGGAACCTTCTTCGATGCCATGGGTCTGACCCTGCTGCAGGGCTACGGCCAGACCGAGAGCGGGCCGATCATCTCGGTCAATCGCCCCCGGGCCGGGATCAAGATGGACACCGTCGGCCCGCCGGTGCGCGGCGCCGAGGTGGTGATCGCCGAGGACGGGGAAGTCCTCGTGCGCGGCGAGCTGGTCATGTCCGGCTACTGGCGCAATCCCGCCGCCAGCCGCGCCGCGCTGATCGACGGCTGGCTGCACACCGGCGACATCGGCCACATCGACGCGCGCGGGCGCATCTGCATCACCGACCGCAAGAAGGACATGATCGTCAACGACAAGGGCGACAACGTCTCGCCGCAGAAGGTCGAGTCGATGCTCACCCTTCAGCCCGAGATCGGTCAGGCCATGGTCGCGGGCGACAAGCGGCCCTACGTCGTGGGGCTGATCGTGCCCGATGCCGAGTGGATGCAGGAATGGGCGCGCGAAAACGGGGCCGAGCCCGCGCTCGCGACGCTTGCCGAGCTGCCTGCGTTCCGCACGGCGGTCCGCGATGCGATCGACCGGGTCAATGCCGATCTCTCGGTGATCGAGAAGGTACGCCAGTTCACCTTCGCCGACGAGCCCTTCGCGATCGAGAACGAGGAGATGACGCCCAGCCTCAAGATCCGCCGCCACAAGCTGCGCGAGCGCTACGGCGAGAGGCTGGACGGGCTCTACAGATCGTGACAGCCTGAGGGCTTCAGGGAAGGTGCCGCGAGGGATGGCGCCGCGACACGAGGAGACCCGATGTCTTTTGCGAGCAAGAATTTCCGTCCGGTACTGCTGTTCCTGCTCGCTTCGTTTCTCGCTCTGGCCACCATGGCGCGGCCCGCCCTTGCCCAGGATAGAAGCGGGCAGGCACCGGCGCCTTCGGGCAAGGACCTCGCCGTCGCCACCCGCATCGCACCGCCCTTCGCGATGAAGGGCGAGGACGGGCAGTGGCAGGGGCTGGCAATCGACCTGTGGCGCCAGATCGCGCAGGAGAACGGCTATCGCTTCCACTTCGTCGAGACCGATCTGCCCGGCATGGTCGATGGCGTCGCGCAAGGGCGCTACGATGCCAGCGTCGGCGCGCTGACCGTCACCGCCGCGCGCGAGGAGCGGGTCGACTTCACCCATCCCTTCTACGCCACCGGCTTCGGCATCGCGGTACAGCGCGAGCCGAGTGCATGGATGTCGCTGGCCAAGAACTTCTTCACCTTCGCCTTTCTCAAGGCGATCCTCGCGCTCTCGGCGCTGTTGCTCGGGGTGGGTGCGCTGTTCTGGCTGGTCGAACGCAAGCACAACACCGAGGAATTCGGCACGGGCGTGCGCGGGCTCTTTGCAGGGTTCTGGTTCTCGGCGGTGACGATGACCACCGTGGGCTATGGCGACAAGGCCCCGCGCACCGCTGCAGGCAAGGCGATTGCGCTGGTCTGGATGTTCGCCGCGATCATCATCATCTCGACCTTCACCGGCATGATCGCTTCCTCGCTCACCGCCGACCGCATCGCCGGGGCCATCGCCAGCCCGGACGACCTCGCCCCGGCGATGGTGGGTTCGATCCGTGGCTCGGCCAGCGACGAGTGGCTGACCAGCGAGGGTATCGGCTTCTCGGGCTATCCGGATATCGAATCGGGGCTCGACGCGCTGCGGGCCGGGACGATCGAGGCTTTCGTCTATGACGAGCCACTGCTGCGCTACCGGCTGAAGATGGACCGCGAGACCGACCTGCGCATGGTGCCCGGCACCTTCGGGCGGCAGGACTACGCCATTGCCACGGGACCGGGCAGCGCATTGCGCGAGCCGGTCGACATTGCCCTGCTTGAACAGGTCGAGGATCGCGCCTGGCGCGATGCCCTCCAGCGCACGCTGGGCCAGCGCAAGTAGCACGAAAAACGGCAGGCCCGGCGTGTGCGGACCTGCCGTCTCGTTGACCGTTATCGTGCCTGCGGGCGCTTACTTGCGGCCCGAGGTAACGAACCAGGACAGGAACACGCCCTTCGATTCGTCGCCGAACTTGCTGGCCGACATGTCGGGTCCGAGCACCGCGTCCTGGAAGCCGACCTTGACCGCCTCGAAGCCTGCCGCGTTCATCAGCGCCTCGTAGTCTGCCGAGGTCGCGTCCTTCCACGCGGGCTCGTTGTTGTAGTCGCGCTCGATCCCGGCGATGACCTGGCTCCACAGGTCGAGGCGTTCGTAGCGCACCGGCACCTCGAGATGGACTGCAACGCCGCCCTTGCGCAGCAGTCGGTGGCTTTCTGTGAGGATGCGCCCGATCGCCTCGGGCGAGGTCTCGTGCATCACCGCGGCGGTGAACACCACGTCGAAGCTCTCGTCCTCGAAGCGGGTGCTTTCCGCATCGTCCTGCACGAAGTGGACCGCAGCGCCCAGGTGCGCGGCGCGGGCATGGGCGTAGCGCAGCACCGAGGCGCCGACGTCGACGGCATAGGTCTCGGCCTCGGGATAGGCCTGCGCCAGCGGAACCACCGAGGAGCCGACGCCGCAGCCCAGTTCGAGGATGCGCTCAGGCGCGAGATCGGGATAGCAGCAGGCGAGATGGGCCGCGACCGCCTTGCCGCGCCCGTCGTTGAGGAAGCCGCCGTTGCGCCCGAGCATGTAGACCGCGCCGCCGCGGTCCATCAGCGCGCCCTGGCGCACACCCTCGGCATCGAGGCCGTAGCCGCCGGGCATGAGGTGCACGTGGGCATCCTCGAGGTAATCGGGAACGGCAAAGTCCTCGGCCAGCGTCAGCGAGCCCAGCTCGGGGGCCTCGCTTGCCAGGGCATCGAGCCCCTCGGCCTGCCGGTCGACGCAGGTCCATACCGAATCCCACAGCAGTTCCTGCGTGGCGCGGCGCATGCCCGACCAGCCGATGAAGGCGGGCTCCTTGTGCAGTGCCTCGTAGACGGCCTCGGCCCGGTCATTGTGGCCAAGGCCGGGATCGAGCTCTTCCGCGATCTTGCGCTCGTGGGGTTCGACCTCGGTATAGAGCCAGGTCTGCAGGTCGCGCACGAAGAGCTGTTCTGCGGTCTCGTCGTGGCTGGCATTGGCGAGCATGGGATGGGACATGGCGTTCAAACTCCCGCTTCAGGGGTGGACGTGCCCTGCGTGCGGCGGATCGCCGCCTCGCGGATCGGGCGGAAGACCTTGGCGATGATGCGCTGGCGCAGGGCGCCGCGCTCGGTGCTCGCGGTCTCGTCGGGAACATAGCGCTCGATTGCGGCGCGATCGAGAGCGCCGCCTGCATCGAGCAGACGCTCGAGCGTGTCGATGCGTTCGCGGGCCATGGCCAGTTCGCTGGTCAGGGCTGCGATCATGGCGAAGGTCTGGTCGTCGCTCTCGTCCAGCCCGGGCATCGCCCGGCGTCCGGCGGTCTGGGGTTTGCCGGTGCTCTGGGGTTTGGTGGTCACGCTGTCTTGCCTCTTGCCTCGCGACCGGTTCGTCCGGTCATCAAGGCTCAGCATCTCAGGTTTTGGCGGGATTTTCAGGAAAACTTGCGAGTGTCCGAAGGGCGGCGAGGCGCTGAAGGGGGCAGCGCCTCGCCGCAGGGTGGCTCAGGCGGCCTCGTCTTCCTCGATCCACTCGGGCAGGAAGGCGGGCTCGCGCTCGGACCAGGCCGGGGCGGTCGCGGCCGCCTCGCTGATCGAGTGGAGCAGGCACTTGCGCCGCTCGGGGCGGATCTGGGGAAGTGCGGCTGCGCCGCAAAAGGCGCTCGGCAGCCATGGGCGCACCCAGGCCCCGAGCAGGCGCTCGTAGAGGAAACGAAAGGCCGAGAACGAGGAAAGGCGTTCCTGCGCGAGGTCGAAGGCTGCCATGCGCATCAGCTTGCCCATGAACAGGTCGATGTCCTCGAGGTCGTATTCGTCGGGACGCACCCCGCGCAGCACGCGCAGGTCCTGATAGTAGCCGTATTGTGCCTTGATCGAGGCGACTTCGGCGGCGTCGCGGCCCCAGCGTTCGGCTGCGTCGTGGCGTTCGAAGCCGACGTCGAGACTGCGCCGGATGTAACGCTGTTCGCCCGCGTCGAAACTCGCGAACTCGCGCATCTCGCTGATCGTGAGGCTTGCCGTGCCGGTCTTGTCCATCGTGCCGCATCCCGTAGCTGAGCAGGGCCTGAGCCCCCGTTACGAGATCGATTAGACCACGCCCGACTTACCGCGACGTAAAGCTTGCAATCGTTTGAATACCATCCTGCCCGCAAGCAATTGGCAAGGATTTCGTTAACCCTCAGATTAGGCCGGAAAGCGGGCTCGAAGGGTCGGCGTAGCGGCGAACGGCCATGCGTCCGGCAAGGAATGCCTCACGCCCGGCGAGCACAGCGTGGCGCATTGCACCGGCCATGCGAATCGGATCGCGCGCCTCGGCGATGGCGGTGTTCATCAGTACGCCGTCGCAACCCAGTTCCATCGCCACCGCTGCCTCGGAGGCAGTGCCAACGCCCGCATCGACGAGCACCGGGACACTCGCGCCCTCGACGATGAGACGGATCGTGACCTTGTTCTGGATGCCCAGCCCCGAGCCGATCGGTGCGCCCAGCGGCATGATCGCAACCGCTCCGGCTTCCTCGAGCTGCTTGGCCGCGATCGGGTCGTCGACGCAGTAGACCATCGGCTTGAAGCCCTCGTTGGCGAGCGTTTCGCAAGCCTTGAGCGTCTCGCGCATGTCGGGGTAGAGCGTGCGCGCCTCGCCCAGCACTTCGAGCTTGACCAGATCCCAGCCACCGGCCTCGCGCGCGAGGCGCAGGGTGCGGATCGCGTCCTCGGCGGTGAAGCAGCCTGCGGTGTTGGGCAGGTACGTGATCTTCTTGGGGTCGATGAAGTCGGTCAGCATCGGCGCCTTGGGGTCGGAGACGTTGACCCGGCGTACCGCCACGGTGACGATCTCGGCGCCCGAGGCCTCCACCGCCGCCGCATTCTGGGCGAAATCCTTGTACTTGCCGGTGCCCACGATCAGCCGCGAGGTGAAGGTGCGCCCTGCAACGGTCCAGGTATCGGCATTGGTGTCGGCGTTGGCGGTGCTCTGGGCTGCAGCAGTATCGGTCAAGATTCGCATCCTTTACGGGGCGGGAGTGGGCTTTACGCGGGGCGGGAAGGGGCGTGCCGGTCTGTGGCTGGCGAGCGGTGTCAGCCGCCGCCCACGAAGTGCACGATCTCGAGCACGTCACCCTCGCCAAGCGTAATCTCGGCGAGCTGCGAGCGCGGCGCGATCTCGGCATTGTGCTCGACCGCGACCTTGGCCGGATCGAGGCCGATCTCGGCAACGAGCGCGGCGATGCTGGAACCGGGCGCGATGCGCCGGGTCTCGCCATTCACGGTAAGGGTGATCGTGTCGTTCTGGGCCATGCACCGCAGATAGCGTCAAGCGCGCTCAGTGCAAGGTCCGCACGTGGCTAGAGGGGTCGCCGGCGCGATCTCTCGCTTCGGCCTCAGTGCGCGGCGTGGCCCGAGATGTTGCGCAAGTGCGCGATCGCGACGAGGCCTACGCCCAGCACCGTGAGCACTGCTTCGGGCAGGCCATGGCCGACCGCGATGGCAAGCCCCATGAGCGCAAGACCCGCACCGCCGATTACAAGCGGGGCCAGCCGACCGTGGCGCAATACGCCGAAACCGAGCGAAAGACCGCCGACCACGAGTGCGAGCATCAGGCCGATGCGGTGGATCGCAGGCGACAGCAGCACCTCGCCGCCGAGACCGAGCACACCGACGAGGACGACACCCAGCACGCAGTGAACGGCGCATAGCCCGCTCAGCAGGATGCCGGTGCGGTCCAGCCTGAGTCGAATCGATTGGAGTGCGTCGCGCATGGCGTCCAGATATGTAACGTTGTAACATCAATCAAGGGTGCTTGTGCGCGATTTTGTCGCAGGCCCGTGTCCGATGGCCGCAGCGCCGCCGCTGAAGGCTACGCATAGCGGGCTCGTCCGGGCACAAACCTCGTTCCGTCGCTCAGCCCTCTTGCGTATCTTCGAGCAAGCCCGCAGTGAGTGTTTTCATGAGAATATCAGACGGTCGCCCCATTATCGGTACTTCCGACGACCTTGGCGCCATGGTCCGCTGGCTGCTGAGCGTGGCCCTGCTCGTCATCCTGATCGTCGCGGTGGGCGGGATCACCCGTCTGACCGAAGCAGGTCTCTCGATCACCCAGTGGAAGCCGGTGACCGGCGTGCTCCCGCCCCTGAACGAGGCGCAGTGGCAGGCGGAATTCGCGTCGTACAAGCAGATACCCCAGTACATCGACGTCAATGGCCCGGCGGGCATGACGCTCGAGCAGTACAAGTTCATCTACTTCTGGGAATGGGTGCACCGGCTGCTCGCACGCATCGTCGGCCTCGTCTTCGCGGTGCCGCTGGCATGGTTCTGGTATCGTCGCACGATCCCGCTCGGCTACAAGGGCCGCTTCCTCGCGTTGCTCGCGCTGGGCGGCTTGCAGGGCGCGCTTGGCTGGTGGATGGTTTCCTCGGGGCTCAGCGCCGACGCCCTCGACCGCGTCAGCCACTTTCGCCTCGCCGCGCACCTGCTGACCGCGCTGCTGACACTGGCCGGGCTGATCTGGACCGCGCTCGACTTGCGCAACCTGACACAGGGCAAGCCGCCCGCGCACCTCACCGGTTTCACCGTCACCGTTCTCGCCATGCTTGCCTTCCAGCTGTTCATGGGCGCGCTGACCGCAGGCATGCGGGCGGGCTACGTCGCGGGGGCAGGGTGGTTCTCGGGCGACGCCTGGCCGCTGATGCAGGGCCGCCTGCTGCCTGCCGGGATCGACTGGTCGCAAGGCTTCTTCCATGCGCTGTTCAACGACCCCTACCTCGTCCACTTCGTCCATCGCTGGTGGGCCTGGGCAGTGGTCCTCGTGCTGATCGGCATGGCGCGCGAGCTGCGCACCCGCCGCCGCCGCCCGATCTCCTTCGCCATTCACTGCGCCTTCGGGCTGCAGATCATCCTTGGGATCTGCACGGTGTGGTCGGGCGTGAGCCTGTGGCTCGCAGTCGCGCACCAGCTGTGCGGCGCGCTGCTGGTCGCGGCGACGGTCTGGGGCACGCATGCCCTTGGCCGGCGCGACCCGGTGAACCTGCTCGCCGCGGCATGAGCGCGCCCGGCGCGCCAGAGCCCGCGCCGGCTGCGGTGACGACGGGAGCGATGGGCTGGTGTCCCTTTCCCGACGAGGCCGCAGCCCTTGCAGCGCTCGGCACGCTGCTGCGCGAGGGGCTCGTCGCCTGTGGCAATGTGATCCCGGGCATGACCAGCGTCTTCGTCTGGCAGGACGAAATCCAGACCGCGCGCGAGGTCGGGGTCCTGTTCAAGACCCGCACCGACCTGCTTGATCGCGCGGTTTCGCGCCTGGCGCAGCTTCATCCCTACGAGGAACCCGCGGTGCTCGGCTGGCACTGCGATGCAGGCGCGCCGCAGACGCTGGCCTGGCTCTCTGCGCTCGCGCCCAGAACCTGACGGTATTATTTTACCTCTTCGCTATCCCGCGCTCAGCTTGACTTAGCGCGCGATTTCGACGAATTGGCGCCACTTCCCGCGCACAGGGAGATTCGCGCCAAGGCGGATCAGCCGGCGGCGCGCTCGAAACTTATTAGGGATAGACCAGCCATGAAGGCGCTTACCAAGGTCACCCGGTCGATCAAGCCGGCCGAGGTTGAAAAGAAGTGGCATCTGATCGATGCCGAGGGTCTGGTTGTCGGCCGTCTGGCCGTGATCATCGCCGACCTGCTGCGCGGCAAGCACAAGCCGAGCTTCACCCCGCACGTCGATTGCGGCGATCACGTCGTCGTGATCAACGCTGACAAGGTGAAGTTCACCGGCAACAAGCTCAAGCAGCAGACCTACTACAAGCACACCGGCTATGCCGGCGGCATCAAGGAAGTTACCGCGGACAAGGTCCTCGCCGGTCGCTTCCCCGAGCGCGTGCTCGAGAAGGCTGTCGAGCGCATGATCCCGCGCGGCCCGCTCGGCCGTGACCAGATGCGTGCCCTGCACCTCTATGCCGGCACCGAGCACCCGCACGGCGGCACCCAGCCCGAGCTGCTCGACGTTGCTTCCATGAACCGCAAGAACAAGGTGGGCGCGTAATGTCCGATACCGATACCGTCCAGAGCCTGTCCGACCTCAAGGACCTCGGCGCCGACGTCGCTGCCAGCGAGACCGTCGAAGAGAACACCCCGATCGTCTCGAACGCACCGCTGCGCGAGCAGGAGCTCGACAACTACGGTCGCGCCTACGCCACCGGCCGCCGCAAGGACGCCGTTGCCCGCGTGTGGATCAAGCCCGGCTCGGGCAAGATCACCGTCAACGGCCGTGACCAGGAAGTCTACTTCGCTCGTCCGACCCTGCGTCTCGTCATCGCCCAGCCGTTCCAGATCACCGGCCGCGTAGACCAGTACGACATCGTCGCCACCGTCAAGGGCGGCGGTCTCTCGGGTCAGGCTGGCGCTGTGAAGCACGGCATCTCGCAGGCGCTCTCGAAGTATGAGCCCGCGCTGCGCGCCACCGTCAAGGCTGCTGGCTTCCTCACCCGCGACAGCCGCGTGGTCGAGCGTAAGAAGTACGGCCGTGCCAAGGCACGTCGTAGCTTCCAGTTCTCGAAGCGCTAAGTTTCGACGGGCTTACAGCTCTTACGAAAAAGGGGCTCGCGGGAAACCGCGGGCCCTTTTTTTGTGTCTTTGCCATGCGCGGGAGGGGCAACCGCGCGGCATCTGGCTTTTCGATTGCCAGCAGCGCACTGGTGGGCAAAATTCTCGCCCATGACGCGAGACTTGCCACCTTCGAGCACGAGCAATCGCCGCGAGCTTGCGATCCTCACCGCGATCTGGCTTACGGGGCTCGTTCTCTCGGGCTGGGCGCCCTACGAGCGGGCGACCTGGTGGATGGAGGTCGCTCCGGTGCTGATCGCGCTGCCATTGCTCTGGCTCACGCAGCGTGGGTATGCGCTGACCCGGCTCGCGCTGGTGCTGATCGGTCTTCACGGTCTCGTGCTGATGCTCGGCGGAGCCTATACTTACGCACGGGTGCCGCTCGGCTTCACGCTGCAGGACTGGCTCGGCCTCGCGCGCAATCCCTATGACCGCATCGGGCACTTCATGCAGGGCTTCGTGCCTGCCATCGTTCTGCGCGAACTGCTGCTGCGCTGGGGCGGTCTGCGTGCCGGCGCGCTGAGCGCCGTGCTCGTCCTCGCCTGCTGTCTTGCCGTCAGCGCTTCCTACGAGCTGATCGAGTTCGGCGCGGCGATGGCACTGGGGCAGGGGGCCGACGCGTTCCTCGGGACGCAGGGAGACCCGTGGGATACGCAGTGGGACATGTTGTGCTGCCTCATCGGCGCGGCTTGCGCGCTATTGCTGCTGCGCGGCCTGCACGATCGCCAGTTGCGTGCGAGCGGCCCCGATCCTTTCTAGCACCGGGGCCGCTCGCGCATCGCGGGTCAGGCGTGGCTTGCGGTATCCCACTTCGCTTCGGTGGCGAGGGCCTCCTTGTCGCGGCCTGAAGAAAGCATCGCGCGATCCTTGCCCTCCTCGCGGTAGAACAGCGCGAAGGTGCCTTCGTCGAGATCGCCCTCGAGGCGGGCGTCGTCCGGGCTGGCATGGCCGACATAGCGTAGCTGCGTGCCGTAATAGCCGGTCCAGAAGAACGGGGTATCGCCAAAGCGCTCGTCGCTCGCCCCGGTGAACAGCCGTGCGAGATATCCGCCCTGACGCTGGGCATGGACCCAATGCTCGATGCGTAGCGGGCGTTCGAGGCGTGGATCGGGATAGCTGGCGATGTCGCCAATGGCGTAGATCGCGGGCGCGCTCGTGCGAAGGTTGCCGTCGACCGCGATGCCGTCGTCGTCTTCGGCCAGCGCAAGCCCTGCATCACGCGCAAGCTCGAGGCGCGGGCGTACCCCTGTGCCGAGTACGAGCAGGTCGGCGGGCAGGCGCGTCCCATCGTCGAGCCAGACCGCCTCGTCCTCGAAGCTGGTGAGCGAGCGGCCCATGTGGAAGGTCACGCCGTGCGCCTCGTGCAGGCTCTGGATATGCCGACCGGCCCTCTCGCCGAGCACCGGGGCCAGCGGGACCTCGCCTTGCGCGACGACGTCGACCTTCAGTCCGCGCTGGACGAGCGAGGCAGCAACTTCGAGGCCGATGAAGCTTGCGCCAAGGACCGTCGCGCGCTTGCCCTCGTGCGCCTGCGCCAGCAGGGCGTCGGCATCGGCCAGCGTGCGCAGGGTGTGGACGCGCGGATCGTCACGGCCAAGGAAGTCGGGCGCGACCGGCTCGGCGCCGGTGGCGAGCACGAGCGTGCCATAGTCGAGGCTCGAGCCGTCTTCGAAGCGCAGTGTCCCGGCCTTGGTGTCGATCGCGGTCACCTTCGCGCCCGTGCGGATATCGACCGGATCGCCAAGACCCTGGCCGGTTGCGGGAAGCATCACTTCGCTACGCTCCGCGTCACCGGCAAGATACTGCTTCGAGAGGAAGGTGCGGTCGTAGGGCGCCTCCTCGTCTGCACTGACGAGGATCGTATCCGCGCCGTGACCGTCGCGCGCGAGCATATCGGCGAGCGCGTAGCCCGCCGCTCCGCTGCCGACGATGACCACCGGGGTCGCGACCTCGAGCGCGGGACGCGGGGCGCTGACATGGCGCCGACCGGTGACCCGGATCGTGCCGTCGCTTTCCTCGACCTCGTAGCAGCCAAGGCTTTCGGTGGCCGGTCCGCCAACGGCCTGCCCGTCCTCGAGCGAGAAGCGTGCGTGGTGCCAGGGGCAGCGAATCTCGCCCTCGATCAGCGCGCCGGTCTCGAGCGGTGCGCCCAGGTGGGTGCAGGTGGCCGATACGGCGCGCAAGGTGCCATCCTCGGCGCGGATTAAAAGGATATCGGCGCCGTCGAAGGTGCCGGTCTGCATCTCGCCCCTGCCGAGGCTGGACGCAGCGATACCGGCCCCGAAATCGGGGGTCTGGGTCATGGCTAGCTCCATGTCTTTTCGTGTTTGCAAGTCGTTCTTTGAACGGCAGGCGCGCCGTGATCGTTCCCGCGGCAAGGGTACCTTGCGACGACGCGCGGGCGACGTGCGATACGAAAAGAGGTGCCCGGGACGCGCATCGGCGCACCCGGGCCGGTCCTGCAGTCCGGGGGACGGCTACTGCAGACCCTGTTCCATGAAATCCTCGACCACGTTCGACATGTCGAACGAGGCGCCGCCCTGCACCGGGGGATATTGCGCGAGTGTCTGGAGGTGCTTGTTCATCAGCACCCCGACCGGCTGCATCAGCCACGAGACCTTCTGCAGCAGGTGCCCGTAGCTATCCGAGCTGTCGTAGCTCTCGAAGGGGTCCATGCGGATGTTGAAGATCAGAGGCGCGGTGCGCGGGACGAGGTTGGCGTAGTAGTCTTCCTTGGTCGAGAAGTGCATCTTCCAGGGCCCCACGCGCACCGCGGTCAGCTTGCTCTCGTAGTAATGGAAGACGTGATCGCGTGCGGATTCGGAGGTCTGTCCGGTCCAGTAGGGTACGTTGTCGACCCCGTCGATGTACTGCTTCTTCGCGGCCATGACCTTGCCCGCGACGTCGCGCACCCCGGCGATGGCGGCGAGGCTGGTGAACATGTCCTGATGCGCCTGGATGCCGTTCAGCTCCTGCCCTTGCGCGATCATGCGCGGATAGCGCAGCATGGAGACGACCCTGACGCCGCCTTCGTAAGTCGTCATCTTCTCACCGCGGAAGGGCGAGGTCGCGCCATGCGGCCAGGATGAATGCTCGGGCCCGTTGTCGGTCGAGTACCAGACCAGCGTGTCATCGAGGATGCCCTGCTGCTCGAGCCAGTCGAGCACGGTGCCCACGTCGTGATCGTGCTGGAGCATGCCCGAGCCGTGCAGGTCGGCCTCCGAGGTCCATTTCTCGGCGGCATAGCGCCATTCGTCGTCAAGGTGGGTGTAGACGTGCATGCGGGTGGTGTTGAGCCAGACGAAGAACGGCTCGTTCGCGGCCTTCGCCTTGCCCATGAAGTCGAAGGCCCTGGGGATCACCTCGGCGGCATCGAAGTTCTCCATGCGCTTGCGGGTCAGCGGGCCGGTGTCCTCGATGGTCTGCTTGCCGACCTTGCCGAAGCGCGGGTCCTCGGTGGCATCGTCGCGCCTGGTAGCGAAGCTATGGAGGACGCCGCGGGTGCCGAACTGGCCCGTGTAGGTCTCCAGATCGCCCGAGAACTTCTTGCCGAAGGCCTGGTAGTCGCGCTGTTCCTCCTCCTCCTGCGTGTTGAGGTGGTAGAGATTTCCGAAGAACTCGTCGAAGCCGTGGACGGTGGGCAGGTGCTCGTTGCGGTCGCCGAGGTGGTTCTTGCCGAATTGGCCGGTGCGGTAGCCTGCGTCCTTGAGCACTTGCGCAAGGCACGGCGAGGCCGCCTGGAGGCCGAGCGCGGCGCCCGGTTGGCCGACCGTCGTCATGCCCGAGCGGATCGGGTACTGCCCGGTGATAAAGGCCGCGCGGCCCGCCGTGCATGAGGGCTGGGCGTAGTGATCGGTGAACTTGATCCCCTCACGCCCGATGCGGTCGATGTTGGGGGTGCGATAGCCCATCACCCCCTGTCCGTAGGCGGAGACGTTCGACCAGCCGATGTCGTCGCCCCAGATCACGAGAATGTTGGGCCGTGACGTAGCCGAGGCTTGCGCCAGCGCGCGCCGCGTGCCGAGCAAGGTTCCGGCGGCCGGTAGCGAGGCGAGCAGCCCCGAAGTTGCCAGCAGGCGACGGCGGGTGACGCCGGTAACTTCTTCGAGCGCGTCGCGCGGCTTCTCGCTGTCTGGCTCGCTGTCCTGCGTCATCGGGTTTCTCCTGAGTGGCGCGAGGCACGTGCGAGGCAGGCCATCGCCTTGGGTCTGGCGACAGAGTGTCTTGCCCGGCGCGGCGGTAACATGAGGGAAAACCCCTAGGAGGGCGGAAAAAGGTCTGGGTTGGCGTTCGCCTGCGG
Source organism: Novosphingobium aureum (assembly GCF_015865035.1). Taxonomy (GTDB): domain Bacteria; phylum Pseudomonadota; class Alphaproteobacteria; order Sphingomonadales; family Sphingomonadaceae; genus Novosphingobium; species Novosphingobium aureum. The sequence continues at coordinate 44,604 of NZ_JADZGI010000001.1, read as the reverse complement.
AGCGCCCGATGAACTGACCTCTTCATTGCCAGATATCCTGCATAACGTCGGTACATCGGATCAATCTGTACCCACTTTAGAAAGGTACCTTGCATTAAACAGTACCTCGCTATATACAGTCTGCATCCGCAGGAGACGATTCGATGTCCGAAATCGAAGTTCAGCTTAAGAAGGGGGTGTTGGGGCTGTGTGTCCTGGCGCTCCTCTCGCGCGGCAACAGCTACGCCTACGAGATCGCAAGCCGCATGGCCCATGCGGTCGACATGGGCGAAGGCACGATCTACCCGCTCATGCGCCGCATGCAGAAGGACGGACTGGTTGCCACCTATCTCGAGGAATCGCCCTCGGGTCCGCCGCGCAAGTACTATTCCATTACCGACGAGGGGCGCGCGCGCCTTGCCGAGCAGACCGCCGAATGGCGCGGCTTCACCGCCGCCGTCGACGGATTGATCGACGGCGAGGGTGCGCAGGCGCCTGCCGCGAGCGAGCAGGAAGGGGAATCCAGCCATGACGCGTCTTGAGTTCATCCGTCGCCTCGAAGCGGGGCTCAAGGGCCTCCCGCGCGAGGACGTCGACGACATCCTTGCCGATTACGGCGAGCACTTCACCGCCGGCATGGCCGAAGGGCGCAGCGAGGCGGAGATTGCCGCAGCGCTCGGCGACCCGGCCCGGTTGGCACGCGAACTGCGCTTCGAGTTCGGCCAGCGCAACTGGCAGAGCGACCGCTCGCCGCGTTCGGCAATGGCCGCGATCATCGCCTTCGTCGGCCTCGCCTCTATCGACATCCTGATCCTGCTGCCGATCGTACTGGCGGTGCTCGGTACCGTCGCCGCGCTTTTCGTGGCGGTGCTCGCACTGTTCATCTCGGGCGGCTTCGTGCTGATCGTCGGACCCTTCGGGGGCTTTCCCGGCGGCTGGGCGGTGGCGTTGCTGGCAGGGCTTGGCATCATGGCCGGCTCGATCGCCGGTGCCGCGCTGCTGACCATCGTCAGCATCTGGATCATCAACGCCCTCATGTGGTTCGGGCGGCTGCACTACAAGGTGCTCGAGCCCGCCATCCAGTCCGACGACTGACCCTGAAAACCAGGAGATATCAAGATGTTCAGGAAACTGCTCATTGTCTTCGCCAGCGCCGCGATCCTCTCGGTCGTCGCCTTCACCGGGGCCTGGGTCGTCGGTGGCGAGGACTTCCGCCGCGAATTCACGCAAAACGACGGCTGGCACTGGGATATCGGTGATGAGGACGAGGATCTCGGCCCCATCGAGACCCGTGCCTTCGCGCTCGCCTCGGGCTCGCACATCGCCATGGAAGTGCCTGTCGACCTCAGCTTTACCCGCGGCGAAAAGGCCGGGATGACGGTCAAGGGTCCCGCACAGGTGCTCAAGCGCCTGACCTGGGAGAACGGCCGCCTCAAGCTCACCGGCAAGCAGGGCCACTGGCGCCATGGCCTCAAGGTAGTGATCACCGCGCCCGAGATCCGCAACCTCGATCTCGACGCGCCCGGAGACGTGACGCTCGTCGGTCTCGACCAGGAGCAGTTCACGCTCACGTCGAACGGCGCGATCGACCTCGAGGCCGAGGGCAAGGTGCGCAAGGTCTTCGTTACAGCCAACGGTGCGGGCGACATCGACCTTGGCAAGGTCGTGGGCGAGGATGCCACGGTGCGCGTCGATGGCGCGGGCGACGTGACCATGGGGCCGAGCCGTCTCGCCGACATCAAGATCAATGGCGTGGGCAACCTCACGCTGGTGCGCAAGCCCGAGATCCTGCGCAGCGAGATCAACGGCATCGGCTCGGTCAAGCACGACTATTCCGAGGGCGATGCGAGCGCCGCCAGCGTCAAGATGTGATGCTCGCACCCAAAGGTGCGTTTATGAAATGAAAGGCCGCAGCTCCCGAACGGAGCTGCGGCCTTTCCTGTTCTGGGTGGCAGCCTCTGGCGGCGTCAGCTGACCGGCGGATCGATCGCCGGCACCGCGCCTACGGGCGCCACCGGGTCGCCGGGCGCGCGCGGGGGAAGCGCGTTCTCCGGCACTTCCTTTATCAGCATGTCGGTGGTCGCCACGTCCTCGAGGTTGCGTGCGTTGACGCGGATCTCGTCGCCCTCGATGACGATCTCGTTGAAGCTGGGCGGGGTCGAGCGCAGGCGGTGCGACAAGGTGCCCGCCCCGATCATGCGCAAGGGTCCGCCGCTCGTGGTGACGGTCATGTCGAAGGGATCGTGGATATGGCCCGAGAGGATCGCATCGATCCCGCGACCGGCGAGCGCGGCCATCGTCTTCGTACCGTTGATCGTGAGCAGCTTGTTGTCGCGCTCGCGCCGCTCGGTCAGCGGATGGTGCGCGGCGACGAGGATGCGCGTGCCCGCAGGCTGGGCATCGATCGCGGCCAGCGTCTCGTCGAGCGCACCCTGCGTGACCCAGCCGTTCGACCAGGGAAAGCGCTGCCACTGCGCGCGGGTCGTGGTCTTGAGCGGGATGATCGCGAGGCGTGGCAGGTCGAGTTCGGCCTCGATCAGATCCTCGATCGCGTGGAAGCGGCGATAAGGCTGGAAGAAGCGCTCAAACAGGTTGAAGTAGGGAATGTCGTGATTGCCGATCTCGACCGTGACCGGCACGTCGAGCGCGCGGATCCACGCACAGGCGGCATCGAATTCGCCGTGGCGCGCGCGCATCGTCAGGTCGCCGGTGATCGCGACCGCATCGGGCTTCTCGCGCGCGATGCACTCCTCGACCCAGGCGAGCGCGCGCCGGTCTTCCAGTCCGAAGTGAATGTCGCTCAGGTGGAACAGCTTGAGCGTACGGTCATCCATGCAGGCTACCTTGGTCTTGCAGCGTCTAGGCTAGGTTACGCTGGTCGAGACGAGATCGACCTCGCAGCGGGCGATGTGGAAGACTTCTTCCGCTTCGCCATCGAACGGTTCACCGTCGATCAGCAGGCCCATCGGCTCGCCCGCCGGGCACACCAGCCGGATGCGGCGGTGGTGGCCCAGCGCATCGTGCGGACCCTCGCGGAAATCGCGGTTGAGCAGGGCAATGCCCTGTCCGGCGAAGTCGGCCAGCGATTCGGCATAGTAGCCTCTCGCGACGAGGTCATGGTCATGCGGGTTCACGGTGATCGCGGCATAGCCTTCCTCGCGTCCGCAGTCGACCTCGGCGCAAACGACCTTGGGACCATTGGTGGAATAGCTGATCGCCTGGCGCGTGGAGGCGACGAATTCGACCACGTCGATCGCGCGCATCGCCTCGCGTACCTCGTTCCATACGGTGCCGGGCCCCGCGAGGATTCCGGTCAGGGCCTCGCCGTGACGCGAGCGCGCGACAGGCGTGCGTACGCATCGGCCATCGCCATGGGCGACCCGCGCGATGATGTCGGTGGCAGGCACGTCGCCGTGCAGGCGCTTGGACAGCAGGTTCATGGTTCCGCCGGGCAGGACCAGGATCGCTCCGTCCCAGCCGTAGAGCCCGGTCACGACCGCATGGGTCGTGCCATCGCCGCCGAAGGTAACGACAAGGCTCACGTTCTCGCGCTCCAGTTCGGCCGCCGTCGGCACGTCCTGGTCGGGGAAGAGTCCGGTTCGCACGAGGACCAGACCGGCGTCCTCCAGACCTTGGCGCACTTGCGCCTGCGAGCGTTCGTCGTTGCTCCCGCTCGCAGCGTTGCACACGAGGACAGCGCGCGCACCGGCGAGCTGGAGGGAAGGGCGCCCGGCCCGCGATGGCGCGTCGCCAGACTGCGCCTCTTGCTTGTCTGCCTGTTCCATGTCCGGAAAAACCGGGGGCAGGCGGCTCGGTTCCCGTCCTTCCTCGTCAGACCCGGCCCGAGAAGATCAGCCAGGCAGCGAGCCCGTTCATCAGCGAGTAGACGAGGTAGAGCATGGCCCAACCGAACGAGCCGGAAACGACCATGATCATCGCGCCCAGCAACATCACGAACTCGACGATCAGGCTGAGTCGTCCCCCCAACGGCTGGAAAAGCCAGGGCACCTGACCAAGCATGGGGTGGCCGCTTTCAAGCACGGCCTTGTGTGCTGCGAAGTTGAGCACGCCCAAGCAGAAGATGACGAGAAGTCCTATGATCACACCTGCACCATAGCGTTGGCGTCACGGACAGACCAGTCACTCGAATCGCTAGGGTCAATCAAGTCGAGGGTCACAAAAGAGTCACGGGTTTCTGCGGAGTTTGCAGAAGTCGTTGGTCGACTACAAATGTCGTTCGTCAGCGACGTGACCCTTTCGTCGATGGCTTGTGACGTGAAATCGAGACCGGGGTGAAGCGATCCGGATTCGGGGGCAGGAAAGACTCATCGAGCCGGTCACCCCCCCAGGAACACCGACCAGGCTCACCACTAGGAGGAAGCCACGATGTTCAAGAAGACCGCACCGCTCGCCGCCGCCATGTTCGGCCTCATCGCCACCGCCGGCATCGCTGCCCCGGCCCAGGCCCAGGAAAAGATGCTGGTCGATTATACCGACCTCGATCTCACCACCGCCGATGGCCAGAAGACCCTCGAACGCCGCCTCGTCAAGGCCGCTCGCAAGGTCTGCAAGATGGACGAGCACGGCCCCAATTCGCTGATCCCCGCGACGTCCTCGCGCACCTGCTATCGCAATGCCACCGAGAAGGCGCAGGGCCAGATGGCAGTCGTGATCGAGAATGCCGAACAGTACAGCCGCCTTGGCGGCTGACCCTGGGGCGCCAATCACCAGGTCCCTAAAAAATAACCCGGAAAAACAGACTGGGCGGAGTGTTTCGGCACTCCGCCCATCTTTTTGCGTGTGCACGCGCGATGGCAGCGAGACACCTCGCCATCCGCTAGCACAGCAGTAGCGCAGTGTCGGGAGATCAGCGTCCCGCCATCTTCTTGACCGCAGGCAGATAAGTGCGCCCGATGCGCAGCGCCTCGCCCTCGCTGGTCTCGATCGACCACACGCCCAGTCCCTCATGCTTGAGGCCGGTCACGTGGTCGCGGCGCAGGATGTGGCTGCGGTGGATACGGATGAACTGCTCGGGATCGAGCTTTTCCTGAAGGGAGCTGATGGTCTGCAGCAAGAGGTAGCTCTGCGAGCCGACGTGCAGGCGCACGTAGTCGCGCTCGGCGTCGATCCGGCTGACCTCGCTCGCGGGCACGCGCACCAGCTCGGAGCGGTGCGGGACCCAGAATTCCTCGAGCCATTCGCTCGGGCTGGCGCTGCGTTCGCCGCGCCGGGCGACGACGCGCCCGATGGCGCGTTCGAGGCGGTCGGGCGAGACCGGCTTGAGCACGTAGTCGATCGCGTCGAGATCGAAGGCCTCGACCGCGAATTCGTCATGGGCAGTGACGAAGATCACCGCCGGCGGGTTGGCCCTGCCGGCAAGTCGCCGCGCGACGGTCAGGCCGTCGGTCTCGGGCATGGTGAGATCGAGCAGCAGCAGGTCGGGCGCCAGCGCCTCGCTGAGCCTCAGCGCCGCTTCGCCGTCGCTTGCGGTACCGACCACCGAAACCGCCTCGATGCGCGAGCAGATCACCTGCATGCGTTCGACCGCGAGCGGTTCGTCATCGACGATCAGCGTGCGCAGCGGCGCGCCGGACTTGTCCTCGGCATTGGTCGCTTCAGCCACGCGCCGTCTCCAGCGGCATGCGCAGAACCGTCGCGAAACCGCCATCGGGACGTTCGCCGAAGCCCAGTTCGGCGCGGTCGCCATACCGTGCCCGCAAGCGGTCGCGCACGTTGCCAAGGCCGATGCCGCAGCCATCCGCCTTGTTGGCGGGAACGCCCGGTCCATCGTCGCTGACGGTGACGAGGAGCATGTCGTCCTCGCGCCTTGCGGTCAGTTCGATGGTCACGGGCCGCTGCGTGACGGCAACGGCATACTTGACCGAGTTCTCGACGAGGGGCTGCAAGATCATGCCCGGCACCATCGCATCGGAGACGTCATCGTCAATGTCGATTTTGGTCTGCAATCGATTGGGGAAGCGCACCGCCTCGATCGAGAGATACAGCTCCTGCATCGCCACCTCGTCGAGCAGCGGCATGTCGTTGGTCGGGTCGCCCGAGAGCGTTCGGCGGTAGAAGTTCGAGAGTGTCTGGATCATCGTTTCCGCCGCTTCCTGCTTGCCGGTCATGACCAGCGCGGAGAGCGAGTTGAGCGTGTTGAACAGGAAGTGCGGATTGACCTGGTAGCGCAGCGAGCGCAGTTCGGCGGCCTCGGCGGCGCGGCGATATTCGCTTTCGCGCCGTTCGGCTGCGCGCGCTTCCTCGGCCTTGGCGAGCGCGAAGTAGACCGCGGCCCAGGCGAGCACGAGGAAATAGCGCCCGAAAGTGGTGTCGGCCATCGCCGCCCAGCGTCCGAACATCTTGTTGCCGTCTGCGCCGCTCGAGCGGATCGTGATCCCCGAGCGGTCCGTTGAGGTGGTCGTAGCGCTTGTTGCCGGAGGGGCGGGCGGCTCGGGCGCCGAAGTCTCGTCGCTTCCCGGCTCACTGGCATCATCGCGGGTGGCTCGCGGCGGGGCGGGGACCACGGGCGCGATGTTGCGGTCGGAATCGGGCAGGTCGACAAGGATGTTGCCGGCCTCGTCCTGCATGATACGCACGGTGCCTGCCTCCTGCTGCGCGCGGCCCTCGCCCGCCGACTTTCGGCTGGCCTTCATGGCGATGCCGATGTCGGAGAAGACCATGGTGTTGATCATGCTCAGCACCATCGCCAGAGGCAGGGCGCCGACCAGGACGATGGCAAGGCGAACGCCGTTCGACTTGCGGTCGAGCATCTGCATCAATGGCCAGACTGCGGCCATGACCATCATCGAGAGCAGGCAGATCGTCAGCCGGCGCGAGATCATCGGCCAGGCGAACTCGAGCCCCCAGAAGGCGCCGCGCAAGGTTGCGACGATGAAATAGCATGCCCACAGCGCCGCCAGCGAGAGCAGCACCATGCGCGCGGGGACCCTTGGGTTTTCGGTAAGGCTGGCCATGCAGGCCGATGCATAGCGTCAAAACGCGCTGGTGCGCCAGAGCCCCGGTCGGGCGGGGTGTGTCATTCGTCGAGCGGGCCAGATGCGTGCGATCGCAGGGAAAAAGGCGAGCGGTACGAGAAAGGGGGCGGTGCCGGCCTTCGCCTGCACCGCCCCCTTCGCGATCAGCCTTGTCGCAAGGCGGCTCAGTCGGCGAGCAGGCCTTCCTTGGCGATCTTTTCGCGCCACACCAGCGGGGCGAGCTGGTGGACGTTCTTGCCTTCGGAATCGACGGCTACGGTCACCGGCATGTCCTCGACGGTGAATTCGTAGATCGCTTCCATGCCAAGGTCCTCGAAGCCGACGACCTTGGCTTCCTTGATGGCACGGCTGACAAGGTAGGCAGCGCCGCCCACTGCCATGAGGTAGGACGATTCGTGCTTGGCGATCGATTCGGTCGCTGCCGGGCCGCGCTCGGCCTTGCCGACGCAGGCGAGCAGGCCCTGCTCGAGCATGGTGTCCATGAACTTGTCCATGCGCGTCGCGGTGGTCGGGCCAGCCGGGCCGACGACTTCTTCACGCACCGGATCGACCGGGCCGACGTAGTAGATCACGCGGCCCTTGAAATCGACGGGCAGTTCCTCGCCCTTGGCCAGCATGTCCTGGATGCGCTTGTGCGCCGCATCGCGTCCGGTCAGCATCTTGCCGTTGAGCAGCAGACGGTCGCCCTGCTTCCAGCTCTTCACGTCCTCGGGGGTGAGGGTGTCGAGATCGACGCGGATGGCTTCCTTGCTCGGCTTCCACTCGACCTTGGGCCAGTCGGCGAGGTTGGGCTTCTCGAGGTACTTGGGCCCCGAACCGTCGAGCGTGAAGTGCGCGTGGCGGGTCGCGGCGCAGTTGGGGATCATCGCGACGGGCTTGTTCGCCGCGTGGCACGGCCAGTCGAGAATCTTGACGTCGAGGATGGTGGCGAGGCCGCCGAGGCCCTGCGCGCCGATACCCATTGCGTTGACCTTGTCGAAGATTTCGATGCGCAGCGCCTCGATGTCGTTCTGCGGGCCGCGCGCCTTGAGCTGGCCCATGTCGATCGGGTCCATCAGGCTCTGCTTGGCGAGCTTGACGCAGTGCTCGGCCGTGCCGCCGATGCCGATGCCCAGCATGCCCGGCGGACACCAGCCCGCGCCCATCTGCGGGATCATCTCGAGCACCCAGTCGACGATGTTGTCGCTCGGGTTCATCATCTTGAACTTGGACTTGGCTTCCGAACCGCCGCCCTTGGCCGCGACGTCGACCGAGACCTTGTCGCCCGGGACCATCGAGACCGAGAGCACCGAAGGCGTGTTGTCCTTGGTGTTGCGGCGGGTGAAGGCAGGATCGGCCAGCACCGAGGCGCGCAGCTTGTTTTCCTTGTTGCCGTAAGCGCGGCGTACGCCCTCATCGACCACTTCCTGCAAGGAGCGGTCGCTCTCGAGGCGGCAGTTCTGGCCCCACTCGACGAACACGTTGACGATGCCGGTGTCCTGGCAGATCGGGCGGTGGCCCTCGGCGCACATGCGCGAATTGGTGAGGATCTGCGCGATGGCGTCCTTCGCGGCGGGGCCCTGCTCGGCCTCGTAGGCCTCGCCCAGCGCGCGGATGTAGTCCATCGGGTGGTAGTAGCTGATATACTGGAGGGCGTCGGCGACACTTTCGATCAGGTCGTCTTCGCGGATGGTCACCATTTCTGCCATGGAAAGTGCGCTCCCGGTTGTGCGGATAACGAATTGCGCCAACCCCATAGGCCCGGGTCCCCTGATCGTCAAAGCGTCAAGCAGCATCGACGAGTGTCTCGTCAAAGCGCTTGGCCTGTCCCGCGCCTTGTCCTAGAAGACGGCCAGATTGCTGAACGACTTGTGCACGGCCACCTGCCCGCAAGGCGGTCCGGCACCACTGCTTGAGGAACTGCGAAGATGACCTTGACCGAGGAACGGTCCGCCCCTGTCGTCAACGAGGCACGCCGTGCCATGATCGTCAGCCAGCTGCGCACCAGCGGCGTGAACGAGCCCTGGGTGCTCGGCGCGATGGCTGCCGTTGCCCGCGAGGACTACGTCGCGGCGGACTGGAAGCAGGCTGCCTACATCGACCGTGCGGTGCCCGCAGCCACCGGCGGCTTCCTCGCCGCGCCGCTGTTCTACGGCCGCGCGCTGAGCGAGGCGGCACCGGGTCCCAAGGACAAGGTCGTGCTCGTTGGTGACGCGCAGGGCTACTTCGCGGCGCTGCTGCGCGGTCTCGTCGGCTCGCTCGAGACCGTGGGCCTTGCCGATGCCGCTGCCGGTTCGGCCAATCTCGAAGGCTGCACGCTGCTGGTCATCGACGGCGCGGTCGAGGCTCTGCCCGAGACCCTGCTCGCCAGCGTTCCCGAAGGCTGCCGCATCGTCACCGGCGAAGTGCTGCGCGGCGTGACCCGCCTCGCGGTCGGCCGCAAGACCGCGGGCGTCGTTTCGCTGCTTCCGGTCGGCGAGATGGGCATCCCGGTGCTCCCCGAATTCGCCGCACCCAAGCGCTGGAGCTTCTGAGCATGACCCGGTCCGCACCATGGCGTGCCGGGTTGATGACGGGCGTCGGGCTGCTGTGCCTGGGGAGTGTCACTCCGGCCAGGGCGGACACGCTGCGCGACGCGCTCGTCCAGGCCTATACCAGCAACCCGACGATCGAAGGCGCCCGCGCCCAGCAGCGCGGGATCGACGAGGGCGTGCCGATCGCCCGCGCGCCGGGCCTGCCCAGCGCTTCGGTCGATGGCTCCTACACCGAATTCGTGGTTCAGAGCCGCACCTCGTTCACCGCGCCTGAAAGGCTGATCTCGGCCGGTGCCGACCTCGGCGTCCCGGTCTATTCGGGCGGCGCAGTGAAGAATGCGGTCAAGGCCGCCAAGATCCGCGTCGAGGCCGGACAGGCCGACCTGCGCGCGACCGAGAGCTCGCTGTTCTCCAATGTCGTCGCCGCCTACATGGACGTGATCCGCGCCGAGGCGCTGGTCGGGCTCAACCGCAAGAACGTGGCGGTGCTCGAGGTCAACCTTCAGGCGACCAGCGACCGCTTCGAGATTGGCGACGTGACCCGCACCGACGTCGCGCAGTCGCAGTCGCGTCTGGCTCTGGCGCGCAGCAATGCCCGTAGCGCCGAGGCGGACCTCGTCGCCGCGCGCGAGACGTACATCCGGCTGGTCGGCAAGGCGCCCGAGGCGCTAGCGCCGCCGCCGCCGCTGCCCAACCTTCCCGAGACACCCGACGATGCCGTGCGCATCGCGCTCGACAAGAACCCCGACCTCATCGCCTCGCGCGAGCGGACCCGCGCCGCGGAGAAGGACATCGACGTCGCCGGGGCGAGCCGTCTGCCGACCGTGAGCCTCTACGCCACCGGCAGCTACAGCAACTATCTCGACACGCTGGGCGGTATCAGCTCGGCGCAGTTCCCGCAGACCGACCGTTCGGCACAGGCCGGCGCGCAGATCACCATTCCGCTGTTCCAGGGCGGTCGTCCCGCAGCCCAGCGTCGCCAGGCGCAGGCGCAGGCGCAGGCGACCATGGAGCAGGAAATCGCGGTCGAACGCCAGGTCATCGCACAGGTCCGCTCGGCCTATACCGCCTGGGTCGCGGCGCAGGACCTGATCGAATCCTCGCAGATCGCGGTCGACGCCAGCGATCTCAGCCTCGAGGGCGTGCGCGCGGAGAACTCGGTCGGCAACCGCACCATTCTCGACATCCTCAATGCCGAGCAGGAATACCTCAACGCCCAGACCGAGCTGGTGACCGCGCGGCGCAATGCCTATGTCGCGGGCTTCACGCTGCTCGCCGCGATGGGCCGCGCCGAGGCGCGCGACCTCAACCTCGATGCCGATCTGCTCTACGATCCCGAGGTCAATTACGAGCGCGTGCGCGGCAAGTTCTTCGACTGGGACGACGATCCGGCACCTGTGCCACAGTCGACGCGCACCGTTGACACACCGTCCCAGGATGGGAACATTCAGAACTGACTAGGGCCTGCTCCGACTCGGGGCAGGTCTTTCACGTGCCAAAGTTGGCGGTGCAGCACTGCGGGCAAGTCGCCCCCTGCTTCGTCTCAGGCCACTCCAGGCGGGGGTAATTGTGGGATTTCAAGGGGGTATGGGAATGCGACAGAACGGTGAACCGTCAGTCGAGGAGATCCTCCAGTCGATCAAGCACGTGATCGCGCGCGACACCCGCGACGCGGTGCGCAACTCGCTTTCCGACAAGCCTCGCGCCGAGGCGACCCGCGAGGTGCCCTCGAACGAGACCGCGCCGCTCGATTCCACCCCTGCCTTCCGTCCGCTTGACTATGACGCGGATGGGCTGGGCGAGGACATCCTCGACCTCGCGCAGGAAGCCGAGGTCTCGGCACAGGAGGAAGTGGACGAAAGGACGGCGCAGGACATGGCGATGCAGGATCACGATGGCGAGGACGAGCGCGACGAGCCTTCGCTGATCCAGCCCCGGATGCGTGCCTCGATGCGCGATTCGCTGGCCGCACTCGCGATGCTCTCCGAGCCCGGGGCCGCACCCAAGATCGTGCGCTCGGGCGAGACCTCGCTCGAAGACCTCACCCGCGAACTGCTGCGCCCGGCGCTGACCGAGTGGCTCGAGGCCAACCTGCCCCAGCTGGTCGAGCGCATGGTCGCCGCCGAGATCGCGCGGATCGTCGGCAAGAAGGGCTGAGCATCGTGTAGCCGCCGGCCCGCTTCGAAGGCGAGCGGCACCGATCAGGTCACAGGGAGGGGTGGACGTCGGTCCGCCCGCTTCCTACCTTCGCTTCATGCCCAAGCCTGATCCCGCGCTGCTAGACCCGGCGCGCTACCCGTTTTCCTGCGACATCGAACCGCGCTTCGGCGACCAGGACCTCAATCGACACCTCAACAACGTCGCGATCGCCTCGTTCATCGAGGATGCCCGCGTGCGCTTCTATCATGCCAACGGTTTTCGCGCGCACATCCGCGATCTCAACGTGATGATCGTGAGCGTGGCGATCGAGTACCTTGGACAGGCGCACTACCCCGGCGCGATCACCATTCACTGCGCGGTCGAGAAGATCGGGCGCAGCAGCCTCACGCTGGTGCAGGTGCTGCGTCAGGGCGAGACGCTTGTCGGCTTCGCACGCAGCGTGATGGTGGCGGTCGATCCGCAAGGTGCGGTTCAGCCCGTGCCGCAGGTCTTCGACGGCTGGATGCTGCGCTCGTGAGCGCGGGCAAGAAGGAGATCGAGGCTGCCGCTGCGGCGCTCGCCAAGGCCGGTGGCAATGGCATCCATCGCCATATCTTCATTTGCGCCGAACCGCAGAAGGGCGAGTGTTGTTCGCCCGAGAAAGGTGCGGCAGCCTGGAAGTATCTGAAAAAGCGCCTCAAGCAGCTTGGACTCGACGGGCGTGGCGGCGTTGCGCGAACCAAGGCGGACTGCCTGCGCATCTGCTTTGCCGGACCCGTTGCGGTCGTCTGGCCCGATGGCGTTTGGTACCACTCATGCACCGAGGAGGTGCTCGAGAAGATCATCCAGCAGCACCTCGTCGGTGGCCAGCCGGTCGAGGAATTCCGCCTGCGGCCAAGGCAGGACTGAACCGCTCCCAACGCCGGAATGATCAGCGCTGCGCGTCGTCGTCTTCGAGCGGATCGACGATGGTCTCGTCGTGACCTGTCCCGCTGGACAGGAAAACCAGCCCCATCAGCGCCGAGGCGAGGAGCATGGTGAACCCGATGCCCAGCGCGGTGGCGATGTAGAAGTGGATCGAGACCATCCCGTTCGAGCGGTAGAGCAGGTAGATCGCGATGGCGACGAGGGTGACCGTGAGCAGCATCATCCAGCGCATGATGCGCAGGTAGCGCGCCCAGGCGTGCGCGGCCTTGTGTGGATCGTCGAGGGGGGAACGCGGTATCATCGTTGCCCCCATGTGCGCCTTCGTCCGGTGCCGCGCAAGGGGCAGTCCGCAACCTCAGGGCCTCAGAACTGCGCGCGCAGCCCGAGCGTCCAGCGACGCGGTGCACCCGGACCGTAGGCACGCGGGTCGCTTGCCTCGGGGGCCTCTGCGAGCGCGACTTCGTCGATCTCGGCAAAGGTGCCGAAGGTCGCGTAGTCGCGGTCGAACAGGTTGCGCACTTCGCCGAAGAGCGAAATCGCGCCGCCCAGCTGCGTGCTCGCGCGCAGGTTGACGAGGACATAGCCCGGCACCTTGGGCGTAAGCCCCGCCTCGTCGCCGACCAGCCGCTGGCCCGAACGCGCGATCAGATCCCCGCCGAGGTCGAGGCGGTGGCTGGCGAGGACGATACCGTAGTCGATGCTCAGCGTGGCGCTGTGGCGGGGTATGCCGGGAATGGCATCTCCCTGCGAGACCTCGATCGTTCCTGCATCGCTTGCTTGCGGGTTCGACGGGCTCGAGAGCGTCGCGGGTGCGCCGAAGGTCGCATCGGTAAAGGCGTAGCTCGCGGAAATGCGGGTTGTGGCAGTGTTTGCGGCGAAGGAGGCCTCGATGCCCTGCCTGCGGGTCCGCTCGATATTGCGGAAATAGGCGCGGCCGCGGATCGCCGAGGCGACGTGGACGATGTCGTCGCGGTTGCGCGTGCGCCATGCCGAAAGCTGCCAGTTCCAGTGCCAGCCTGCGCTGCCACCGCTGCCGCTCGCCCCCAGTTCCCAGCCATGCGCGACGACTTGCTTGAGCGGCGGGTCGGCGACGAAGAAGTTGGCGAGGCTGCAAGGCGCCTCCTCGTCGGCGCAGGAAAGTTCGGCCGGTGTCGGCACGCGGTTGGTCTGGGCATAGCCTGCGCGAAGCGTCAGCGCTGGCGAGACCTGCCAGTCCAGCTCGATTCCGGGGTTGAGCTTGTCGAAGCGGTGGTCGCCGTTGAGCGCGGTGCCGATCCGGTCGCGCATGCGCACCCGCGCGTGGTTGTAGCGCAGGCCGATTTCGGCGGTGAGGTCCGCGCCGAGGGGGAGGCTTTCCGCGACGAAGAGCCCGATGTAGCGCGTGCGCGCGGTGAGTGAGACCGGCGCGATCGCGCCGTCGGCCTGGATGATCTGCGGGCCGAGACCCTCGACGCTGCGCAGCGGTGTGAACGCGCCCAGTTCGGTGCTGCTGGCAAAGTCGCTGGTGCCGGTGTCGATACTCATGCCCAGCGCCAGCCGGTTGGTACCTGCCCCCAGCGTGCGCTCGTCGATGACCTGCGCGAGCAGGCCCATCGAGCGGCTGTGCAAGGCGCCCCGGTTGAGCACGCCGTAAGCGCCATCGTCCAGCAGCTCGGGGATCGGTGCACCGGCTGCGTCGGTCAGCACGCTGGCTTCGTCGTCATCGTCCGATCCGAGGCAGAGCAGGCCCGCATCTGCGGGTTCCTCGCAGTCCTCGATATCGGCGATGTCGCCGTTGACGCTGCGGGCCCGCAGGCGCTGGCGGTAGAGCGTCGCCTCGATGCGGGTTTCCTCGCTGAGCGCGACCCATGGGTGGAGGCTGATCCGCCCGTAGCGGCTGGTAGAGCGGTCGGGCCAGCTCAGTACGGCAGCGCGACGTGCCGCAAGCAGCTCGACCGGGGCGACGCCATTGCCGGTGAGATCGGTGTCGGCCCCGATCAGCTTGACGTGGAGGCCTGCTGTCTGCGTGTCGTAGCCAAGGTCGAGGTAGCCATTGACCAGCCGCGAGGGACTGAAATCGCGCCAGCCGGTCTCTCGGCGTGACTGGAAGGCGGCGAAATAGCTGAAATCGCCAGCAGTGCCGCCCGCTGAAAGCGAGACCTCGCGCTCGCCGTAGCTGCCGATCGAGAGCGCTGCATCCATGCCGGGGGCCGAGCGTCCGGTCGCGGTCTCGAGCACGAGCGTGCCGCCCAGCGCATTGAGCCCGAGCGCGGGGCTGGCATCGCGCAGCGCGACCGATTGCAGCGCTGCCTCGGGTATGAGGTCGAAGCCGATGGTGTCGCCGAAGGGCTGGTTGAAGCGCGCACCGTCGAGGTAGGCGGCGAGCCCTTGCGCCTGTCCCTGTAGCGGCGAGGCGGTGAAGCCGCGGTAGACGAGGTTGGGTTGCCACGGATTGCCCTGCGCATCCTGCAGGCTGACCCCGGCGATGGACCGGGTGAGGCTGGCGAGCAGGTCCGGGCTTCCGCTGAGCAGGATGTCTGCGCGCGAGAGCGTGTGGGCATCGTCGATGTCGAAGCTGCCGCCCGGGGCTGTCACCACGATTGCGCCGGGAAGCTGTGCGCTGTCACTGGCGCCATCGGCATCTGCCACGAGCGGGGGAGGCATGATCGCGGCGTCGTCACTCGCGAATGCGGGGCTGAAGCTCAGTCCTGCTGTGCCCAGCGTTGCCAGGCTGGCCGCCCACGCGCGCCGCATCTTGATCTCCCTCGTCCCCGAATAACCGGTCATTCCGGCCTTTACGCTGCCGGTTCAGCCTCTCCTTGTGGAGGAGGAGGGCGGCATCGCAATGGGACTAAGGGTCAATGAGGAAGGTCAGGCCATCCAGGGCGGGACGCCGCGCCGGTTGCGCAGCCCCGCGAACCAGCCCGAGAGGCCGTAGCCCAGCTGGCGGAAGGCGCCGCGCCGGCCATAACGGGCAAATAGCAGCGCCAGCGAATTGGCTGCGGCGAGCGGAAGTTTGCCCGGCGTGGTGTCGCGCACGACGTTGAGCTTGTTACGCTCGTCGAGGTAGATCGGCATCTTGGGGCGCGAACGATGGGCATCGCCCGAGCCGGTAGTGCCGCCCTGGTCGTGGCAGACCAGCGAATCGGGCGCGAAACCCAGCTTGAGGCCTGCCTGCACCGCGCGCAGGCACCATTCGACTTCCTCGCAATAGAGGAAATAGTCCTCGCGCATGAGCCCGACCTTGTCGACGAAGGCGCGGCCGATCAGCATCGAGGCGCCGAGCAGGTAATTGGTGCGCGCTTCGACCTGCGCTGCGTCGGGCTTGTGGTCCAGTGTCTCGCCACTGCCGATAGAGACTGCGCGTGCGGCAGAGGAACGCCAGTGCCCGCCATAGGCCTGGATGCGACCCTTGGGGTTGTGCAGTACGCCGCCCACCGCGGCGACGTCACCGCGTTCGAGACGCGCGACAAGCGCGGCAAGCGCGCCGGGCGCGGGCACGGTGTCGGGGTTGACCACCCACCAGGCATCGGCTTCGGGCGCGGCCTTCATGCAGACGTTGACCCCGCCCGCATAACCAAGGTTGCCGGGGGCGAGAATCGTCTGCACGCGCTGGCCGCCGGGCAGGGCGGCAGGTACCGCGCGCTCGAGTTCGGCATAGGCCTCGGGCCCGCCGTTCTCGCAAATCACGACGTCGAAATCGGTGTGGGTGCCCTTTGCCAGGGCATCGAGGCAGCCGACGATCTCGTCGGCATTGCGGAACGCCACGATGGCGATCGAAACGTGCATCAAGAAACCTTCTTTCCAAGCGCGAGGCCGAGCGAATCAACCATGCGCCAGCTGCGGATCGCCACCAGCGTGCCCAGCGCGCGGGCCTTGTTGCCCAGGCCGGGGACTTGTCCGCTGGTCAGGACCTTGGGGGTATGGGCGAGGATCGAGGCGGGCAGCGCGAAGGCGCGCACCGCCCACTTGGCGCGACCAAGTCGCTTGCCGAGGTACAGGCCATAAGTCTCGGCATTGATGCGATGCCACTTGCGGCGCAATTCGGACCAGTTGGCGCGCGCGGGATGGCCGACGATGGCATCGCCGGCATAGCCGATGCGGTAACCGGCATCGCGTGCGCGGTGGCACCACTCGAGGTCTTCGGAGACCCCGGTGCGAAATTCGCCGACCTTGTCGAACAGCGCACGGGTGCAGAACAGGTTGGCCGTGACGGTGAAGGCCTTGTCCACGACGTAGCTTCGGTTGTCGAAGGCGAAGACGCGCTCGAAGCCCTCGGCGCCGCTCATGTGCGCGGGGTCGGACACGCTCACGGTCATCTGTCCGCCGACAAAATCATGCTTGTCGAGCGCGGCGACACCGGCCTTGAGCCAGCCGGGTTCCGGGACGCAGTCGCAGTCGGTGAAGGCGAGGATGCGCCCGCGCGACTGCGCGACGCCGACGTTGCGCGCAGGGCCAGCGCCCTTGCGGCTGGCGAAGACCAGCCGCGCGCGCCCGGCGATCGCCGCCAGCACCGCAGTCTCGCCGCTGGGGGACATGTTGTCGGAAACGACGATCTCGTAGTCGAGATCGCCTTCCTGTCGCACCAGGGCGTCGAGACAGGCCGAGAGGCGATCCAGGTCTTCGTAATGCGGGACGATGACGCTGATCAGCGGCGAGGGCGCGGCCCCGTCTCCTGTCGTGCCACCTGGCGCGGATTCGTCATGCGGACCGGGAAGGGGAGGCTGGCCGCTCGCTTCGTTCATGCCTTGCGGCCTCGCGAACTGGTCCATTCGCGCAGGCTGGCTGCGGTCGGATGGTAGACGAGCTCGCGGTTTTCCTTGACCAGCGCGCGCAGTTCGGGCGGATCGAGTTCCCACCAGCGGCTGGCCTCGAGCGCCTCGATGAGATCGGGCGTGAAGCGGTCGCGCAGCTTGCGTGCCGGGTTGCCCGCGACGATGGCGTAGGCGGGCACGTCCTTGGTGACCACCGCGCCTGCGCCGACCACCGCGCCGCGGCCGATGTTCTTGCAGCCGGGCAGGATCATCACGTTGTGGCCGATCCACACGTCGTCGCCGATGTCGAGCACGTCATCCCAGTGGATGTCGGTATCGACCACCCCGAACTTGCGTTCGTAGAGCGCGGGATGCGTGGTCATCGCATCGACCGGGTGGTTGATCGGGGCCGAACGCACGGTGCTCGCGATCGAGCAGTAGCGCCCGATCCGGATCGGGCCGGGCATGCGCCACTGGTCGAAGCAGCCGTAGGACTGCATCCCGACATCGATCCGGTATCGTTCGCGGAAATAGGCGCGCAGCGCTGTGTTGTCGTGTTGTCGTCGACGCCACAGGCGCAGGCGGACGTGCTCGGTCACCTTCGAGACAATGCCCAAGTTCGGTACTCCGCGAATTCGTATCAGGCGCCGCAGCGCATCAGCCGATCATGACCATCGGCTTGGCGGTGGGGCTGGAGTTCTGCTCGAACTGTGACTGGCTCAGGCGCATCCAGATATAGGCGGGCGCACCTTCCTCGCAGAACTCGTAAGTGCCGTCGGCGGGATCTCCGACCGGCGCCACGAGGTTGGCCGGAGCTGCGGTTTCGGTGATGATGCGCTTGTTTTCGAGCGCCTTGTCCGAGAACTCGCCGTTGGGCTGCGTCTCGAGGCGACCGCCCTTGGACATCGCGACACAGGCGAGAGTACCCAGGTCGACGCCGCTGCCCTTGGCGAAGATGCGGTCGACGGACTTGACCGTCTTCTCGGTGATGCGCTGCTCGATTTCCTCGACGGCCAGGCGCACGGCCTCGGCGACGTCGCTGGCCTCGATCTCGCGCGCGTCACGGTCGATCGCGTGCATCGCGGCATGCTGGCCGATCAGGCTGACGAGATAGGGCGAGCCGTTGGCGATCACGGTGACGAGGTCGACTGCCTGATCCTGGAAGGTCATGCCGCTGGCATCCTCGCCGATCGAGAGCAGCTCGCGTGCTTCCTCTGCGTTCATCGGCGGGACGCGCAGGCCGATGATGTTGCGGCGGATCGAGGGAATGTGCTCGATCAGTTCGTCGAGGTTGCTGGCGACGCCGGCGATCACGAACTGGACGCGGATCGAGCGGTCGGACAGGTTCTTGATCAGCTCGGCGATCGAACGGCGGAACGCGCCGTGCGGGCTGCGGTCGAACTCGTCGAGCACGATCAGCAGGCGTGTGCCCGAAAGGCGTGCGAAGACGTCGCACAGCTGGTTGGCGCTGACCATGCTGGAGGGCAGCAGGCTGGCAATCGACTTGCCTTCCTCGATCTCGGCATCGGTCGGATCGTAATCCGCATGATAGAGCAGCGGGATCGATTCCGCGATCGAGTGGACCAGCGAGTTGAAGTCGGTCTCCTCGCCGCACGAGACGTAGCGCACGAGGTACTGCGCGTCCTCGGCGAGCTGGGTCATGACGTGGAGAAGCGAGGTCTTGCCGATGCCGCGTTCACCGAAGAGCACCGTGTGCAGGCGCTGGTCCTCGATCGAGCGGATCAGCGTGTTGAGCACTTCGGTGCGCCCCGCGAAATTGCGGGTGTTCGAGACCGGTTGCGAAGGGGTCAGCGTGTCGCGCAGACGCATGCGAATGCGTTCTACCGGGCCGCCGCGCACGCCGCGCAGCTCGTCGGTGGCCGAACCGTGGAAGCGGGGAAGAAATGCTTTCCTGCCGAGCTTGGCCGGCGGGGAAGCAAAATCTGCCGTCGAGAACGTAGAGGGAGAATAATCTTCCCGTACCGGTTGTCCGGAAAAAAGTCGCTTAAACCAACTCACATCTTTCTCCATTCACGTGCGCGGCACGGTAATGCGGAGATTGGTAACATGCCATAGGAGGAGGCCTGGTGACGACCCCTTAATCCGACAAACTTGCTGCAGTGCGGTATCAAATTGAGACGCCCCGCTGCAAATTCGCTGCCCCACATGCCTTGACCCCGGGCGGTCCGCTCGATCCTTCCGAAAACGAGACTGTCATCGATTGCCGCGTGTAGCGTCAGCGATGCCAGATCTCGGAGAAATTTCAGCTGGTTCGAACGGCCTCGATCAATCCCGTCTCCACGTCCCATCCCGAATGCTTGCTGCGCGCTTTGGTTCCACGGCGGGGGCGCGCCCTGATCCGGGAGCCAAGAATCCGTCTCCCGCCGTCTGGGCAGAATATGCGGTTCTAACCTTAGCTTTTCTTTAACGATGGGCCCGTAGTTAAAAATGCACGCTTCGTCCGATTGTTGGGCTTGCCGAAACGGGATGGATTGAAATTATGGGTCTTGCAGCAAGAATTCAGATCGACGATCGCTTTGGTGAACGTCGCGAGGTCGCGATCCCCGGCACGATCCGCAAGGAAGCGGCGCCGATCGACGTCGAGATCGAGAACCTCTCGATCACCGGCTTTCGTGCGACGCTCGGTTCCGAGCTCCATGAGGGCGATTCCATTACCATCGGCGCAGCATGGATGGGACGCCGAGCGGCAAGCGTCGTGTGGGCCAAGCACCCCAGCTATGGTTTCGTGTTCGACCAGCCCCTGACCGAGGCCGAGTTCGCCTCTGCCGACGCGGTCAGCAATGTCCAGCCGATCGGGACCGCTCCGCTGCCGGCGATGAGCCCGCGTCTCGATCCCAATGCCCGCCCCCCGCGTGGCGGCATGGCCAAGTCGCTCGCAATGGCGACTGCCAGCGTTCTGATCGCGGTCGGCGAGGGACTTCGCAAGCGCTCCAAGTAAAGGGCGCCGGGACCGGGGAGGAATACACCTCCCGGCCTGGGCGAGGTGTCGGGCAAGACGGCATCTTTCATTCCCTGGCCTTGTCTCTGTTCCTTCAGATGATCATGCAAGAAGGCCCCCTCTGCGCGCAGAGGGGGCCTTCTTGCATTGAGCGCCTCGACTGACGGGTACCTTGGCAGGCGAGTGCCTGTGTCGACGGGGGAATGGAACCTATCTGGCCGGCATCAGGGAGACTGGCGTTGCGCAGTGTGGCCAACGCCGGGACGCGTCGCGCTCAGGCTGCCTCGGCCTCGGGCTCGTCGACTTCCAGTACCCGCTTGCGGTTGTAGGCGACCAGCACCGGCACATCGAGGTCGGATAGGTCGTCGGTGCCGCGAACCCGGCGGTTGAGCAGTTCGATCAGGACCGAGATCTGCACGCCAAGGATAAGGCCGATGGCAAGCGCCAGAACGGCGATGATCTTCATGCGCGGGCTGATCGGTGCCTTGGGCAGTTCGACCGGGCCGACGGCCTCGAGCCCGGTATAGTCCGAGGCGAGTTCCTGTTGGATATCCGCAGCGCGTGCGGTGATGATCCTGCCGTGCTGCGTGAGAACCGAAATCTCGCTGGCGATGCGGCTGGCGCCGTCCAGCGCATTGCGCTGCGCCAGAATGCGGGCGGTCTGTGCCGAGAATGCCGTAGCCGAGCCGGGCGCCTCGCGGACCGCACCGTCGTTTGCAGAAGCCTGCGCTGCGCGTGCTGCGAGCGCATTGCGCTGGGCAACCAGGGCGATGACCTGCGGGTGATTGGGGCCAAGCTGCTGCGTGGCCAGTGCGAGCGCAGAGTTCACCCGTGCCAGCTGGCCCATGTTGACCGGAGCGCGGCGACGCTCGGGGTTCTTGGCGCCACGTGGCATGCGCACGCTGCCGGTCAGGGCGCGCATGCCCAGTTCGAGGCTGTTGGTATTGTCATCGAAGAGGTGCACGCCGTGCTTCTTCTCGAATTCGCGCTTGCGGCGCGTGGCGTCGTCGAGCGCGCTGGTCAGACGGGCGCCGGCGCGCTGTAGCGTTTCGAGCTCGTCGCGATCGCTGCGATGCTTCATCTCGAGCAAGCGGTCGAGGTAGACCTGACGCACGGTCTCGGCGCCCTTCGCGGCGGCCTGCGGCGTGCCCGCGTAGAAACGGATGTCGAATTCGGGAACTTCACGATCCCACTGCACGATGGTCTGGTCCGCGACGGTCTGCGAACCGCGGCGCAGGCTGCTGAGGTATTGCGGGTTTTGGGTGTCGCCGCCGGGCGGTGCCATGACATAGCCGAGGCGCTGGGCGACCGGGTCGGTGATGATCGAATCGGAGATGATCTCGTTCTGCGTATCGGCAAAGCGCGAGACGACCGTGCGCGGCTGGAAGCGACGCGTTACCGGGTCGGGGCTGAGATAGTCGGCGCGCACGCGCGCGATGCCCTCGTACGACTTGGGCAACCGATCCGCGACGAACAGCGCCGCCGACACGCAGGTCAGCGCCGAAAGCGCGATCGTGGGCCAGTGTGCCTTGCAGATGCGGGGCAGGTTCAAACCAAACATCGTACTCGTCCCCAGGCTGTCTGCATGATCCGACCTTTGGTGCGCGCGGCCGTGCACGGATCGGATGTGGCTATTGAATAAGTCGAGGGCGCAGGTCCGCGCAAGCTCAAGTCGTGATCCTGTCGAGAAACGGCACACGTTTGAAAATGATCCGCTTCACCAGGATCGGGCCGAACATGCCGGCGGGCCACATCAGCGCGACGTAGAGCAGGAATGCAGGGCCGTCCCACGACATGAACCGGTCGAGCACGAACTTGGTCGCGAACAGGAACAGCGTGTTGAGCAGGTAGATCACGAAGCTGTACTCGCCGACCCACTCCATGGCGGCATTGAAACGCGGCCAGTTGCGTCGGCAAAGCCCGTGCAGCACCGCCAGCGAGGCAAGGCCGCAAGACAGGATCGAAATGTAGTAGACCTGCAGCCAGCGGGTTATCACGAGGATGAGCGCGAAGACGAGGATCGCCGAAAGCAGGTGCCTGTCGGTGAGCGCGTTCCAGCGCTCCTGGTCCGCCGCGATCGCGCCGCCGACGAAGAAGAAGCCGCCGTAGATGCACAGGCGGTTGATGTAGAGCAGGTCGAGCCCCGGCATCGTCACCAGCGGCATCAGCGGAATGAATACCAGAGCGATGAGTGCGGGCGACGGCACGATCGGGCGCAGGATCACTGCAAGCACGATCAGCTCGAACAGCACCGCGACGTACCACAGGAACTGCGCCGGGCTCTCCTTGGTGTGGATGGCGAGGCTGTCCCCGACATAGCCCAGCAGCCTGGGGGCAAGCGCGGGCCACTGCGCCGGATCGGTTATTCCCTGGGCCTGGCCGGTGAAGACGAAGCTGGCTGCGATCAGCGCGCCGCCGAAGAGCACGAAGGGCGTAAGCAGGCGCCAGGCGCGCTGGCCGATGAAGCGCAGCGGTGCCTTCTGTGCCTTGGCATCGCTACCGGTGTAATAGAACAGGAAGCCGCTGACGAACAGGAAGAAGGGCATGTGGAAAGCGTAGATCGCCGTTCGCATGGTCACGAACCATTCCCCGCCGGCGGGCGGTGGGCCGTTGAGCATGTGCCCGAAGACCACGAGGATGATGCCGAGTCCCTTGCACCGGGTCAGGTCGTCGAGCCGGGGCCGGCGTGCAGGCATGGCAGTCGTGGTCATCTTGGCGGGGATCTCTGTCACGGGAGCTGCCGGATTGTTTTTTTGCCGGCCAAAGTGGCCCATTTTGGCTATCAATCCCGCCTTTGCGTTTCAAGTTCTATCGGTTACATCGACGGCATAAGCCATGAAAGTGCCCTGCTGTTCCGATCAGCTTGGCAATGCTGGATCTTTTCAGAACGCGGGACGATATCCTCTCGCCCATTTCCTGCGCGATGACAGAAGGACGGTCATGACAAGCCTGGACGCAGTTGCCGCAAAGTCGCCCGCGCGATCCTTCACGATCTCGACCTACCACCCGCCCGAGCATGGCTGGCGCGGTCAACTGCTGATCAAGCTTGCGATCATCGCCGGTGTGGCGCTGGTCGGGGCAAGCATCGGGGGGCTGCCGCTCAACCTGATCATCGTGCCGCTGCTCCCGGTGGTGCTGCTGACCCTCGCGATCGTGTGGGTCCTTCCGGAAAACCGCAATCCGCCGACGCGGCTGATGGGCGTGATGTTCTTCTGGTACACGGTCTCGATCATCCTATGGCCCTATTACCTGGCGATCCAGGTTCCGGGCCTGCCCCTGATCGAGATCAGGCGTATCTTCCTGGCCCTCTCGATCGTCCTGTTTCTGATCTGCTACTCCTCCTCGCGCGCATTTCGCGAGGAGCTCAAGGCGGCAGCGCTGACCTGCAAGACCGAGATGAAGCTGTTCTGGGCCTTCATGGGCTTCATGCTTGCGGCAGTGCCCTTCTCGGTGGACATCGGCACGGCCCTGCCGAACTTCGTCAAGTACCAGATCGGCTGGACCGCACCGTTCCTGATCTCGATCTACATCATGATCCGGGCGGGCAACCTGCGCCTCTTCGCCAACGTGATCCGCATTTCTGCGGTGGTGCTCGCGGTTATCGGCTTCTTCGAATACCGCAACCAGGGCATCTTGTGGGCAAACCACATCCCCTCGTTCCTCAAGGTCAGCGATCCGGCGATGATCAACCTGCTGGAGCCGGTCTTCCGCTCGGGCGAATATCGCGTCACCGGGCCCTTCTCGGTCTCGCTGTCCTATGCCGAGTTCATGGCGATGGCGATGCCGTTCTTCATCCACTACATCATGGAGGGCAAGAACTTCTGGCTGCGCGCGCTGGCTGTCATTGCCCACCTCGCGATCTTCGGTGCGATCCTGCTGACCCGCGCGCGCGTCGGTCTGGTCGGCACGTTTGCGGCGCACGGTATCTACTTCGCTGCCTGGACCTACCGCAAGTGGCGCCAGGAGCGTAACAACATGCTCGCCTCGGTGCTGCTTTTCGTCACGCCCGTGGCCCTGGCCCTTGCGGTGGCGACGATCTATGCCGTCCCCGCACTGCGTATCGCGACCTTCGGCGGCGGTGCCCAGTCGGCGAGTACCAACAGCCGCTGGGAACAGGTCGAGAGCGCCATCCCGCACATCGCGCAGCGTCCGATCATCGGTTACGGCCCCGGCAAGAGCGCCAGCGTGCTGGGCTATCGCAACCCGATCGGCGAACTCTCGATCGATAGCTACGTGCTGGCCGGTGCGCTCGACTATGGTGCGCTGGGCTTTGCGGTGATGGTGGCGATGTATGCGATGTTCGTGGTGAGAGGCTTCAGGGTCGGTCAGGCCGGACACGGTGAACTGACCAACGCGATCCCCGCGGCTACGGGGATAGCCGTGTGGATGTTCATCAAGATCGCGCTTGCGCAGGAAGACAACGTCTCGATCCTCTACATCTACATGGGGATCATCGTTGCCGTGGCCTATCGCCTCAAGCTGGAAATGGACGGGGCTCAAAAGGACAAGCCGGCCAGCCCCCCTGCGGCGACGTCGCGCTGATCATCGGGTCGCGCTCGCAAGGTCCGGACGGGCCAGGGGGCTGGACTGGTCCTTGGTGACCGTCTGCAAATACGCTGATGTCGACTTTTGCGGCAATTGGCTCTCTCGCCCAGCCGTAGCCCCAGCACCAAAGTCTGGGACGATCAGGCTGGGAGAGGAGCGCCGTCGCTGCGAAGATGCCCCATCAGGGTATCTTGCGATCGACCGCTTAGCGGGTTTCGCTCGCTGACGTGTTCTCGACCTCGACCGATGCCTTGCGCAGTTCGGAAGGGCGCTTGCCGTTCACGTTGCCCTCGACCGTGCAGTCGGTGCAGCGAATGGCGCGCACGATGACGTGCCACTTGGCATCGGGCGGAGTTACCGCCGTATTGTTGCTGATGTCGCAGTTTCGGCAATCGTAGACGGCGACGCCGTTGGGATAGTAGCCGGTCACCCAGTTGTCGCGGAAGACGAGACGGTCGAAACCACCGTCGTCGACGCCGTCGCGCACGTGGTTGAAGGCCGTGAACCCTTGCATGTTGCCGTCCGAGCGGTTGCGCAGCAGCGTGACGTCCTTGGTCGTCCCGCCGCGCTTGGGGTCGGACCACAGCTGGATGCAGTCGGGGTGGGCCTTGCCGGTGTTGAAGCGCGCGCAGGACGAATCGACGATCGTCACGTGCTGCGAGGCCGCGACGTTGATGCCGTCGATGCGCATCTCGGTGATCCGGGCCTTGCTCACCGATACGTTCTGCGAGCGCGAGATGACCAGTCCGCGAGGCGCGGCTGTCAGCGAGACATCGGAAATATTGACGTTCTTGCTGAGATGGACATGCATCGCATAGCCCTTCTCGATATGGCCGAAGTCGCCGCCGGTGACGTTGACGCCCTGCGACTTCACGATCTTGAGGGTGCCGTGCGTACCCGGCTGGGCCCGGATGGTGACCGGCTTGGCCCAGGTGTGCCCCTTGATGAGAATCTCGCCGTAGTCCTTGGCCTCCAGCTCGATGACTTCGCCGTCCTTGGCCCGTGCGATCACCTGCTCGATCGTGGTCGGTGCGGCGAAGCTCGCCGCCGCGGAGACGAGCCTGCCCGGAACCGCGCTCACCCGTTCTGTGCCGAGAGCGAGAACGCCGATGCCGAGCGCGACTGCGCCAGCCCCTGCGAGGATCATCGTCGTGCGGTAACGAAAGCGCGTGGCCATGCAGTCTCCTGAGTCTCGTTCGAAGGCGTCAGGTCAGCTCAAAGCCGGACATCTGCCTGCGTATCGTGCTGTCATAATGCGCGGCCGTCATGCTCGTTGCGGCTGCCCTCCCTCGACGGTGCCGTTGAGGATGTTGATGCCGGTGAGGCGGCGCAGGGCAAAGTAGCTCGCGACGTTGCGTCCGACCATCGCGGCGCCGACGAAAACGCTTACGCCGACGAGGCCGAACCATTGCGCAGCAAGCGGGGCGCACACGATCAGCAGGCCCAGACTCGTCGCGGTGATCAGGAAATTGTACCGTTCCTGACCGCACATCGCCAGGACCAGGCCACTCGGTCCGGCGGCGACATAGATCGCCTGGGCGACCGTCATGATGCGCAGGATCGGCGATGCAGCGACGAATTCCTCCCCGACCAGGCCAAGGATCTGGGGGGCGAACACGAACAGGATGATGACTGCCGGCGCGGCGAAGGCAATCGAAAGGCGCGTGGCGCTGCGGCCGAGCAGGGCGACGCGCAGGTCGTCCCCGGCGGCCCTTGCGGCGCTCACTTTCGGCGAGAACACACTGTAGAGCCCGAGCGTGATGACCGCCAGCGCGCTACTGATCTGGTAGGCGACCCGGTAGAGGCCGGCGTCGTAGACGCCCAGCGTTCCGGCAACGGTCACCAGGCTGTACCAGTCCGAGATATTGAGCGCGATCGACACGCTCCACAGGGGCAGGGCGATCTTCATCAAGCTGCGGAAGGTGGCCTTGAAGCCCTGTCCATCCGACTGGGTGAAGCGCAGACCGAACAGCACCGCGCTGATCCCGACGATCATGCCCGACGTGGCGGTGAAGGTCAGGATATCGGTGACTTCGGCAAAGGAGCCGACGACCAGGGCGATGCAGACCGAGGTCGGGATGAAGAAAACCTCGACTGCCTGACCGATGATGTACGAGCCCTGCGAGCGCAGGATCGCGCTCATCACGCGGGTCAGCGTGCGCGAGATGAAGATGAAGATCAGGATCAGGACGATCTTGAAGGGCAGGTCGGCCTTGGTCAGCAGTTCGGAGGCATGTTTGCCGCCGATGAGCAGGGCCGCGCTGATCAGGACCGCGATGCCCATCGTGTAGCCCACTATGGCGAGGTAGTTGGTGCGATCGAGCCGTTTCTTCTCGACGACGGCCCCGGCGAGCTGACGTACGGTCGCGAGGTCCAGGCCGCCGACGGCGACCACGCTCAGGAACATCGCCGACTGGGTGATCAGGCCATAGGTGCCATTGGCCTCGGGACCCAGCGTCCGGCCGATGTACAGCGTGACGAAGAATCCGGCGAGGACCGAACCACCCCGGATGACGAGCGCGGCGATTGGCTGGAAGTGGACTTTCAACTGCGAGATCATCGAGGGTGGGTCCGCGGTATTGGCATGGCAAGGGCTTCGTAGAGAATGAGGATAGCTCCTGCGTTCGTCGGCGCGACATGCTATTGGTTCCACGCAGTTCCTTGCGGTTCCGCGCAATCGCGTGATGCTGCAAGCACGAGAGCGGACCCCGGCGGTCGCTTCGACTTGTGAATAGGCTTAATTCAGTCAACCCGGCAACAATTTACTCCCATGTTGTTTGAAATTGAGGCAGGGTCGATCGATCACGGCACAAGGGGTGGTTGCTGCGATGCAGCGTAATGATTCGGATGCATCTGTTAAAGCGGGATCGTCCTCGGATACCGAGGGGAAAGCTCTCATCAGCGTGGTTGTTCCTGCCTATAACGCGCAGGATACCATCGCCGATACGCTTCGCTCGATCCAGGCGCAGACCCATACTGCGATCGAGGTGCTCGTGGTCGACGACGGATCGCGCGACGGCACTGCAACGGTAGTCGAGGAATTCGCGAAGGCCGATCCGCGGTTCAGGCTGGTCCGGCAGGACAACGCCGGGGTCGCAGCGGCGCGCAACACCGGCTGGAAGCAGGCGCGCTCCGACCTCATCGCTTTCGTCGATGCCGACGACCTGTGGACGCGCGACAAGCTCGAACGCCAGCTCGCCGCGCTTGAGGCGGCCGGACCCAAGGCGGGTCTCGTCTACTCGCGCTACCTGCTGATCGATGAAAACAACACGATCACCTTCCACGTCTTCTCGCCGCCTTACTCGGGTGACGTGCTCGACAAGCTGATCACCAGCAATTTCGTCGGCAATGGCAGTTCCGCGCTGGTCCGGCGCGAGGCGCTCGAGGTGGCCGATGGTTTCGAATCGGCCCTCCATCGCGCCGGCGCGCAGGGCTGCGAGGACATCCTGTTCTATTGTCGCGTAGCCGAGCATTACGAATTCGCGGTCGTCGAGGATTTCCAGATCGGTTATCGCCAGCTCGATCATGCCATGTCGGCCAACCTGCCGCGCATGTTGCGCTCGTGGATCATGGTCAACGACGAGATGCGTGAAAAGCATCCCGATCGGGCCGAGGCGGTGCGCAAGGGGCTGATCACGTTCGGAAACTGGACCATCCGTCGGGCTATGAACCTGCGCCAGTTCGCAGATGGACTGCGGCTGGTTAAGATCGCGGCGACGCGCTCGCCGCTTCTTGCCGCGGGCATGTTGCTCTACACGGCGCCGAGCGCCCTGATCGAATCGTACTGGTGGAAGCTGCGTTTCGCACATTGGCTGTCGCGCAAGTCGAACGGGCGCACCCGTCCACCGCGCGGGCCGGTCATGCCGCGTGGCAATGCCGACAGTTTCCCGGTCGGGAGCACATTCAAGGGCTGAGCAGCCGCTCGGCGGCTTGCTGCTGGAGCGTTCGTGCCGTTCCTAGTGCGCCGGAACGGCGGTGGGCACCTCGGTGTGGCCGACCAGCGCCGCGAATTCGACGAGCGTCATGCCGCCCTTCACTTCCTGCCGGCGCAGCGCGAGCATGTCCGCGTCGCGCGTGATCAGACCCTCCACGCAGGTCAGGCCAAGGGCATAGCCGCAGTCTGCGGTCATGTCGCGGATCGCCGGGTCGAAGGCGCCGAAGGGATAAGCGATGGCATCGGGCGCGGTGCCGAGCCGTCCCTCGAGCGTCGCGCGTGAGCCAATCAGCTCGCGCGCGAGATCGCGTGGCGGCAGGCCGGTAAGGCGCACGTGGTCCATCGCGTGCGAGCCGACCGTGACATCGCAATTGGTCAGCGAGGCGATTTCCTCCCAGTCGAGGATCGGGGCAGGTTCGCCATGGCCGCGGTCCCAGTGCGCGCACCAGCCCACGGCCCCGGTAGGCACGAACAGTGCCGCGGGGAAGCCATGGCGGTGCAGCAGCGGCAGCGCGTTGTCGAGGAAGTCGCGGGTCGCATCGTCGAAAGTGATCACCACCGATTTTGCGGGAAGCGGTTTGCCCTGCGTGAACGCCTCGGCCATGCGCGCCAGCGTAACCCCGGTGTAGCCATTGTCGGCAAGCCATTGCAGTTGCGCGGCAAAGTCCTGCGGACTGGTGCGCCACTGCGCGAGACCGGGCGGGCCGTCCTCGACGATTCGGTGGTACATCAGGATCGGGAAGGGCTGCCAGGCGTCGCTGGCAGGCATGTCTGTGCCTCCACGCCAGACGACTTGTCGCGCGACATGGGCTGGCAGCGGGTAGGCCATGTCGATGGCTCTGATGTCGGGGGCATCGCTGTCCGGCAGAGCGGCGCCGGCATCCGGCGCAGGCTCGGTCCCGGCATCGCGGGGCTCGTGCCTGCGTTCGAAGCAGTGGATGCGGTAGAGCGGGGCGATCCATTGCGCGCGCAGCGACAACGCGGGGACCAGCGCGGCCATGTCGCCGATGCCCTTCGCTCCGACCGTGTGGTCCCAGCTGAAGCCGGTGGTTGCCGGTTCGTCGACGATCTGGCGGGCATTGGCCATGACCAGCAGTCCGCCCGGTGCGAGATGCTGTGCAGCGCGCTCGGCGAAGCGATAGATGGCATCGTAGTCGGAGGTGTAATAGAGCACCTCGCTGCATACGATCAGATCGAACATCCCGGGCAGCGGATCGCTCACGAGGTCGAGCTGAACCACGCTGACGTTGTCGTGCCCGGCCAGCACCTCACGTGCATGCTCGACCGCCTTGAGCGAGATGTCGGAGGCAATGACCTCGTCGCAGCGCCTGGCCAGCAGGCGCGTGAAATTGCCCTCGGCACAAGCCAGTTCGAGCGCTCTGCCGAACCGCCTGTCACCAAGGATGTCGAGCGTTTGCTGATATTTACGCAGTTCGTAGGAATTGCCGTAGTCCCAAGGATCGTCGGCGTCGTATAGCTTTTCCCAGAAATCGGGCTTGTTGTAGTCGACGATCTCCCCCGGACGCGGACCGGTCATCGCCTGCTTCTCGCGTTCAGGCACCAGCTGTGATGTCTGCAATATCCCCTGTTCGGGCGCGGCGAAGCGATCGCGGATCGAGGCGAAGCTTGCCTGTCCCTCGCGAGGCGGCTCGGCGCGATAGAGCAGGTCGAGGACGTCCTCGTAGACCATCCGGCCCGCCGCGCGGTCGCGACCGAGGCGGGCCCGGGTGGCCGCGCGCCACAGTCGCAGCGCGCTGCGCGGTTCGGTGATGGCCCCCTGCCAGTAGCGCGTGGGCCCGTGGTGCAAGTGCCAGTCGGCCAGCTTCGTGCGCAGTTCCTCGCTGTCGACGCGCTTCACGATCGCGCGGCGCAGCGCATGCCCCGAGATGCCTTCGAAGACGATCTGGTCGAACGTGCACAGCTCTTCGCCATGACACAGCACGACACAGCGCAGGCGTTCGCACTCCGGCAGTTCGAGCGAGGGTATGGTCGCGGTCAGCTCCACGCGCTCGATCCGGATATTGCCGATAGCGGCAGGCCGGGCGGTGCCGATCTGTTCGACCACGCGCAGCGAGAGTTCGTTGCGCAGGCGATTGCCGAGCTTGGCCTGGGGGGCCTGGTCGTCGAGCCAGGTGAACATGCGCTGGAGCCCGGTTTCGACCCTTTGCCACAGGTCGGGCCACGGCGGGCACGGCGCGAGCGCGCCAACGACGAGCGCGTCTTCGACGATCTGCGCGAGCATGGCCACGTCGATCTGCGTCTCAAGCCTCTCGGGAATGGTCTCGAGCAGGTCGAGCGGGTCGAGACCGCGCCCGATCGCTGCCGAGGCAACCCACAAGGCGTGCGACCAGACCGCGTCCTCAAGCCCGCTGGCAGGTTCTCCGCCAGCGTGGAGCGGGGCCGGCGCGGCCATGCGCGAATCCTCGCCATGACCGCGCCGGATTACCGCGAGGCCATCGCGCAGGTGGCTGGAAAGATCGGAGGAGAGCGAGCCGGGGCGTACGTAGACATCGACCCAGACATCGTTCACCGCCTGGAACACGGTTCCGCTGCGCGCGATGCGCTGCCACAGGTCCCAGTCCTCGCAGACCTTGAGCGTGGTGTCGAAGCCGCCCAGCCCGGCGATGATCTCGCGCTTCACCATCACTGCATGGATCGCGAACGGGCAGGTCCGCGCTGCAATCGCGAAAGGCGAGGCAAAATCGAACGCGGGATGCGGGGTCCACCAGCGCTGCTTGTCGAGCACCCGCTGCCACCCGCAATGCACGAGGCCCGCCGCAGGCGCGGCCTCGGCTGCTGCGAGCATGGCCTCGAAATGGCCCGGTTCGAGCTGGTCGTCGGCGTCGAGGAACTGGATCCACGCGCCGCTCGCCATGGCCAGTCCGGTGTTGCGCGCCGCTGCAGCCCCGGCGTTTTCCTGCCGGTGCAGCACGATGCGGGGGTCGTCGGCGGCAAGGCTTGCGACCGCGTCGGCGGTATTGTCGCTGGAACCGTCGTCGACCACGATCAGTTCCCAGTCCTCGAAACCCTGGCGTTGCACACTCGCGACCGAATGGCCGAGCGTATTCGCGGCATTGTAGGCAGGAAGAATGACGGAAACGATTGGCATCGTGTCTCCGGGGCTGTTCTGCAATGGGACGGTCGGCAGATCGCGATGGCGCTATCCACCATGTTTCAGGCAGATAGCAGGTCAGGCGCAAAGGCTACAAAAGATTTTGCACTGCAGTATGATTACTATAAGCTTTCGTGTGTAAAGCGAATTGTCGGCTCCTTCTCAGAAGGATAGCTCGGGCAACCAGCCGCTGTGGCGTGGCTTCTCCGCAATGGCGGGGCGGGCGACAGGCGGCAAGATTGGGGACGTTGAGTGAACGTGCATTCGCGGACCGCCATGCACTGGCGGGACTTGCTGGTCGAACTGGTCGGCCGCGACCTGAAGATCCGCTACCAAAGATCCGCGATCGGGCTCGGCTGGTCGCTGATGAAGCCGCTCAGCCAGCTGATCGTGTTTGCAACCGTGTTCAGCTCGGTGCTGCCGCTCAACATCGAGAACTACACCACTTTCGTGTTTGCCGGAGTGCTGGCCTGGAGCTGGTTCAGTTCCTCGCTGACCTCGGCGACGGTGGCGGTCACGAGCAATCGCGAGATGGTCCGCCGGCCCGGCTTCCCGGTGTTCCTGCTGCCGGTGCTCACGATCGTCAGCCAGGGGGTGCATTTCCTGCTCGCGCTGCCGCTGCTGCTGATCTGCGCCTTCATCCAGACCGGCTTTTCCGGCCCTGCGCTGCTGGCCTTGCCCGCGATCATCGCGGTGCAGTTCCTGTTCACTCTGGGCCTGTGCTTCATCGCCGCGGCCGTACATGTCTATTTCCGCGACATCGAGCACATGATCGGGGTTGCCGTGATGCTGGGCTTCTACGTGACCCCGGTCTTCTACCGGCCCCTGCAGTCCGATCACAATTTCGCGTTCCTGACCACGGCCAACCCCTTTGCGTGGTTGCTCGATTGCTACCGTACGGTATTGCTCGACCACGCTTTTCCCGATGCAATCCTTATCGTTAAGCTTTTGCTTGTATCGGTTCCGCTGATTGCATTCGGCGCCTGGCTGTTTCGTCGGGTCAGCTACCGTTTCGTGGACGAGGTATGAAGCAAGGCACGATCGTCGTCGAAAACCTCGGCAAGTACTATCGCAGCCGCAATTCCGGCCGCCCCAGTACGCTCAAGGGTTACCTGCTCGACCGCAGCCTCAGGAGCCGCGGCAAGGTCGAGCCGGAATACTGGGGGCTGCGCAATGTCAGCTTCACCGTGCCGCGTGGCCGTTCGGTCGGCGTTGTCGGCATGAACGGTGCAGGCAAGTCGACGCTGCTGCGCCTGATCGGCGGCGTCGGACGGGCGGACGAAGGCTCGATCAGGGTCTCTGGCCGGATCGGTGCGCTGCTCGACATCGGAGCCGGTCTGACCGACGATCTCACCGGACGCGAGAACGTGTTCCTGCTCGGGGTCATCGCCGGGATGCTGCGCAGCGAGATTGCGGAAGCGTTCGACGCCATCGTCGCCTTCGCCGAGCTCGAGGAATTCATCGACGCGCCGGTGCGCACCTATTCCACGGGCATGCGCATGCGCCTCGCCTTCGCGGTCGCGATCCACACCAAGCCCGACATCCTGCTCATCGACGAGGCGCTGGCGGTCGGCGACATGGCATTCCAGCACAAGTGCTTTGCCCGCGTCTCCGAGATTCGCGAGACCGGCTGCACGCTGTTCCTCGTCTCGCACGACGTGGGCCAGATCGATGCCCTTTGCGACGACGTGATCTTCCTCGAGAACGGCCACATGGTCGCTTACGGCCCGCGCGAAGAAACCCTCGCGCTCTATTCCGACCGGCTCGAATCCAAGATCGCCAAGGAGACCGATGCGCTGGTGCCGCAGGTCGAATCGGACGAGCGGCTCGAGGACGAGGTCAACCGCTTCGGTTCCGGCAAGATCCAGATCGGTACGGTCACGCTGCATGACAGCGCGGGCGAGGAGATCGACGTGCTGCGCTCCGGCGCGGCTCTGGGCGTGACCTTCGAGTATCGCGGTATCCCGCAGGTCGAGGATGCCGTGGCCGTCGTCGGCATCTACACCGAGGACGAGATCGCCTGCTATGAAAACAACACGCTTCTCGGCAGTGTTCTCGTGCCCTTGCCGAACGGCAAGCTGACGCTCGCCTTCGATCGCCTCGATCTCGTTCCGGGCCAGTACCGCATCTCGGTCGGCCTGTTCTCGCAGGACTGGTCCGAGGTCTACGACTATCACGACTACGTTTATCCGCTCAGGGTGATCGGCTCGCGTCCCTCGAAAGGCATGCTCAATCCGCCGGTCCAGTGGCACGTCAGCGCAGATGACGCGGTTCCGATGCTGGAGGGGCGCGGCTAATGGCACTGGAGGTTCTCGACCTCGATTTCGCGGCACTGCCCGAGCGGCTCGACCCGCAGCCGGGCTACGAAGGTGCCTGCGTGCTGCTGCGTATCGACGGTCGCCCGCGCGGGCAGGCGATCCTGTCCTACGACAAGTTCGACCCGGAGGCCCCGCTCGACCGCCAGCTTGCCGAGGCGGCGAATTCCTCGTTCTGGGAAAGCTGGCTGGCCCGCGAACTGGGTGTCGTCGAGGACGAGCCCGGATGCGCGCCCGAAGCGCTGCCCAGCGCCTCGGTCGCGATCTGCACCCGCGAGCGGCCCGACGATCTGGAGAAGTGCCTGCAGGGCCTGCAGGCGATGAGTGTCGTGCCCGAGATCCTCGTCGTCGACAATGCGCCCGCCACCGAGGCGACACGTGCGGTGGTCGAACGCCATCCCGCGGTGCGCTACGTCGTCGAGCCGCGCAAGGGGCTCAACTTCGCCCGCAACACCGCGATCGAACATGCACGCGGCGAGATCGTCGTCTTCATCGACGACGATGCCGTACCCGACCGCGAATGGTTCGCCAGCCTGGTGCGCAACTTCGACGATCCGCTGGTCATGGCGGCGACAGGGCTGACCATGGCGCTCGAACTCGAGAGCGAGGCGCAGATCGCATTCCAGCGGCTCGGCGGCTTCGGGCGCGGGTTCAAGCGCGTGGTTCACGACGCGATCAAGATCGAGCCGTTCGAGGGCTGGATCGCGGGCGCGGGCGTCAATCTTGCCCTGCGTCGCAGCGCAGTCGATCTCGTCGGCCCCTTCGATCCCGCGCTCGATGCGGGCACGGCCTCGCGGGCGGGCGGGGACACCGACTACTTTCGCCGCCTGCTTTCTGCCGGTTACAAGATCGTCTACGATCCCCACGCGCTCAACTGGCATCGGCATCGTCGTTCGATGGAAGAGCTCGAGCAGCAGATCCACGGTTACGAGTGCGGCTATTTCGCGATTCTCACCAAGGCCTTGCTGTTCGAACGCAACCCGCGCGCGGTGACCACGCTGGCACGCTGGCTGCGTCACCAGATTCCTGCCGTACTGAGGGCGCGGCGCCGTTCGGCGGACTACAAGGTTCCCTTCCGTATCCCAATCGCCCAGGCCGTCGGGGCCTGTTCGGGACCGGGTGGTTACCTGCGGGCGAGGCGCGAGGCACGGCGCAGCTGACATGACCCCCGAGATCGATACCCCCCCAGCTCCGACGCCAGCGATCAGCGTGGTCATCCCGTCGCACAACCGCGAGGATCTGCTCGCGCAAGTGCTCGACAAGCTCGCGCAGCAGCGCAGCGATACCCCGCCCTTCGAGGTGGTGGTGGTGCTCGACGGCTGCCGCGACGGATCGCCCCAAATGCTCGCGGCGCGCTCGGATCCTTTCGCGCTGCGCTGGATCGAGATGCCCGGGGTCGGGCCCTCGATGGCGCGCAATTCCGGGGTGCGCGAGACCCGTGCCGAGTTGCTGCTGTTCATCGACGACGACGTGATTCCGACCGATGCGCTGGTGGCCGAACACGCCGCAGCGCATGCGCGCTCGCCCGGCGCTGCGGTGATCGGTCCCTATCCGCCCGAACCGGTCGCTTACGGCGATCGCTTCCGGCTCAATGTGCGCCGTTGGTGGACTGCGCATTTCGAAGCACTGGCAAAGCCCTCCGTGCGCTTCACCTACCGCGACCTGCTCACCGGCAACCTGTCGATGACGCGCGCGCTGTGGGACGCGGTCGGCGGGCTCGATCCGCAGTTCGCCCGGGCCCGCGAGGACTGGGAACTGGGCTTGCGGCTCATGGAGCACAAGGTGCCCTTCGTCTATGCGCCCAAGGCGCTCGGCTGGCACCAGGAGCATCTGACAAGCTCGCAGGCATCGGCCTTTCGCCGTGCCAAGGAGGAAGGGCGCAGCGACGCGCTGATGGCGATCAAGCATCCCCAGCTCGCGGCAGGTTTCAGCGTTCCGCGCCAGCTGCGCAAGCGCGGGCTGGGCGCCAGCCTGCGTCGGGCGTTGCTGCCGAAAATGGGGCCGCTCGACGGCGTCATCATGCGGCTCGGTCCCAAGCTGCTCGACCTCGTCGAGTGGGGTGGGCTGAGCGGGATGCGCCTGCGGCTCAACGGCCAGCTTACGCGCTACTGCTATCAGCGCGGTGCGATCGAGGTGCTGGGGCGCAAGATCACCCAATTCGGCACGGGCGATGACGGCATCGTCCTGCCCAGCGTGCTCGAGATCGACATCGCCGAGGGGCTCGAACAGGCCGAGGAACGCCTCGCCGCCATGCGCCCGAGCGCGGTGCGCATTCATTTCGCCGGTGTCGAGATCGCTACCTTGCCGCACTCTCCCGGGGCAGAGCCGTGGAATGCGCGGCACTTGCGCGCGCTGCTGATGCGTCCGGGCCTTGCCCGCAAGCTGGCACCCATCCTTGCCGCGCGCCACTTCGGCGGGGGCGAGGGCGACTGGAAGCGTGTCGAGGCGCTGGGCATGATCGGGGTCTCGGACTTCGTTGCCCAGCTGCACGAGGGGCATCGCCAGTGGAGACGCTCCTTTGGGAATTGAAGCCAGCGCGGGTCAGTTGATGGCCCGCATCAGCAAGGCCGGGCGCGATCTCGTTGCGGCGCACCCGCGGCTGCTGGGGACCTGGGACGACAACAGCGCCCAGACTCAGGAAGTCGCGCGCGGCTACATGATCGTCTTCGTGTTCTACACCCATGCCATGCTCGGCGTGGCGGCGCATCTGGGTCCCAATGCCTGGCTGGTGCTGTTCCAGCTGAAGTACGTGGTCCCCGGGATATCGGCTTTCTTCCTGCTGAGCGGGATGTCGGCACCGAACATGGCGAAGAAGGGCTTCGAGCCGATCTTGCGCATGTCGCTCGCGCTGCTGCTCTTCGCTGTCACCTCGCACCTTGGTGGGTGGCTCATCATGCTGGCCGGACAAGCCTATGCGACCCCCTTCGAGGCGGCAAAGGCGCTCGTCAGGCCGCTGGTCTTCGGGATCGGCTACGAGGGCTTCATCGGCTGGTTCTTCCTCAGCCTCGCGATCGCGCGCATTCTTGCTTACGTCTTTCTGCGAAATTGGCTGGCTTTCGTCCCTCTTGTTCTGGTGATCATCGCGGCGGTCTGGCTGAGCAAGCGCCTCGGCCTGCCCGACAATATCTATGAATGGCGAAATTGGCCCGCGGCCACGCTGTTCTTCCTGATCGGAATGCGTTTTCCGCGCGGCTGGCGTATCTCGAACGCGGTGGGCCTGCCGGCCTTCGCGCTCTCGCTGGTGCTGGCGCTGGTCAACCGGCATGGCATCTGGCGCACCGGGCCGTGCTTTACCTGCGACATGCATTTCCAGTCGGAGGCGATGTACGGCAAGTACGGCTCGATCCTGGTCTACGTTCCACAGCAGCTGCTTTTCGCGATCTTCATGCTGTGGCTGGCCCAGCGCACGGCGCCCACGCTGGTGGGGCGCACCGCGAGCTTCTTCGGCCGTTCTTCCTTGCCGATCCTGCTCATGCATGGCTGGGTGCTGCTGACGATCTACCCCGGCATCCTTTCCGGGATGCCGAGCTACGAGACGCCCTATCTGTTCGTCGGGATCATGTGCACCGCGATCGTTATCCATGCCGTGCTCTATGCAATCCTGCGCAATCCGCTCGACTGGATCCAGGCCCGTATCTTCGCGATCAGCCGGATCGGCCAGGCTCGCGCGCGTCCCAGGGCGCGGCACACCCAGGCCGCCTGAGGAGGGTGCAAGCCGCACCGGGGCGACTTTTGCGGCCATGTGCAGGTGCGAAGGGCACCGAGATCGAGGCACCAGTGCGAGCGTGAGCAGGAACAAGTCGGCCGGTTGCGTGTTGGCAGGAAGATTGTTCGCGCGGGCCTGTTTCGAAATGATGCATTTTTCTCGAGAGCAACGATATTTATCACTGCCATAAGGGGAAAAACGAGTTAGCTTGTAAGGGTTAGCCGGGGATGGCCCTCGGAGTGACCCTCGAGTCCCTCCCAAGGCCCAGCCGGAACGTGCGAAGCTTATGGGACGCAAGCTTCGGGCCGATCATGGAAAAGTAGTTTCGCTCTTAACCGTGCTGAAATGAATTTCACTTAATCGGCATCGAGAAAATAAAATCACCTATCGGTTCTATAAATCCGGAGGCCTTATTTCGCCTCCTTTGTGTTGTTTTGTGAGCAGATATCAATCGGATATTTTTGTTGCAATGCAACGAATGAATCGAGAGACTAACAGTTAGTTCCGGCTGGAAAAGCAACCCTTCTGGCCGCTCTTTTATGGATGACGGGGGCAACAGGAAATATGGGCAAGAAAGTACTGGTTTCCGGAGGCGCCGGCTTCATCGGCTCTCACATCGTTGACCGCCTCATCAAGCGGTCGGACATGGATCGGCTGGTTGTCGTCGACAACTTCTGGACCGGTGTGCGCGAGAACCTCGAACATATCGACGATCCTCGCCTGCACTTTGTCGAGGCCGACATCGAGACCTTCGAGACCGACGAGCGTTTCGACGAGGTGATCCACCTTGCCTCGCCGGCGTCGCCGCCGTGGTACATGCGTGAGCCGGTCCGGACCATCAAGGCCAACCTGATGGGCGCGCTGAACTGCGTCGACAAGCTGGTTCCGGGCGGTCGCATCTCCTTTGCCTCGACCTCTGAGGTCTATGGCGATCCGCTGATCACCCCGCAGCCCGAGAGCTATCGCGGCCAGGTCGACTGCACCGGTCCGCGCTCGTCCTACGACGAGAGCAAGCGCTGCACCGAATCGCTGCTGTTTGAACTCAAGCGCACCACCGGCATCGACATCCGCATCGTTCGCCTGTTCAACGTCTACGGTCCGCGCACGCGTCCCGACGACGGCCGCGCCGTGTCGAACTTCCTGAGCCAGGCACTGACCACCGGCGAGCTGACCGTCTATGGCGGCGGCGAGCAGTCGCGCAGCTGGGGTTACGTCGATGATATCGTCGATGCCCTCGAGCGCTATTTCTGGCTCGACGACATCGCTTATCCGGGCCCGCTCAATGTCGGCAACGACCGCGAGATCCCGGTGATCGACATCGCCAAGTACATCGTCGAGCTCGTGCCCGGTGCGCGCCTCAAGATGTGCCCGCCGATCCCGCAGGACCCGACCAACCGTCGTCCCGACCTCACGCTTTGCCGCCAGACCCTGCCGGGCTGGGAAGCCAAGGTCGGCTACGAGGAAGGCATCCGCCGCACCCTGCAGTGGTTCGCCGAAAAGGTGATGAAGGGTGCGAGCACCAATGCGCCGACTCCGGTTCGCCTTTCCGACGAAGTCAGCGAGGAAGAACCCCGCCTCGCCGTCGGCTCAAACTGAGCCGACGACCGTTGCTCGCCGCGCATCGAGTTCACCGAGCGCGGCGAGATAGCGTGCAGAGCGCTTCGTAGCCCAGGCTCCGTCGCTTTCCTCTGCTCCGAATTCCGCGAAGTGCCGACCGGTCTGCGCTTCGCTGCTCGACTTCCTGACGGGTATGTCGCTGTAGCGCGACATGCCCGTTTTTACTTCGTCGAGAATGAAACCGGGGACGCGCAACGGGCCGTTGCGCAAGGCGCCGATCAGCGCGCCCGTCGCGGCCGACAGGTCGCGCCGCCGAATGCGGTTGCGGAACAGTTCCACCAGCAACTTGGTACGACGTCGCGCGATGATGCGCTTGATCGAGCCGTCGTTCGGGTCGTACGCTTCGATGATCGCGAAGGTCTGCAGGTGCGATCGGATCATCCGGTCGACCCCATGCGACATGCTCGAATTGCCGATGCGGTAGCCGACCAGGAAGGCGGGCACGCACACGAAGCGGTGATTGCGCGCGATCAGCAGCTGGAACAGGTAATCTTCGCAGCCCTGGTTGCCCGCTTCGTGCAGGGCAGGCTCGAAGCCGGTCTCGCGCGCCAGCGGGGTCGGTACGAGAACCGTGCTGCCGTTGGAGATGAAGTTCCATTCGAGATGCCGATGCAGGACCGAGCCCTCGATCCGGGGCGTCGCCGAGGCCGCGAGCAGACGGTCCTCAGGGTCGATGCGGCGATGCCAGGCATAGCTCAGCCCTGCGCCGGGGGCAGCCTCGAGCGAGGCGACCTGCCTGGTGAGCTTTTCCGGATGCCAGATGTCGTCGGCATCGCAAAACGCGCTGAAGCGCCCGTTCGCTTCGGCAAGGCCGGTGTTGCGCGCCCGGGCGACACCGCCATTGGGCTGGGTAATCAGGACGATGCGCGGGTCCGCGCCGGCGAGGCCTGCGACGATCTCGCGCGTATCGTCATGCGAGCCGTCGTCGACGACGCGAATCTCGATCTCGCGCAGGTCCTGCGCCTGGATCGAGGCGAGGGTATGGGCGATCGTCTCGCGCGCATTGTAGGCGGGCACGACGACGGTCACGACCGGGTTCATGGATAGGAGCTCCTGTCTCGCGCATCTTGCGTGAACCGCGCCAGACTAGAAGCGGCCCGGCCAAGCGCAAGGTTTGCAGGAACCAAACTGAGCCTAACCGCCAGAGCCCGGTGCGCTTTTTCCACAGGCGCAGGCCGTGCTGGAGGAAGGCCGTCGGCCGTCATCGGGAACCGGACGCAGGTTCCCCACCCCGAGAACCTGCGCCCGGATCTTGCGGCGCTGGCGCGCGCTTTCGACAGGCTGGCCGGTTCGACTGGCCCGGTGGGCCGGCGGCGCGCGTCAGTCCTGCAGGAACGCGCGCTGGAACTGGTCGCGCAGCGGCTTGGTCAGGTAGGACAGCATGGTACGGCTGCCGGTCTCGACGAAGACCTCGGCCGGCATGCCGGTCTTGAGCTGCATCGCGCCCTGCTTTTCAAGCTGTTCGTGGCTGAGCGAAACGCGAGCCCGGTAATAGGACGCACCCGTACGCTGATCCTGCGTGCGCTCTGCCGAGACAAAGGCCACCTTGCCGCGGATCTCGGGAGTCGTCGCGGT
Organism: Novosphingobium aureum; assembly: GCF_015865035.1. Taxonomy (GTDB): domain Bacteria; phylum Pseudomonadota; class Alphaproteobacteria; order Sphingomonadales; family Sphingomonadaceae; genus Novosphingobium; species Novosphingobium aureum. Next base: position 3,555 of record NZ_JADZGI010000001.1, on the reverse strand, counting down.
ATTGAACGCGGCAAAGCGCACCCGTGCAGGCTGGCCGACGTGGATCTGGTCGATGTCCATCGGGCTGATCTGCACCGAGACTTCCATCAGGTCATTGTCGGGTACGATATCGACGATCTGCTGGCTGGGCGGCACGAAGCTGCCGACGGTCGTGAACGAGAGCTTGTCGACCACGCCGCCATAGGGTGCACGCACCGCACTGCGATCGTAGGTGTCGCTGGCCGAGGCCGCGCGCACGCGCTGGTCGTTGAGTTGCGAGTTGACGGTCATCAGCTGGCTGCCGGCTTCCGAGCGCACGGTCTGGTCGTGGTTGGCGATCTGCTGGCGCACTTCGCCGATCTGGGCCCGGCCCTGCGCCACTTGCGCCGCCAGCGAGGACGATTGCCCCTTCAGCTCGACCGCGGTGCGCTCCATCTGGTTGAGCCGATTGATCGAGACCAGCTTCTTCTTCCACAGCTGGCGCAGACCCTCGCGTTCGGGAACGATGAGGTCGTACTGCTCGCGCAGCGCCGCTGCCTGGCGCTGGTCGCTGATGATCTGCTGCTGGTGCTGGGCGATGCGTTCCTGCAGCTGACCGCGCATGCTGGCATTCTTCTCGCGATCGACGTCGAACTGGCGCTGCGCCTCGGCCATGGCTTCGCTGGCTGCGGGATCGTCGCTCTTGGTCAGTTCGTCGGGGAAGGTGATCGTGCCATCGCCGCGCTGTACCGCCTCGAGGCGTGCCTTGGCCGCAAGCAACTGGGTTACGCTCATCGCCGAATACTGGGCGCTCGCCCCGCTGACCGTGGTGTCGAAGCGGATCAGGACGTCGCCCTTCTTCACGTGATCGCCTTCGTGGACGAGCACCGAGGAGACGACGCCACCGTTGGGATGGGTGATCTCCTTTACCAGCGATTCGGCCTGGACTTCGCCCGAACCGACAACGGCGCTGCCCATGGGCACCACGGCAGCCATGCCGAAGACACCGACGCCGAAGGTGCCGAGTGCGATCTTGGCCGTACGCACGGTCTTGGTCACGCCAGTGCGCATCGTGTCGGCGCAGCGGATTTCCTGGCCAGCTGCGGGCAGCGGCATGAGGAGGGTAGTGGCCATTGGGGTTCTCCGGGAGGGGCTCAGGCCGAGACGGCAGTCGTGACGGGGGTTGGGCGGTTGGGAGCGAGGATGCGTGCGAGCACGTCCCTCGAGGCACCGAAATCGCGGGCCTGGCCGTCGCGCAGGAACAGGACGTGGCTCAGTGCCTCGACGACCGCCGGGCGGTGGGCCACGACGATGACGATCGCGCCGCGCTCGCGCGCGCCGTGAATGGCGCGCAGCAGGGCGACGTCGCCTTCACTGTCGAGATTGGCGTTGGGCTCGTCGAGCACGATCAGGAACGGGTCGCCGAAGAAGGCGCGGGCAAGCGCGATGCGCTGGCGCTGGCCACCCGAGAGCGCGAGGCCGTCGGTGCCGACAGGCGTGTCGTAACCGCGCGGCAGGCGCAGGATCAGCTCGTGCGCATTGGCCGCCTGCGCTGCGGCGACGATCTGCTCGCTGCTGGCTTCGGGATCGAAGCGTGCGATGTTCTGCGCGACGGTGCCCTCGAACAGCTGCACGTCCTGCGGCAGATAGCCGACATGGCGTCCAAGGTCGTCCGGATGCCACTGCGTGATCGCAGCGCCGTCGAGACGCACCGAGCCAGCTCGTGCATCCCAGATCCCGGTGAGCGCGCGCGACAGGGTCGACTTGCCCGAACCGCTCGGGCCGATGATGCCGAGCCCGTCGCCGGCATCGAGTGCGAAGCTGACATTGCGCAAGGTCACCTCCTGCGCAGAAGGCGGACCAAGCGTGAGCGATTCGACGCTCAGCTTGCGGTGTGGTGCTGGCAGCTTGGTCGCCTGTGCGGGTTCGGGTAGGCGGGAAAGCAGGGTGTCGAGCCGGCGCCATGCGTCGCGCGCCTGTGCGAAACCGCGCCAGTGGGCGATTGCCTGGTCGAGCGGACCGAGTGCGCGCGCGGAGAGCATCGAGCTGGCGAAAATGATGCCGCCCGAGGCCTCGCCACGGATGACCAGCAGCGCGCCCACCGTCAGCACGGCCGACTGCAGGAACTGGCGGAAGCCCTTGCTGACACCGCCCAGCACGCCGGAAAGCTGTGCGAAATGGCGCTGCAGTGCGACATGACGGGCATTCACGGAGAGCCACTCGTCGTTGATGCGTCCGTCCATGCCCAGTGCGCGTACGGTTTCCGCGTGGCGCCGGTTGGCCTCGGCCATCGCCGAGCGCGAGGCCGAGGTGCTGGTCAGCTCGCGCAGGCCTTGTGCGGTGAGCTTGGCGTTGAGCACGGTCAGGCCGATCATGATCAGCGCGCCGATCAGGACCGCGACCCCGAGCCAGACGTGCAGCAAGGTGACGAAGGCGAGGAAAACGATGATCCACGGCAGGTCGATCAGCGCGGCGGGCGCGGGCGAGGCGAGGAAGGAGCGAATCTGGTCCGCGTCGCGCACGGGAAGCATTGCCTCGAGCGCATTGTGCCCACGGACGGAGAGATAGCTGATTGCCTTCTGGATGCGCGGGGCCATCTCGAGATCGACCGAAGCAGCGATCTCGTTGAGGATCTTGCTGCGCAGGACCGAGAAGTACCCCTGAAACAGGTAGATGGCAGTCGCCATGAGCAGAAGGCCCACCAGCGTCGGGATCGAGTGACTGGGCAGCACCTCGTCGTAGACCATCATCATGTAGACCGAACCGGTCAGCAGCAGCACGTTGAGCACGATGCTCAGCAGCACCACCCCAATGACCCCGGAGCGGGCCTTGGACATTGCCTGGTGCAGGTTCTCTGCGGCCTGGGGCCGGGATGCGGCAGTCATTTCGTGGCTAACCCTTGTTTTGGAAACCCGCATCCGATTCGCGCGTTTCCATGATGTCGATGATGCCTGCGACCGGCTGCACAGGGAAGTGCACGGGCCACTCGGTCCTCTATCTGACGTCCCGAAAATCTGCGCCACAATGGTTAATATTTGGTCTAGATTTGGCCATTCGAGGGCTTCGCTGCCCGCCGCCCGTCGCGTTGCGGCCACGGGATATCCCGAGAGTGCAGGCACATGCGATCAGCCGGAAGGCAATGCTCTGACCAGCGCCTCGGTAAGCTCATGGTGAATGTCGGCCCACGGCGCGGCAGGAGCGATTTTTCCAATCCGGTACGAGTAGCTCACTAACTCCAGTGGCTTTCTGGGGGCTCTTGTGCGCGTGCGTGCGCTCACGCGTGCCTGCCCTCACGCGAGCGTGCGTGTTCTTTCCTGTGATTGGGGTAGTGTCCCAGGCTGTGCCGGATGGCAGCTAGCCAGTGGTGCGGATCGCAGCGCGAGCATCCGGACGGTATCGCCGCAACTCCAGGATGATTGCATGTCCGTACGAGGTTCGAGCCGGCGTCCGCGAAGAATTTTCGCCAATCTGACATTTTTTTGAAAAAGGGGTTTGACCGAATCAGAATGGTCCCTTAGAGGGCCTCTCACCGCAGCGGAACACTCCGAAACACACGGAAAACCGGGGCGGTCGCCAAGATAGACGGACAGCTTGTCC